>CAKJZJ010000001.1 GCA_918292005.1 Clostridiales bacterium
TAGCAATATAATTTCTTGTCGTTGAAAATACTATTCTGCCATCATTTCCTATTTGCAATATGTTATCTTTACTGTTATATATCCAGGTAGCAAATCTGTTTGTGTGTACCCATGCGTCACTAACATACGTACTGGTTCTAACCCCAAATGGGCATCTATAATCTCCCCATTCAATAGGCTCTATAATTATATCAATTTTGGTGTCTTGGTTTGCTTTATATCCAGTGTTAATATATTGCGTTCCAGTAGACTCTATATACTCTAACTCTGTGTATGGTGTGAAATCCTCTAGTATACTTCGTGCTAATTCTTCGTCTATATTGTATTCTTCTTGCGTGATAGGTCCTCCTTCACCTACTTGTGCAGAAATTGCAACACTGCTTAAACCATCATACCCACTATCGGCAGACACTGTAGTAAGACCATTCTCCGTGATTGTGATAGACTTCGATTGCAACGCAGGAATTTGACCTTCATATGTGCCAGTTACATCTAGTATGGTAACGTCTTTTTTAATATTAGCTGGTAATAGGTACGTAGTTTTTTGCCTTAATATTTCTCTTAAATTATCCTGTAGTTGTGACATATCACACCTCCTTAATTTATACCTCTGGGCCTGCTACGAATACCCCAGTTCCCTGATTCGTGAAAAATGTATTAGACACCCTGTCATACATGCAAATTTCATTATTCGACAATTTTCTTACTGGAATTAAGTCAATTAATAGATTATTATTTTCGTCATATATTTGAAAATAATAAATTCTTGAATACGTTTTATACGATTCTTTTTCGACAGTACTATCTAAGTTGTAATAATGCTCAGCAAATACATATAAAGACCCAGTAGTTGTAAAAGTTTCATTTGTAAACGTATGCAATAAATTATTATTAAAATATACTTTATTTTTGTCAAAATATACATCCCATGTATTTGTGCCTATATTTGTACTAGATTTAGAAGTTTCTGTACTTCCCCAAGCAAGCCAGCAATTGTAATATGTTGATATAAATAAACATTTCGAAGCCGTATTATTTGAAACAGTTCTTGTCCCAAAAGGTTCACCTGATATGTCAGAACTATTTGTGAATTGGAATCTTGTTTTCAAGCTGTATGTATTTTTATATACAATTCCAGTATCTATCCATTGAGTCTTAGTACTTTCTATATACGACAGTGTTTTATAAGGAGCCGTTGTGCCAAGAATTTGTTCACTAAGTAATAAATTAGTAGCGTATTCTGGGTCAGTCACATTTGTAGTAATACTCACTCTCGATAATGCATCATATCCAGTATCTGGCAATAATGTTACATTTCCATTTTGATTTACTGTCAAACTTTTTTCTTGATAGGTTCCTTGTGCTGGTATTGCTAATATTTCTGTGTCGAAATCTTCAGCAGGAATAGGTGTGTTATCCCCCGTTTTTTGCTTAATTGCCGACGAAACATCAGTTAAAAAATTTTCCAAACTATTCGTACGAGCCATTTACTACCTCCTCTATAATGATACATCTTCGTCTTCTTTATCAGGACCAGCTATAAATGTACCAGTACCGGCATTATAAAACCACTGCTTACTTATAGTTTCATATAATCCTACTGCCTCAGTTAATAAATGTTTTGCAGGAACATAATTTTTAACTAGTACATCATTTTCATAGATTTTGAATGAGTATAACTTATAGCTGCTATAATTATTATTTGATCTTGCTCTAAATAGTCTTATAGGAGTAAACGTTGTAGTAGTGTTTACACTTGTGTCAGATGAAACCACTGTATCATTTACTGTAACAAGATTTCTTTGAATCTCTATAGTGTATTTAAGATTGCTAGACGTAACACTTGGTATAATGACAAGATCCCTAACGTAACTCCAATATAAATTTCCTGAATTTATGCTCATGCTAGCACCGCTGCTAGTGTAAAGGTCACTACCATGCATAACTGAAAGTCCAGAAAAATTGGATCCTTCCAAAACAAACTTACAATCGTTGTTAAATGTATAGTCAAGGTCTATATATTGCGTTCCAGTGCTTTGTATATATTCCAATTCTTTATGTACTATAGGTTCCGTGCCATTCAATATTGCGTCTGCATAATTTTCACATACTTGAACATCATTTATTGCAATCTGTAAATTATTCGATAATTCGCTCATATAATCTTTTTCCTTTCTTTTATTTTTCTGGTCCTGCCGTAAATACACCCGTTCCTTGATTTGTAAAAAACGCATTAGAAACCTTGTCGTATAAGCAAATCGTATTATCCGCAATTCTTTTTGCCGGTACAAAATCTCTAACTAATGTGTCATTATCATAAATTTGAAAATACCAAAGAGATAAACTCGTTTTTTGTTCAACCCTAGACCCATTCCAATTTCCAGCAAAAATATACATAGAATAAGATGTAGTATTAGATTTAGTTGCAGTAGTATAAATAGTTTCATTATTAAAAATAAATGTGCCCTTGTTCATATCTAACACCGCCGGAGTTACTCTTACTTTGTTTGTATTATCATTGCTAAAATAATGCCTCCAATAAGTACCAGAAGAAGATGCTGCGTTTTGATACAGCCCATACCCAGCAGTCCAATCTCCATTATAAGCCCCAAAAATAACACCATTGTTTGTACCGTTTGTCCATTTTGCAACAACCCTTGTGTTTCCATCTGGTTTTATTCCTGTGTCTATATATTGCGTTCCAGTCGATTGTATATATTCTAATTCTATATAAGAAGGTTCTCCTTTTTCTGGACCTGCTATAAAATCTCCAGTACCTTGATTTTCAAAAAATTCTTTAGATATTTTATCATAGAAACATATAACGTTGTCAAATATTCTTTTAACTGGAATTAAATCTCTCACTAATTCATTTGTAGATTTATCAATAATTTTAATATAATACAACGTTGCTTGCAAATTAATTTCAGTATCTCTTCTACCTATCCATAAATTTTGAGAAGATGCAATATTAGTTTCAGAGCCAATAATCGTTCCATCTATGGTAATGGCGTGATTGTCTCCATTATATACAATTACATGAGCGCCAGCAGTCCAACTACCTCCATTACTTTCTCCATTATCATTCCCCCAATAATATCGATTATTGTATGGAGTGAAATGATAATATAGGTATCCTCGACTTGTACCAAGTAAATGTTCATCATTATTATATGTATCAAAATTCACTTTAGCTTCTGTTGAATGATTCGTAGGAATTATTTCAGTATCAATATATTGTGTTCCAGTAAAAATAATATACTCTAATTCTGTATAAAGAGTTCCTCCATATAATAAATATTTACTTTGCTCCAATAACAAATCATATGCGCTCATATCTTCAATACTTATGCCAGTTATTGTACCCCCAGATGTATATCCTGCCGGAATAGTTTGATTATTCTCACTAGAATTATAGCTTAACTCTCCGTTATTAGGCATGGTTCCTGTGATTCTACCATCCAGTGTAATTACTTTTTTTCCATTCAGAATTTCACTTGGATACGTATTATAATCCAAATAAGGTCTGTAAAGTTCATACGTGTCTGTGTAAAACATATTAGGTAAACGGTCGACTGTTTTTGTATAAATTTTATTTATTCTTTGTCCAAGATGCCCGGTATAAATATAAGCATCATAAAATGGAACTTGCACAAATCTTGTATAAGAAGTAATGGTGTAATCTCTTGACGTATTTGCAGATATTCTACCAACTAAAGTCAATGTGTAATTAGCGTTGAAATTAATCTCATAAACCACGATATAAGTTGGGTAAATCACATAAAGTTTATTTTGATGTCCGAATAGATAATAAAATCCATCTTCTATTATATCACCATAATCAGCAAGCTGTGTGTTAGACATGCTTCGTAGAGTTTTATCACTTACAACAAGATAATTAGTAGTGCCATTTCTAACAAAGCAACTTATTCCTGATGGAATAAAACTCCTATTAAGATTAGACGTATTATACAATCCTTCAGATGTATTATTCGATAAGTTAATTAAAACAGACCCTCCATCTTCACTAATTATACTCCATCTCAGCACATTACTTGGATTCGATAAATTAGTAACATATATAGAAGTCATGCTGGAAGCAGCAACAGTTAATTTCATAAGATATTGATATCCAGGCACATATCCACGTGTTCTAGGTTGCACCGCAAATGTTAAAAATTCATTACTAGTTGCCAAACTATTAACTCTGTAACCAAAGTCAGGATGCCCACCCCACGAATCATCTACATTTAATCCTAGATAAGTCGGATATGTTTCATCTTCGTATAAAGAGTAGTCATCTAAATTCACTCTCACCACATAATACGCACGCTCATCAAAATGAGTAGTACGACCAGTAATGCAAATATTGTAAACGTTATTTATAATTGCTGTCCTACTTATTGCGGCAGAAAATATATCATAAGCTGGGTCTGTTAATGAAATTTCGGAAGTTATATCAGATAAATTTATAGTAAGTTTAGTAGTAAACGCACCATTTGTTAGTTCTCCGTACAAGCAACGACGTCTGCGGTGATGTGCTCGTTTGTGCTAATGCTATATTTTTACTAGGAAAATAATCTAAAAGATACACATTATTCGAATCATCAGTTTTGACTGAATATACATCTATTGGGCCTTGTTCATATTCTCCTTGTATATTTCCAGTTATTTTTTGTCCATTACTGTAAGCTGTTTTTGGGTTCAAAATATCATCCGCAGTTGCAGTTGTAGGATCTTGCGAACCACCTTGCACATTTATTTCAATACCTACTTGGTCAAAACCATCATACCCTTGTTCAGGCTGCAAAGTAGTAGTGGTATTTTGTGTGAATGTATAATTTTTAGTTTGTAATTGCTTTTCTGGCACAGATACATTCACTGTTACGTCTGACATAGCATCATAATTCGTGTCAGGATCGATAATTGTTTGCGATTGATTTTGTGTGATAGTCACTGTCTTAGACTGGTAGCTGCCACCTGGCAAATTTCTTATCTCAGTATCAAAATTAGCAGCAGGAATGTCTGCCTGGCTTCCTTTTTTCTCTTTAATTGCATCTGCTACATCAGTTAAAAAATTTGGTAGACTGTTTGTTCTAGCCATTTACTACCTCCTCTATAATGATACATCTTCGTCTGGCACATTTTCACCAGTATAAGTCCCAGTTACTCCGGAGTATAGTCACCCCAGCTTTTATATTTTCTGGTAACAATTTAGCGTCTATTTCATTTTTTATTGTTACTAATTTTTCCTCTAATGACTTTAACATTTCTATTTCCTCCTTATTTATTTGGACCAGCTATAAAAACTCCATTACCTAATTTTTCATATAAAGTATCAGTTACTTTATCATACATTCCTATTACGTTATCTACTACTCTTATTGCTGGTATGAAATCTCTCATCAAAGTAACACCATCATCATCCCAAATTTTGCAATAATAAATTCTATTGCCAGTAGTATTTGTACTATCAGCAGCCACAGCTCCTGCTCCACCAGTATTCAAATTAAATAGTAAGAAATCATTTGTACCATTATTCAGAGTTCCTCCAGCTGATATTGTTCTTGTAGTAGTGCCATCTGTATAAGTTGCGGTATTCTGATAAGTAGTAAGAGTTACTGGGGTATTATAAAAACCAGAGTTAGTTATTTCTCTACCAGTCCTTGAATAACAAAAATTAGATGCGTTATTAAATCTTGTAAAGAAATTATAACTATAATTATTATAATTGTTTTGTCTTGCTCCCATAAGTGCAACATAACTTGTTGTATTAGAAGAACTTGCTTGGAATTTAATTTCAACCTTTGTATTTGCTTTATGTCTATAGCCAGTATTTATATAAGGCGCTCCACTAGTTACTTCTAAATATTCTACTTCTATATATGGATTGTTTCCTACTAGCAAATACTGGCTTTGCGCTAATGCTAATTTATACGCATTACTTGTAGTAATATCCATAGGCTGTACGGTTCCTCCAGATGTATATCCTGCCGGAATAGTTTGCGTGTAATCCGTCGGAATATATGTAAGAGTTCCATTATTAGGCATAGTTCCTGTTTGCTTTCCGGTTTTAATGTATGCAGTTTTTCCAGTAAGAATATCACCTACTTTTGCAGTAGCATCTATTGGATTCACTAAATTACTTATACCCATCTTTGCAGTATTAGTTTGAACAAACGTAGTACTATAAAATTCTTTGAAATAAGCCTGTGGTGTTTCTGCATATAACGACAAATGGTTAGATATTGGACAAACCGCCGCACCAGCCAATGCCATATTAGCAACAGTAGTATTAGTCAAATTAAACTGCCATATTTTAATTAATTCCAATGAACTTGTATTTATAGAATATGCAGTGAAAGTACCTAAACTAAAATTCACTATAAAAAATGTATTTTGTTGCGTCCAATACATAGTACCGTTTCCCATGCCTAAGTCATCATAAGTTTTAACAATACTACGATCAGATAATCTTTTGAGATTGTTATCACTAAAATAATATGTCCCATTCCACAAGCATAAATACTCATTATCGTTTCCAGCGCTATATATAGTAGAATAGCTTGTGTATGTAGAATTTAGATATAAAATCATTCTCCATCTACCATACGCTTTATTGGTTACTACATATAAATATCTTCCGGTGCTGTCCCATTCTGCAGATAATTGCTTAGCTGGTCTATACCCAGCACCAGTACTACCTTGCCCCCAAGATTGGACGTTAGTAAATGTGTTATTTACTGGATCATATTTTCCAACATAGCCGCCACTTTCAGGTACACCAGCTGCAACTCTTGCGTAATTATTTAACGCCCAAACATTACAATTTACTGGATTTACAGCAACGCAACCTTGGTTTACATGATAAAAGTCAGAAGGGACCGCTATAGAATATGCGGTCTTAAGTGTAGTAGAAAATTGTTTGTTTGCTATTTCCCATTGTACAGCACAAATATAACCCGCGCCATCTGTAACCCTAGTATAAGCATACACATTTAAGTTCGAAAGACTATTAGTTTGAAGTGCCATTTGCATATTCAGAAAATTTCCAGTGCCACCAATTGACGACACAGTAATACTATCTAATAGTTCACCTAATTCGTGGTCTTTATATTCGTACATATACATTTCTGTCCCACCGGACTGTGCCAGTAATGCTATTTCATATGTCAAATTAACATCAAATACAGTTAGATTTGTATTCACTGTAGCATCAACACGATCCATATTTGGACCCAACGTGGTTTGCTGCACTTCAATAGTACCTGTTATTTTTTGCCCATTACTATAAGCAGTCTTAGGAGATATAAGGTCATCCGCAGTTGCAGTAGTTGGCTCCATTGGTTCTGCGGACACATTTATCGTTAATCCGACCTTATCGAAACCATCATATCCTGTGTCTGGTTCTAATTCTATATTTGTATTTTGTGTAAATTCATAATTTTTAGTTTGTAACAATTTTTCAGGTATTTGAGTAGTAACTTCCACTTCAGTCATGGCATCATAATTTTGGTCTGGAGTCACAGTTGTAGTGCCGTTTGTAGTAATTCTAACTGATTTATTTTGATAAGTGCCCTGACTAGGTAAATTATTTATTTCAGTATCGAAATTAGCAGCTGGTATGTCTGTTTGATCACCTTTTTTATTTTTAATCGCGTCTGCTACATCAGTTAAAAAATTTTCTAAATTATTTGTACGAGCCATGAATTAGTTCCTTTCTATGTAATCATATTTATTCTTCTACTGTTACAGTACATACAAAATTTCTTATATTATAGCCTCTTTCAAATGCGTTTTTTGAAAAAGTTCCGTCTGCGTTACTATCAAAAGAAAAAGGCACAGTTCTATATACCGCAGAAAGTTCATCATCCCAAAACGTACCAGTGCAAGTAAATAAAACGTTATTGCTATTATCTACAATATTAAAAGAAATGTCAACCTGTGTACCTGTCGTAAGAGGCTCACCTTGATAGTATATTTCTGCAGTTAAACCATAAAAATGTTCTTCATCTATTAGTTCTCCTCGTTCTCCACCTTCGTCATCCTCATAAAAATAATTATTATCATTCCAACATTCATGGGTATGTAATAAAAACTTATGGCTAGTATCCCACATTTCAATGTCTTGCAGTCTTGCATTATACATTCTGGCGTCAGGGTCTTGTACAGAATTATGAGGTGATGGATATATTCCATCAAATGAACTCGAACCCGAACCTTCGTATGTACCTGTTACGCCTAATACAACTTCGTCTTTTTTTATTTTATCTGCAGTCAAGCCTATTGCATTAACAATTCTATCCGCACCACTACTTATAGCATATTGATTACTAATATACATTGGTGATCCAGCGAAATTTGCTCCTAATGATAAAATTTTTGCATTTGAATTATAATTCGCCGAAGTCGCAGCGGATGAAGCACCAGAGCTTGCTACCCTAATGGATCCAGTAATTTTAGTTCCATTCACATACGCTGTTTTATTTTGTAGAATATCTCCTGCAGTTGCATTAGCATCAGAAGTATCTAAACCTGTATAAGTGCCTTGTATACCAAAAATGCTTACTCCATTTTTAATATTTTCCGGCCTTACTTTGAGAGCTTTCTCATCTTTAATATTTTTTATTTTAGTATTCAATACGTCCATTTATTTACACCTCCTAGTATCCAGTAGTCCATCCAGCTGCTTCGCAAGCTGACCAATTGCTTCCCTGCGTACACACAGCAGCTTGTGTTGAAGTTAAACCCATATATGCTAATGTTTTTGTACCATTATAATTAGTTGCTTGAACACAAAAATCAGGTATTGTTTTAAGAAAATCATCTGTAAGTGAAGGGCATGAAACAAATACACTTTGAAAACCTTGATTATTAGCAATACCACTACAATTTAAGCCAATTACATTTTCTAAAGTCGTACATGATCTAAACCAACTTTGAATACTTCCTACATGCTCTGTGTTTTTTATTTTAATTGTTTTTAATTTATTATAATTTTGAAAAAAGCCGTTTGTACTACCACGAAAATTTTCAAAATTTAATTCTGGTAATTCTGTTATAAATGAGTGTGCCCAAGTTGTACCAGAACCCGTAATTAATGTTTCAATTTTTGCATTCATATCACTAACTACATTTACATTAGCATTAGCATAACTTGCCACGTTACATAACCCATTTTGGGTTATACTTATAGTATCACTTGGCACTACTGTATTTTCTAATATATCATCTACATCATCTATTGCTTCGTCATACTCTTCACTCGTTAATTCACCAGTTTGCATTTCTTCAATTTCATCTGGAAAATCTTCGGCATTGATGAGCTCTTGTGTTCCTTTTTTGGATCTTATTGCATCTGCGATATCAGTAAATAAATCTGTTAAGTCACTCATTAGTACGCACCCCCTATCGCGTCAGTAATACTAGCTGCAATACTATCATCTACATATTTTTTAGTAGCCGGTGAACCATCATATAGCGGTGTGTAAGGTGTACTGTAATCTTTATCAGTAAGTAAGAAAGGAAACCATGTTGTACCATCAGAATAAACTGTTATATTAGTAACATTTTCATTTTCATCAAGCGCTAGTTTCCAATATTCCCCTCGCATTGCATAATCGTTTGTAGTAGTAGCACTATGTTTGTAATCAAAATATACATACGACACCATTGGAGTAACATGACTTCCTTTTGCCAATTGACCTGCTGGAATAAATAATGGTACACTACATAGTGCATCACTTCTGGTATATATTACTAATACATTAGAAGTTTTATTTACTTGATAAATCTCAGTCCACATAGCTTTTGAAGCAGCAGATCTATCTGCCCAAACCCAACTATAAATTTGTGATGGTAATTCAACGCTAAGTGCCCCTATTGCATCCCAAGCAGTACCAGTCCAATGATATTCAGTAAAACCACCTTGACCATCTGGCACTAAATAAATCTTTTGTGGGTCTCCACTAGCAGGTAATTCATCTACTATAATAAAAATATCAGTATCTACCATTTTACTAACAATTTCGCTTAGTGTAGAGTAACTACCATCTGGATTTAGAAATTTATTTGGTAATGCGGGCTTACTATCATATTCAGCAACTGCGTCAGTGACAGTTTCACCAGCAAGTGTGGTGGTTATACCATCCTCATTTAATAATTTATTTGGAAGTGCGGGTTTACTATTAAAAATTGCTTCATCCATTTCTGACATATTATTTTACCTCCTTTTCCTTAAGAACTTTTAATTCTTCTTTTAACATTTTATTTTCTTCTAATAATACTTCTTTTTCATCTTTTAACTGTTTAATAATAGTTTTTAACTCATCTGTTTCTTTTTGCAAATTTAATTTGTCTGTTTTTAATCCATAATTTTCTTGTTCAAGATTTGCCACACGTTCTTCTAATCTCGCCATTCTTTCATTCATTCTTTGATCAATCTCCAACAAACTCTTAATGTTTGTGTTAGTAGCTTCAGCATTTAATTTTCGTTTTTCTGTGAGTGCTTTTACTACAACGCCAACGACTCCGCCACCAAATAATGCGGCAACTACGGTAATAACATTACCCCAATCAACTCCTGGCATTTGCTTTTCTCCTTTCTTGTTCGAATTATATTACATACCTTCGGTTTGTGATTTGTTTATGCATTAACGCAACCCAATCATTATATACATTTTGTTGACCTAATTCAGATTGAGAATTCAATCCTTCAGCACCTCTATTCAAGTATGCAATACATGAACATTTTACTATTACAGGCCAGCACTCATTCATAAGAGATGTATTTACCATTCGGTTAGTCCATTGAGCAGCTTCGTGAATTACCATTTCACAAACGTCTTCTAGTATTTCTAAATTATCTCTAACTGTAGGCTCTGTGTCATGAGCGCCTTCTAAAGCCTCCCCCATTTCACCTACAACAGGGATATAATAGTAATCTAAATTTGAAATCATATAAATTGGATATGTGATGTTATTATCCACAATAACTCTGTCTTCTGGATATAGTCTACCTGGATAAAATTTATACACCACTTCGTTAATTTCAATTACCCCACCGTTATTTCCATTTCTATCTGTTTCGTACTCTATTTGCTCACCGTCCTTAATAAATTGGACGTATACGTGGTTTGAAGAATTATTAACTTCACCTACAATATCCGTCCTATTTATAGGAAGGTAAAAATTATCCTCAGTCAATCCATTAAAATTTAATACGTCAGGAGTGATTTCGCCAATTTCTGAGCCATATATAAATAGTGCTGGGAATTCTTGGTGTGAATCACCAACTAACCATCCACGATTAGCTACCCACCATGCATAATTTTTAGTTTTTTCCTTGATTAAAGCGACTTCGCTATCTGTGAAACCGCCGTTAGAAACAGTTAAGAAAGCATCAGTATGACCCTCAATTGGGGCTGGCTCTGATTGAACAGGGACTACCTCTTTATCGCCTTTATAGTTTTTTCCTAGCATACGTTTTGTTTTCTCTACTATTTTTTCGAATGTAATATCCGCTACTAGCATATAGTCGCCTCCTTAAATATAATAAAACAGACCGGTTGAGAAACCTCAATCAGTCTGCTAATCACATACGATTGTGATTTCTACCTGTATACAGTATATATTACTTTTTTATATTGTGCAAATGGAGTACAACTTATTTCTTGTCTGTACTACCAAACCCTCCAACTCTTTCTGCTCTAGGATTAGAAGAAAAATCATCTTCCGCTAAAATAAATTTTTGAATAATTCCTTGACCAATTTTGTCACCTTTTTTGATAAAACTTCCAGTTTCATTCAAACTAGAAAATGCAAAGCAAATTTCTCCATCATTATCTTGATTTCCATAATAATCGCTATCGATTATTCCTACCCCATTCATCATAACTAATTCTTTTTTACCAGGATTTGAACTTCTATTTGCTAACAATAAAAACTCATCCTCCGCCATGCGTATTTTCACACCAGTTTTAACATATGTGATTGCACCTTTTCCTGGAATATGCTGGTCTTCTAACGCAAAAAAGTCGTATCCTGCACTATATTGTGTAGACCTTTCTGGTAATCTGATATTTCCTTCAATTCTATTTACTTTTTCAAATCTTGCCATTTTATTTCTCCTTTTTATTTTTAATAAATAAAAAAGGCGGTTATTCCCGCCTTTTAGACTACACGCGTTGGCAGTCTCTTATATTAACAGCCGCTGTGACTGCGCTGCCCTTTCCGATTACAACTCTGTCACCGGACACTTCGATTACATCAAATATGTAATTATATGTCCAACTAGCAAGTTGTATTCCTGAATAGGATTTTGTACCAACAAATCGTACTTTGCAGCCTTTCACTATAGGCTTTTGAGCAGGTTCTAGCATTTCATTTACTTTATTTTGTACTTCATCATATCTGTCGCCTAATACGATTTCTCTTTGGTCTCCGTCTCCATACTTGCCGTCAATTACTTCTTGAGCAAGAGTATCAACAGAAGCGGAATATATATGATTTATAAAGTCTTGTACTTCATCATATCTATCACCTAACAGTTCTTTTCTTTCGTCTCCATCACCATATTTGCCTTCCATCACAGCCGTTGCTAAATCTAATGTACTTCCTTGTGGAGCTGGCTCAGGAGTAGGAGCTGGTTCTGGACTTGGTGCTGGTTCTGGAGTTGGCGTAGGTTGTTCACCTGGATTTGGAAATTCATGATAAGCATAGTTTGTGTCTAGTCTTCCGTCATATCCAGCAAACCATCCGTCACTAGTAAACTGCCACATTGACCAATCAGTTTCTTCATCTGGATTTACATCTAGTCCACGTTGCTTTCCACCACTAGTAGGCCACATTGCCACCCATTTATCAAATATTGATAGTCTATCACCTGCCAATTGATTTCTAAACCATGATAGAGAAGCATACACTCCACTATAATATCCTGCATTTTCTACTTTTTCACAAAATGCATAGCACATATCTCTTAAAGTAGAATTCGAAGGCATACCATATTTATTTTTATATCCATCTGCATCTTCCATATCAAACCAGCAACCATAAGTTGGATGATATGGAGCAATTGCATTTATAAAATGTTCAGCTTCTTTTTTAGCACCATCCACATCTAATGCGTATGAATACCAATAAAAGCCAAATGGAATACCTAATTGATTGCATAAATCCGCATTTCTCCTGAACTTCGAATCAATCGAGCCAGATACGCCATACCCAACTCTAATAATTACAAAGTCGATTTGGTTTTTCAATGCACCTAAGTCTATATTACCTTGATGCCCGCTTATATCAATACCTCTTTTAGCCATTTTCTTCTACCTCCTCATAATTTCTTAGAGTTTCAGCATTTCCTTCTTCAATTTTTTCTTCTTTACTTTTTTTCCTTGTCATCTGCTTTACCTCCTTGTATCAACGTTTTTACTTCGCCTGCTACAGGATGGCCAATTTCATATATTCCAATTGCACTTGCAAGTAGTACAAATATATTAACGATTCCTGATGTTATTCCCGCAAAATCAAACTGCCCAATATAAACAATACGTAATATACCAACAATGATTGAAAATATCAAAGCCAACCATTTTGTGTCTACTTTTTCTGGTAAATATCTCTTAAAGACTTGTGTAAGTAGTGTAATTATTAGTGAACAACCTGCGATTGTACCTAAAATTTCTATACTAACAAAATCATTCATAGTTTTACCTCCTTATTAATATTGTTTTCTGTTTATACTATCATGCGCATTCTCGTCAGGAGCCACTATATCGCGTTCTTTTAATCTGACCAATAACTTTTGCCTTCTTAATGTATAAACGTCTTTAACGGCGTCGTAGCTCTCTACAGTGTATGGATCTTTTTTGTATTGAGAAAATAAGCAGAAACCATTTAAGTCCGCTTCAACCCCTCTGTTTATATATACAAGAGCGCCAATCGCAAATTTTTGTGTAGAAACAGTTTCCTTTTTTGCTTTTTTCTCTGATTTTACAACTTCTTTTACTTCTTCTGTTTCTACTGCTTCTATCGCAGCAGGTGCTTCTTCAATAGGAGTCGTAACTTCCTCTACTGGAATAACTATTTCTTCTACTGGAGTACTTACTTCTTCAATATTTTGTTTTTTGTTTGAATTTTTCTTTTTTGATGCCATAAATTTATCCCCCTTTCTAATAATTTATCTTATTTCTTCTTAAAGTTCTTGCATTTCTGCAAGATTTGCACCTTTTTGGTGGTACGAAACCTTTTTCATTATAAAATTTTTGCTCACGTGCAGAAAAAACAAATTCTTCTCCACAATCTTGGCATTTTATTTTTATATCCTCGTCCATGTCCTGGGTATCCTCCTTTATTTTTTACTTGTAAAATTGAAATTAAATTGAGGCTCATCTGTTTTCTTCTTTTTATCGCCTAATAATACATCTGGATGGTCTTTTAGAAGTGTCTGAACTCTAGCATTTGTAGCTTCTAAGAAAATTTGATTTCTTTTGTCTACATAATCTTCTATTTCTTCGTCTGTACTTACGTCTTCAGCACGTAAAAGGCTTAAAAGTCTTGGATCGTAACCTTTTTCGCTTACGATTGCTGCAATTTTATCACGTCTTCTAATAGTACTTAGCTCTTTTTCGTACTCAGCTATCTTCAATTCTTGGTTATCTATTTGTTTTTTGTATCTTTCTTCCATTGAAAGTTTAGCTAATTCCTCTGCTTCTTTCTTTTTTTGTTCAATTTCTTCTAGTATATTCTGTCTCATTTTTTCTTTCTCTGTGTTAATGCTTGCTTGTAGAGCGCTTTCTCTTTTAGAGTATTCTTGCTCTTTGTTCGTAAGGGCTTTATTTATAGCCTTTTCTAATTTTTTGTCAAACTCTGCTTGAAGCTTAGGGTCTTGTAATAGCACGTCTAAGTTCTGTGTATCACTCTCTGCTGGTCTGCCTATTTGTGTAGGCGCAGTTGTTTGTTGAGTAGCCTGTGTGTCTACTCCTTCTTGGTTTTGATTGTCCATGTTTTGATTTCCTTCCATAATTTTTTAATCCTCCTATTAGTTTTAATTTTTTTATTACAGGTCACCGGCACCTAAGCCGGTGACTCATAAACTTAACTATTATTATTTATTAGGTCTGCCTTCTCTTGTTTTTAGTGCTGGAATATTGTTAGTTTTATCTGGCACCAAGTCAGGCTTTTTGGTCTTATTCGCTATTTGGTTATTGGTCTGTGATGCAGTAGTAGAAGCGGTAGTTGTCTTAGTGGTGCTTTCTAGTTGTGAATTCAACTTGTCAACATCATTTGGTGATACGTACTGCGTATCTGGTGTAACTGTCTCCCAAGGTATTTCCTTCTCCTCGTCTTTGTTCTTCTTCTCAGTAGCGTAGTCGTATCCAAGGTTAGATAATAACGTCTTCTGAGAAATGATGCCGTTTAATGCTAACTGTTGATTAATCGTCTCATCTGTCATACTTGGTAAGTTAGTATTAATCATAATAGAGATGTCATCAATATTATAATAAGTATTAGATATAAGATTGATTCTCTGGAAGAAGTTAGCCCATCTGTGTTTTATCAGCACAGCGACACCCTGTCTTATGTCGTCCAACATCAGCGCCATAGTATAAAATTTTCTATCTATAGCACTCGCATTAAGGTCTCCCGAGTTAAAGGCGCTATCGTTCGTATTAGGTATACCAGACACCTGAAAGATGCTATCTACGTAATATTTCAAATATTTTGTTGCATCCTCGGCATGTATTTCTTTTAGTAGCCAACTAACGTCCCCACCTTCTTGTACAAAAAATGTCTTAGAATTCTGTAAGTAGTTGTCCTCAATAGCACGTGCTGGGTTAGCAATTACGTCTGAGTTGCTCGAACTGATTGGCTTTGTTGGGTCGAATGCTGGATTAGGTATTGTCAGTGGGTTCTCAGGTCTGTAGCCAGATATCTTCAACTTAGCGTCTGTATCATTATATTGATACATGTCGTTTAAGTTGTTCATAATGTTCTCATATGACATGACCAAAGAAATTATTGGGTCAATAATGCTTATCTGTGGGTCTGGCTCAAACACACTAAATGTAGGTATTGTGTGCGTGCTTTCCTTTTCTTCCTTCAAAGTTATAACCTCTTTGTACTTCGCCGTTTCGTCCTGCGCTGTAGTCTTGTCGTATGTTGATGTGCCGTAAAAGCCTGTATACGGATTGCATTCAATACAATAGTATAGCGTATGCTCTTGGTTGTCGTCGGAATTACGTGCATCTAAGACGTAACGAGTAACGAGCGCTATGGCATTTTGTTGCTGTACGTCACTTATATCAGTAGGGAATAGCGCTACTGTGTTAAGAGCCGATAAAGTATAGTACGTATAGTTTGGGTCTGATTCTTTAGGGACGGTGCCGTCTAAAGAGTCTGCTACTGTAGGCGCTAAGTCTAACTGTCTCTCGTATGCGCATCCGAATAGCACTGCGTCATGGAACAACGCTTTGAGCTCTTTCGGGTCATCATTTTTGCTGGATAGAGTTGTAATGATAAATTTAAGTTGAGCTGCAGTGTCAGGATCTAATGGCTCTGTGTGTGAAGGATGAAGAAGACGATATGCAGGTTCTTCTGATTGGTCCACAATTTCAGCATTATATACTATTTCTCCTGAGAGGTAACCTGCTGCTAAATCAGTAATAAACTTCTCGAAAAAAACTTGAACGGTTTTTCCTGTGACTGTGTTGGTGCTAGTAATGCCACGCAAATAACGTTCTTGTATTTCGCTACGTTTTTGCAAAACACTATCTATCTCGCCAAACAAGTTTCGGATTTTACCGTTCGTATACTCGTCTTTTATATTTTTTGTTATTTTAATCAAGGCGTCTTACCTCCTTTTTAGATTTCTGTTCATATTCTATTATAAATAAATTTGTTTTACAAGTGGAGTACAACTTTGTTGTTTATGGACAAGAGAGTTGTTGTCTAAATATTCTCCCTCTTTTTTTTTTAACAAAAGACAAGAAAAGTGTTGTCTAAATATTCTCCCTGTATGTTTTGGGAGTCGCCACGTAAAATCGTAATCTCTAAAGATATACTAGGCAAGCCTTTTTGAGCACTTTTTTAAGTGTTACAAAAAATGTTGTAAAAATGTTGTTAAATTGTTTATAATATGATATAATAG
>CAKJZJ010000002.1 GCA_918292005.1 Clostridiales bacterium
ATATATGATTATGCCATTATAATATGTTATTAATTAATACAAACAAACACTACAAAATAAACAATCAGATATTTTGCAGTACAGTACAAAGTCGTATACATTCACCATAACAATATACATCATAATGAGTACTACCCGTTACCAAACATCAATCTTTACTAGTAATTTGTGCAAATCATTATATATATTTCACTAGCCAAACAAACTAAATATATAACCATTATTCTTATTACAAAAAACCATTTATCTCACACCTAACGCCCTGCATTTTTACATAGATTTGTACTCTGTCAATGTTACAATTTTTACCATTATAAATTCCCCTATATTCTACAAAAAATACCACGGCATTTTTTAGTTGGTAATAATTCACAAATATGATAAACTATAACTAATACTTTAATACAGAGGAAATGAAATGATAATAACTATTGTGTGTGACGTACTCGGAAAAGAGAATAATGGCACTACCGTTGCTGCAATGAATTTAATTAGATTTTTAAAATCTCAGGGACATACTGTTAGAATTCTATGTGCAGACAAAGATAAAAAAGGACAAGAGAATGTTTTTGTTGTGCCAAATTACAACTTTGGTAAAATACTAAATGCATATGTTGAAAAGGTCGGTGTGACTCTAGCAAAACCCCAGAAAGATATAATTGTAGATGCTCTTACTGGTGTTGACATTGTACACATTATGGTGCCACTCAGCCTAGGATTAGCTACTGCAAAGATTGCTAGAGAGATGGATATACCGATTACCGCTGGATTTCATATGCAGGCTGAGAATCTAACATCTCATTTCAAAATGAACAAATCCAAACTTATCAATAATCAAGTGTACAAATTTATATATAGACATCTATATAAATACACCATGGGCATTCATTACCCTACCGAATTTATTAGACATACCTTTGAGAGTAATATTAAAAAGACCACTCCTGGATATGTAATATCCAATGGCGTTAATGAATACGTAAAACCAAAGGCGGTACCTAAACCAGACGAATATAAAAATAAAATAGTTATTGCTTCTATTGGTAGATTTGGTAGAGAAAAATCTCAGGATACACTCATCAAAGCAATGAAGTATTCTAAATATGCAGATAAAATCCAACTAATTTTCGGTGGTCAAGGACCAAAAGAGAAATATTATAGAAGGCTATCTAAAAAATTACCTATTCAGCCTGTATTCAAATTTTTCACTAGAGAAGATATCGCTGACGTAATCAATTATTGTGATATATATGCCCACACTGCAGATATTGAACTCGAAGGAATTGCCTGTCTGGAAGCAATAGTCTGTGGCAAATTCACCATAGTGTCAAATTCAAAGCTAAGCGCTACTAAAGGCTTTGCTGTAGATGAAAGGTGTATATTTAAAAAACGTAATCCAAAAGACCTGGCTAGAGTAATTGACTACTGGATAGAGCATCCAAAAGATAGAGAAATATGTGCTAAAAAATATCTAGAGAGTGCCAATAATTACAATCAATTGGAATGTATGAAAAAGATGGAAGCTATGCTATTGGAAGTAATCCAAAAACACAAAGATTTAAGTACGAATTCACAAAATAAATAAAAAAATAAAAAGTATTAATTTGAACTAAATTAATACTTTTTTTATGGTTTATATAATACAAAATTTAAAACTAAACATCTAGTTTAATATGTACATCTTTTAATTGTTTCTCAGTAACAGTAGATGGCGCCCCCATGAGCAAATCTTGTGCATTTTTATTAAGTGGGAATGCAATAACATCTCTTATTATATCTGTATTACATATAAACATCAATAATCTATCAAAACCAAATGCACAGCCGGCATGTGGAGGTGCACCATAATCAAATGCATTAAATAATGCTGGGAATTTATTTTCTACCACTGTCCTATCATAGCCTGCTATCTCAAATGCTTTTACCATTACTTCTGGACTATGATTTCTAACTGCACCACTTAATAATTCTACGCCATTGAGAACCAAGTCAAATTGATAAGCAAATATATCGAGTGGATTTTTATTAAGCAAAGCATCAAGACCACCCTGTGGCATTGAGAATGGATTATGCGAAAATTCTATCTCGCCCTCATCCCCTAATTCATAGAATGGGAAATCGACTATCCATACAAATTTATACTCATTGGATAGCAATCCTAATTCTGCACCCAATTTGTTTCTCAGTGCATTTATCAATTTTTCTGCACGATTTTTTACATCTGCTACCATAAATAGTGAATCACCATTTTGGGCACCAGTTGTATTCATTATATACTTTTGTTCATCTTCGCTCAAAAATTTCACAGCACTACCTACAAGTGCATTCTCCTGAACTTTGAACCAACATAGACCTTTACCTTCATTGTCAACAATAAATTTGGTCATTTCATCATAGAATTTTCTAGATTTGTCACAAGTAGCCTTGATACATTTAATAGTTTTTTCTTTAAACACAGAAAACTCTGCTTTTGATAGTTTTTCTGACAAATCAACTACTCTAAGTGGATTACGTAAATCTGGCTTATCTGAGCAATATTCACGCATTGCATCAGCATATTTCATTCTCTGGAATTTAGGCTCTATATCTAGACCAACAAATTCCTTTACTATACTAGCCATTAAATTTTCTATAACAGCAAAAACATCTTCTTGAGTAGCAAAACTCATTTCCATATCCATCTGATAGAATTCGCCTGGTGATCTATCAGATCTAGCATCTTCATCTCTAAAACAAGGGGCTATCTGAAAATAATTATCAAAACCAGATATCATAAGTAATTGTTTAAATTGTTGTGGAGCCTGTGGTAATGCATAAAACTTACCAGGATTGAGCCTACTAGGTACTAGAAAGTCCCTAGCACCCTCTGGACTGCTAGAAGTAAGTATTGGAGTCTGCACTTCTAGAAAATCGTGATTGTGCATATAATTACGTACGAAATTTAGCAATTTGGATCTAAGTACAATACGTTCGTGATTGGCAGGATTACGCAAATCTAAAAATCTATATTTTAGTCTCAAATCTTCTCTGGTATTCTCTGCTTCGCTTATTTCAAAAGGTAATTGTTTATTACAAGCACCCAATACTTCAATATTCTCTGCTATTATCTCTATATCACCAGTTGGCATTTTAGGATTTTTGCTCTGACGTTCTACCACTTTACCAGTAACAGCAATTACACTCTCTTTGGCAGGAATACTCTCTCCATCAATTATTACCTGCACTAATCCAAAATGGTCCCTAACTGTCATAAATGTGAGACCACCTAGATTCCTTACAGAATTAACCCAACCTGCTACCTTTACAGTCTGTCCAACATCAGTTATTCGTAGTTCGCCACAATTGTGTGTTCTATATTCATTATGCGTCATAATATAAACTTCCTTTAACACATTTTATTATACAATTGTTTTCACTACTTGTAAAGTTTAATACCGAAAAATCTTTTTATTTCGCATATTCTAGACTAAGTCTGTCTGCTAATAATGCTACAAATTCGGCATTGGTAGGTCTATCATTTGCATCTAGAACTGTTACACCGAATAAATTATTTAGATAAATCATTTTTCCTTTATTATACGACACTGTCAAAGCGTGTCTAATACTTCTCTCCACTTTTGATGTTGTAGTGCTCCATCTATCTGCTACTGCTGGATACATCTTTTTGGTTATACTGCTAAGATATGATGGATCATCTATAACCATCTTAATAGAATCCTTTAAAAAGTGATATCCATTTAGATTGGCAGATATCCCAATAGATAGTAATACTTCCATTATTTTTTCGTCAAAATCAACTGCTTGTTTTTGTTCCATATAGGTCTCCTAATTATAAAAAGTACTACTTTTCTCTACATGAAATATTTTCGAAGAAAAGCGCAATTCCACTTTAACTCATATTTACGCATTTTGCAAACGATTTTTACGATTTTTTTACAAAATTTTTCAAATTTTTTAAATTTTGTAAAATATATTAATACATCATGTAGAAATTTGTCGAAAAAAGACAAAAAATAGGCATTCTAAAAGTTCGAATGCCTACTCTAAAATTACCTTTCTTCATCTAGATATGTAGCTAGCATATCACAAGTATGGAAAATAACTGCCGATGGGAATTTATAATATGCTTCACTGATGGAGTAAGAACCACCTTTTACTCTAGCGTCAAATCCACCCATATGCCAATTAATAATCATTGCCTCCACTCTCGTAAGTTTCATATAACCGGAAATGATATACACCGACTTTTCGCCATGACCGTATGGCAAACTATCTTCGGTAGTATAATATGGTACTTGTACCCAATTGCCATCAACCTTTTTATTTTTATAATCTACTTTGTATATGTCTATTTTACACACATCGTGTAAAAGTCCACATATGGCAACCGTCTCCATCGAGACTTTCTCAGTAAAGTTTTCGCCATATTCATTACGCAGCGCAGACTCAAATCTATGAAAAACATTGAGTGAATGTACAAGTAGTCCACCACTATATGCTGAATGAAATTGCGTGCTAGCTGGAGCTGTAAAAAAATCACTTTTAGTAAGAAATTCCAGTAATTCCTTTGCCCCATCTCTTTTAATGTATTTATTGTATATATCTATAAATTCTTTTTTCTTTTCTTCTAAGTTGATTTCCATAATACTCTCTACTATATTTTTTTCCTTAAATGAAAGCAAATACCCAATGCTCCGCCACCTACTAGAGCCATATTGGCAGGAGTCATCCTTTGCAAAAATATATTTGCATCTTTCCCAAAATATCCAAATAACTTCTCTTTTAGTTCTTCGGCTTCTTGTTCGCTACTAGAATAAACTACATTGATAGGATAGTCTATTACATTTTCGCCATACAGCCTTATATATTCAATTAATTTTTGAGCACCCTTTTTACGACCATTCACTCTATCAGTAAGGATGCAATTACCATCCATATCTAGAGTAATTATAGGTTTAATATTCAGTGTAAAACCATGTGATTTTTCTTCTGCTAAAACATTATTTGCAACTAGTGTATCAACACTATCCAAAAGCATGAATAATTGATACTCATTTCTAATCTGTAATAAATACTCTTCTATTTCATCTATTGTGGCACTCGCAATAAATTTCAAAGCTATTAAATATGCAAGTATTCCCGTTCCTACAGAAAAATTGCAACTATCCACTAGAATTATTTTTCTATCTGGATATTGCTCTAATAATTGACCTTTAGCCAATACTAGATTTTCGGTACTTATCATATGAGCACTAGAGTGTAAATACAGGATATCATCACCATTTTTCAAAGGCTCTTCTAGAAATTTCACATAATCTTTGACAGTGAGTGTGTATGTAGATATATCTATACCCTTTCTGCATTTAGAATGCAGTCTATCAAAATCATAATTTTCATCATATTGAGTTTTTTTGCCATCATATTTGAAAGGCATTCTAATGCACTCTACACCCATCTTTTTTATCTGTTCATCAGACAAATCACATGATGTATCAATAAATAATAAACTCATAAATTCTCCATTATTTCATTGTTGGGAAAAGAACAGTATCTCTAATATTAGGTAGATCAAATATAATCATTATGAACCTATCAATACCAAAACCGAGACCACTCATTGGAGGCATACCATGTTCCATAGCCTTTAAGAATGATTCATCTACGTCCATGGTTTCTTCATCACCATTAGCCTTCTCTGCTAATTGCTCTACAAGAGTCTCTCTCTGAATAACTGGATCAACCAATTCGGAATATGCATTACATATCTCTGCACCACACACTACTACTTGGAATACTTCGGTTACCCTACTATCTTTATCACTACGTCTAGCCAAAGGTTTCAATACAGCAGGATAATTGTATATAATTACTGGTCCTACTATACCTTCTCTAATTTTTCTTTTGTAAATGTAATCAATCAGTGTCCTTACAGATTTACATTCCTCTAGGTCGGCAGCACTAAATAATTTTGCTTCTACCACCCTACGCTTAAACTCGTCTAAATCGGTAATGTCTAGGAATTCAAAGCCTAGGATTTTAGTCATCTCTGCTACATAGTCAATTCTCTGCCACTCTCCACCAAAATCAACTACATTACCCTGATATGTAACCTGTAGAGTACCTAGAGTATCCATAAGCAATTTCTGTACTAAAGATTTGAAAAATACTATATTTTTCTCATAATTCCAGTATCCTGCATACCACTCCACCTGAGTAAATTCCTGCAGATGTGTAGCATCCATACCTTCATTACGAAAATCTTTGCCCAATTCAAATACCTTTGTAATACCACCAGCAGTAGCCTGTTTCAACCAAGTCTCAAACGCTATACGCAAATTGCAATCCAAATCCAAAGCATTATGATGGGTAAAGAATGGCCTAGCAGATGCACCAGACACAGCAGTCTGAAGTACAGGAGTTTCTATCTCTAAAAATCCGTTATCTTCTAGGAATCTTCTGATACCTGACACAATTCTACTACGAGCAATAAAGACTTTTCTAGTATTTTCATTCATTACCAAATCAAGATATCTTTGACGATATCTAGTCTCTATATCTGTCAAACCATGATATTTCTCAGGAAGTGGCAACATTGCCTTTGATAATAACTTATATTCTAGAGTTCTAATAGTCTTCTCGCCAGTCTGTGTAATATAGACATCGCCTGTAACACCTACAAAGTCACCTGTATCTACATAATCTTTGAAAAATTTATATTTATCTTCTGGTATTTCATTTACACTCAAAGAAACCTGGATTTTAGCAAATACATCACTGATTTGAATGAACATAAATTTACCAAAAGTTCTTTTAAATATAATCCTACCAGCCACGCTAACCCTGCTATCTACATCTAATTCTCTAGCCTGACTAATTGAATGAGTTTCATCAAATTTATCTGCATATGGATTGATACCCATTGCTTTGAGTTCTTTTATTTTATTCGCCCTTATATCTACTTCTTTATACAAATTCTCATCTTGTTGCATAAAATCACTCCTATAATATATAAATAGTACTCCTATATATTATCATTGGAGATTGAAATTGTCAATAAAAGGCTAATGATATTTATTTTGTATAATTGTAAATATGTGAGTAGACATAGTGATGCATTTGATATTTCGATATATATTTACGAGTCTCTGTCACAGGAATATTGGTAATATTCCCATTTGCATCAGCATTACCACCATCCAGCCACTCTCTCACATTACTCATACCCCAATTATATGCACAAAGTGCATTGATTACATTCCCCCGGAAATAATCTAACAAATATCTCAAATAGTAGCAACCCAATTCTATGTTTATCTCCACACTATATAGCATAGCAACATCATCAATATCCATGCCTATTTTCCCTGCTATCTCCATAGCAGTACTAGGCATAATCTGCATTAGTCCCACGGCACCACGATTGGAAGTAGCACATTCATCATACCCACTTTCTATATTAATCACACTAGCGACCATAGACTCATCTAGATGATACTTTCTAGCATTATCTTTTATACAATCTATATACTTCCTAGGAAAGAAAATACCCATAAGAAGTATTAGTGCAATTACCATAGACATTGATACAGCGATGACGATACCTACGATTTTTTTCATATTCATATTTTATGAAATTACTACATATTTCATTCAGTTAATCCCACTACTTCATTAATACTAGTGGATATAATATCCGACAAAATATTTACACATTCGTCCACATCTTTTGGACTCACAATCAGATCTTCAAAATCAATATTATATAGTTTTTTTACATGCTCTGCAAAACAATAAAAATCACGTAAATTTTTAGATTTTCTCACTTTTTGCATAATAGTGGATATTTCACTAAAACTAAGGCCAGCATCTGCACATGCACTATCCAGAAATGTATTGGCATATATGAGTAATGGCACACCAATGGATAGAATATTTTTGGCCAAACCAATACCAATACATTTCCTTTTATTGCCTATCCCACTACCCGGACACAAACCAGTATTTGATAATTGAATAGATTTGCCTAGCCTATCTACAGCCCCAGCACAAAGGCAATCGATAATGATAAGATGTGTGGGTTTTACTTTCTCTATTACCCCACTTACAATATCGTACGTTTCAATGCCAGTTAGTCCCATTACAGATGGACACATCGCCATCAGTCTAATGCCATTGGACTGGGTAACCGTAACATTGATTTTGCTTACTACCTTTGTCCCTAGACTATCCGAACTAATGTGTCTATTACCTAGCCCAACAACCAGTATTTTACTTTTATCACTCAACCTACCCACATAAGATTTTATAATAGTTTTTAAATGTCTAACGATATCATCAATAACGCATTTGCTCGCATACAAAATATCGGGAATAGACAACAATGTGTATCTTCCCTTTTCCCTATGATACTTTTGCACCTGCTCATCTGTGGTAATATTGTATGTTTCACACTGAATATCATTGGATAATTTGTGTCTCTCAGATTGAACCATATCACTAGACGATTCGCCCATAGATGATATTATTTCATTAATAAGTTCGGTATAATTTTTGTGCATATTACCCCACCATATCAATAATACCCACAAGGCAACTAATTTATTATAAAATAACTAAAATAATACAAATTTATCAAAATATGTGTTGCATTTCAAAATAAAATATGATAAAATAGTGCAGATTTATAAATAACTAAGTTAATTTTAAGGAGAAAAAAATGGCTAATATCAAATCAGCAAAAAAGAGAATAAGCACAATTGATAGAAGAACTGCTGAAAATAAATATGTAAAAGCAACCATGAGAACTATGGTTAAAAAACTAAGAGCACTTATTGAAGAAGGTAAAACAGCAGAAGCTGAAACATATGCTAAAGAAGTATATGCTTACATTGACAGTGCTAGAAGCAAAGGCATCATTCATAAAAATGCTGCTGCTAGAAAAGTTGGACGTCTATCTGCTGCTATATATAAAGCAAAAGCAACCGTTCCTGCAGAAGTAAAAGAAAAACCAGTTGTTGCTGTAGAAGAGAAAAAGGTAGTTGCTACAGAGACCGAAAAGAAAGCACCTGCTAAAAAGACTGTAGAGAAAAAAACAACCGAAAAGAAAACCACTGCTAAAAAGACAACAACAGAGAAAAAAGAAGTTGCTCCAAAGAAAGAAACAGCAGAGAAAAAAGCTCCTGCTAAAAAAGCAACTGAAAAGAAAGCTCCTGCTGAAAAGAAAGCTCCTGCCAAAAAAGCAACTAAAAAAGCTGAATAATGAAAATAAAAGAAGTCCATTCGGACTTCTTTTTATTGTAAATTGAGTATAGTCATGACTATTAAATTGATGGCATTTTCGACACTAATATTGCTCTGTTTAATATCAAAGTCTATATCGACACACAATTCATTTATTTTCCTTAGTGCAGATTTGCTAAACATTTCGGCTTGACTCATAGACATTTTTACAGCATACTCTTTTACACCTAGATTTTTAGCAATCTCCATATTACTAAGACTAGAATTAAGAGATATCATAAATAAACGTCTAAAATGTGCATAGATGAGTGCTGGTAAAGATTTGTACTCATCTTTTTTTGCCTGCATATCCTGTAATATCTCAAATACTCTACCACTATTCTTTTTAGCAAGATTTTCGGTTAATTCAAATATTTGATATTCCAGAGATTTAGCCACAATAGTACGAACATCATCACTCGTAATGGTCTCCCTATCACCCACATAGGCCACCAATTTATCACACTCGATAATTATTTTCGACAAATCACCTAGTGTATAATCAAATAATACTTGCACGGCATCATCTGCAATGTTTTTATTTTCACTACCGATGGTGGCTCGGATTTTGGCTGCAACAATTTTAAAGTCCAGTCTATTGCAATCCACCACCGTAAAGTCATTGGTCTGAATGTCTATATCTTCATTATCGCCTAGATTTACAATCAAAACTGCCTGTTCACTAGAGTGAGATAAATAGTCATTGAGAAGTGTTATGTTTTTTAATTCACTTTTCTTGGACATTCTAATATCCAAATAAACCAATTTTTTATCACTAAAAACCGGCATGGTCTCCAAAGATCTCACAACACTCTCACAATCGATTGTACCTTCATTAAATATAGTTATATTTAAGTCAGGTATCTCGATATTGCTATATTTTTTTATTAAATTGTAAGCAGATTGTAGCAAATATTCATCAGAACCTACCAATAAATAATTACTATCCACATGCTTTTTCAAATTGTTTTTTAATTCTTCAAATTTCATCTAAACACCAATATAGAAAATGTATTTATCCTGCTCAAACAGAGAAATCATATTTTCACTATCGCCATGAGTAATAATATTTTTAGGACTCATTATATCTATGGACACTTCTTTATTTAGTTTATTACAAACCAAATAATCTGAATCTGCATACTCATTGTATAGGTATGTAATATGAGATTTACTGATTTTATTTTTCTCAATGATAATACTGCCATGAGTTTGTGTAATTATCTCACACCCAATGGTGACATCATTGTGTACAATATCTCGCAAGACAATATTGCCCAAACTAATTGAATCGGAGTAAATATGGACACCCACCAATCTTTCTTTTAATTCATCATAATTTAGGCTACTAGGTAAATATACATTCTGTACATTCATATTTTCGCATATTTCTGTGAAATTTTGCAAGTCTTTTATGCTGAAATCATATGCAATAATATTATCAATTTTAGATATTCTCAATTCTCTAGATAGCGTAACTAGATTTCTGCTATTAATATCTGAACCAATTAGGTAGACTTCATTATCATACATATAGTACACAACATTACTATTAGTCTGGTAATTAATTACAAGTTGTTCTTCTGAATATCTAGCCGGTATAAACCCATAAATAACAAATGGTAATATTAGAATTATTAGGCTAATATTGATGATAAACTTAAATTTCTTTTTCATCATAAGAAAGTGAATCGATAGACATAATATCGTAGTGAAAAGTAATAGCCAATACCCCACTCTGAAGGTATGCAATACAAAAGCATCAATATTTGAGCCTAGCCCTGCTATCCATCTAATGACATATAATAGCAAATTAGGTATAAATAGTAGAAAACTGAAAAATCCAAATATCATAGACAATATAATAACTGCTAGTAAAATCGGGAACACCAATGTAAATATTGGTATTACAACTAGATTGAAGAGAATACCCAGCAAACTCACACTAGCAAAATGTTCCATCATTACAGGTATAAGCCCCAGTGTTGTACTAATACTAATTGCTATTGCACGAGCAAATAATTTTGGACACTTCACTTTTTCAAAAAGTTTAGTAATAGTCGGAGCAAGAGTGATTATAGAAAATATACATAAAAACGATAATTGAAAAGATAAAGTAAATAAAGCAAGTGGCGCAAATAACAATATAATGCTTCCAGCAATACTTAAACTAGAAATACTATCATATTCCCATCCAATATTACCTAAAAGATATAGCACCATACCCATAATAGATGCCCTAAATACACTGATAGCAAATCCACACAGATATGTATAGAATAATAGAATAAGTGAATATATGATGAAGCCTATCCATTTATTAATACGTAATTTCTTCATAAAGAAATACAAAACTAATATAATAATCGAAACGTGCAAACCAGATACTGCCAGAATATGAGAAATCCCTACATGAGCAAATGTATCTTTGGTCTCATCATCTAAATTTGATTTATCGCCAAACAACATAGCCATAGCAATACCAGCATTAGTTTTATCCATACTATCTATAAGGACATCATTTGCCCTATTTTTTATCCTATCACGAATGGTGGGATTACTAAAATTAATTGTATAATCATCTACACCTATATAAGTAGAATACCCTACTCCACTAGCAATCTGTGTCCACATAGACTTATTGGAATAATTGTATGCACTAAGGTCGGCATGAAAAGTAATATTATCACCATAATCAATATGAGCATTGGCATAGGTAGTAACACATACATCAAATTTTAGTCTAATAACAGAATCACCTTTTACATAACAATCGGAAAGAATAAATCTAGTACTAGTATCTTTGAATTGTAAATCTCTAGAGACTGTACCTGTAACTTCCACATCATAGATAGGCTTCAAAGATAAAATATTACGATAAGGTAGAATAGATATAGACATGCCCAGAATGAGTGCTAAAAACAGAAATATAGTAGACAAACGCAAATACATAAATACATTCTTTCTGAACACATTATTAGCATCTAAATTTTTCATTCTAAATGTATAAATAAATACACCAATTACTGCACCCAAAATTAAAAATAAAGCGACATATAATACCCAACGACTAATACTAGTCAAAAGAAAAAGACGACTAATAATAATACCTAATATTAGCCCAACAAACACGAACAATAATGGTCTATAATTAATCACTCTCTTTCCCATATATACCACTCTAATATACGTATATATTATATCAAAAAGTGATCACTATTACAATGTAATATTACTAATTCAATAGATCTTTTTCTTCTATTATTTTTACCTTATTACCATCACAAATTTCGAATCTACTGATATAATGTGGACTTAGATATTTATATAATTGACTAGTGTCTAGATTACCTACACGAAAAGTCTTTATCTCTTTCGGCACATTAGTATTTTTGTTATATGCACAAATTTTATTATAATAGTTGTTTTTGTCATAAACTAATGGGTTTAATGTCATAAACATACCAATAAATAGCAAATTAATATTAGTTTTATAAAATATAGATACTATAAATAATATTAAAAATAATAATCCTAATAGCACACATGATATGTAATTCACTCTATACACACGCCTACTATACACCACACTTTTCATAGACATTACTGCAAATAATACTCTACCACCATCCAATGGATAAATGGGTAAAATATTAAAAGCAAAAATCACAATATTACATATTACAAATTCATGTGTGAACACATATACAGTAGGATACATCCACCATGCAACCACCAATACAATAGCAGTCATTAGACTGATCACTGGACCAGCCATAGATATCATAATATCGTCTTTTGGTTTATAGCAATTATTACTTTTCAACCCAGCACCATACACGGCGAATAGTATTCCATCGGTGCGATAACCAAGTCTGGATGCCACTATATAATGTCCCCACTCGTGCAGGGACATTGCTACTATATAATAAAATATACTATTCATCCAACCTAAGTATATACATACAAATACATAAACAACAAACAATGGATGAAATTTGACTTTTATTTTTTCCATACCAATTTGCTCTGACTAATAGACAACGACGTGATTTGTACATCATTATCATATAATTGCAAAGTCACTCTTTCGCCAATTTTGCAACTAGCAATATTCTGCCCACGTCTAACAATATCACCTTTTGCCACACCGACAATATCAACATTGGTAATGACAGACATGACATCTTCGCTATGTTTAATTTTTATATATTTTATACCATCTAGGCTAGTACCTTTATCTTCGACAATTCCATCTTCTACTGCATATACCATTATAGAATTCGTTGGTATCATATATACATTACCATTATCTATTACGACGTCACCGGTAACCACTGGTAAAAGAAAATCTTCCCAGTTTTTATTCATTCTTGCCGATGTAAATACAGCCTTACTCTCATCACTATATAGAGAACTAACTGGATTATATGCACGCAACACACTGACACGCATATTATTACTAAACATCGTAATTGTACACATACATACCAGTACAATTATTGCGTACCATGGTTTTATTTTAATTTTATTATTTTTTTTATTTTTATTACCAATAATTAATTGATTTATTTTTATTATTTCAGCATATTTTTTCATACAAATATATATGACAAATATTTTCGAAATATACTACAAGCAATTACACATTTTAATGCTGTCAAACTTGGTTTTAAAAATCAATTCATAATTACCACCAGTATATTTTATATCCACCACAATAGCATCTTTTTCCAACAGAAAATAATTAGTAAGCAGATTATAAATTTCTGACCTAATTATTTTTTTAATTTTATCTAGCCTAATATCATTTTTATCATTGATAATCATGTATTTTAGTCTTTCTTCGGACAACATATCATTCATATTATATCCACCTTTTTAGTCGACGTCTAATACCACCTATAGCCCCACGATACTTTTTAGAATAATCATAAATATCGCTTTTGTCTCCCACTATATTCCCAGAAATAACATGCATAGATAAACCAAAGCCATTACTATGTCTATCTACCAATTCATATAGATCTTTTCGTACAATACCATCATCTTCGGGCACAACACCTAGTAATCTTACATTCAAATATTTTGAGATAATATCTGGTGCTAGTGTCACTCGGTCTTCGACCAAATCCCCACGTACTCGATTTATAATCAAATTGATTGTAGCGCCACTATCACAATTACTATTTTTAATTAAGTCAATTACCTTGCTAGCATCACGTATGGCAGATATATGTGGAGTAGTTACCACTAGATAATCATCAGCACATGCTACTGCTCGCCTAAAGCCACCATCTATTCCTGCAGGACAATCTATTAGTATATAATCAAAATCATTCTCCAATTCACGGATAATAGCAGATAATTCTTTAGCACCAAATTTAATACGACAGAATCCATGAGTACTAGGAAATGTAAATAAATTTGGCTCAAAAAAATCCTGAATAAGTGCATCTCTGGGTGTACATTTGCCCTCTAAAACATCAATAACATCATAAACAATTTTATTTTCTATACCCATTAAAATATCTAGATTATTCAAACCAAAATCCATATCGATTAACATTGTTTTGTAGCCAATTCCTGCCAGTGCATATCCCAAGCCACTGCAAATGGTTGTTTTCCCAACGCCACCTTTGCCACTAGTAATTACCAATTTTTTTGCCATACTCACCACATAAAACATTTTTTCCATTCTAATATCGACAATAAAAAAAGTAAAGAAATATGATATTTCTTTACTCTATAAAAATCCTAAATTTACAGAAAAATATAAAATTCTACATATAAATTATTGAATAGCATTCTCTAGGCACACACGTGTAAGTTCGTTAGGATCATCCAGTATCTGCCCAGCACCTATCATGGTGACCGACTCTGGTCTGTATCTAAACGTATTTAGATCTAATTTTGCTTTAAAGAATTTCTCAATACCTACAATTTTGCTAGAAGCACCGCATAGATATACACCATGCTTCTTTATATCTTGATTAACTTCGGTACTACATGTAGATATTATCTGTAGTATTGCACTACTGATAGCATTGTATTCTTCTACAATTATTCCAAAAATTTCTTCGCTAGTCACATTCACTGTAGCATATTCTGTAGTATCTTTTATAAATCCATTTACAGTAATATTCCTATGGTCATTAGGAAGCAGAGTTGCAATCTCATTTTTAATCTTTTCTGCCAATTCGCTAGAAATCTCTATTCCCTTTTCTTGATAAATATAATCCATGATTCTATTATCAATATTAGTGCCACCATTGTAGACAGTAGCCCCTGCGACAATTCTTGCATTATTAATGACTGCTATCTCTGTATTTACTCCTATATCTACCAGCAAAAACGACTTTCTGAAATTCTCTATTTCAAAGCCATATGCTGTCGCTAATATAGATGGCAATACTTCAACATTATTTACCCCTAGACTATATGCCAGATTTTTGTATTCATTAGATAGATTCATATCTTCTAGTGGAACGAGAAATAGCACACCATCTTTTTTATTGATTTCTACTTTTTCTAGGTATTTCTCCAGCATTAAATATGCTAGACTAAAGTCCATGTGACCATCTTCAATTACCCTTCTATAGTCAACACCACTAGTAAGAGCATCATTACCCACATACAGAGCAACTTCCCTTTTACCCTTTAGACCTGTTACTACTACAGACCTATCGGATAAAACTACACCCACACCGGCTTTGTATATAGATGTTACATTACTACCTATACTTATGGCAAAATTCACTTTTTTCATTTGATACCTACCAAATTATTCTATTATTACAATATAAAAATTACACATCTTTGTCAAGCAAACTATGGTCACACATCATCCACATATTCTAGTTGGTCTTTTATAACACTTGCAAAACTATTCTTTTTTCATTTCTTTTACATGTCACACCACTATTCCATCACCATCATACAGCAAATACATTTTTTTATTGGTTTTTGTTTTTAAACTATTAATAAAATTCTTTTTTCGATTGCAATGTGGTATGACTAATCCATCTACAATTCCTAGACCAGTGAAGTCTGTCATTCCCACATTGTTTTCGTCATACCCTAGTGCAACATCGATTGAATTACCCAAAATCTCACTACCTGCACTGGAGCCTATATAGATTTTATCATCATTTATAAATTTTTTAATATCTATATCAAACCTATTTTTCCTAATAATATCTAATAAATAAAATGTATTACCACCCATCATATACATAATATCGAATTTAGATAAATCCACCTGAGATTTACCAATCTTATATTCAATAATATTTTCTTTTGCAATACCTAAATCTAGTATCGTTTTAAACTCAATATCCATCCACGATTTGTCGTCATCGGTATCACCATCTGATGCTGTAGTAATATACAAAACTCGGATATTATTTAATTTGTTTTTACCAATCTTCGTATAAAAAGCATCTTTTAAATTTTGATTTATGACCCCACAAGAAGTCAAGAATATATTTTCCAAAACAATCTCCTTTCAAGTACCACCACCGTTTCCACATGGGTGCAGTTGTAATAAGTGCTGACAAACCCCTATTTTTTAAGGTTGCAACAACTTATATGCTGATATTTTATTTTAAAACATTATGTAGTTTTAAAAATTTTGTATCATTCATTTGTTCGTTAGTGACATATTTACCATCTTTAAATAATGCGTATGTTGTAATAGGTGTAGGAGCATTTTGTGCTTCTTCCTTACTATTTATATGAACTGCTTTAAATGGAATATTATTGTCTTTAGCTGTTTGTTCTACAATAGGAACATATTTTCCATTGAATGGGCATTGACTTGTATAATATAAAACATAGCCAGATTCTTCAATACGAGGATGTTTTGCACATTCTTTAAACATTGGTTTTGATGCATTCTTATCAAATGGAAAGTACCATAACTGTATTCCATTATCAGCTTCATCTGCTACTTCAAAACCTTTATACTTTAAATATTTTGGGTCAGCTAAAAATGGTAATTTCTTTTTGCTAGATAAAATACATAATCCAAGCTTTCCTTTTGACTTAGAATCTTTAATGCAAGCATCTAATAAATCATTTGAATAGCCATGACCTTTAAATGATCCTGATACCCATAAACAATCTATATACATGTAACCATTTGCATCTAATGGATTCCAGGCGTTTTCTGCTGGTATATATTCTATAAAGCATTTACCTCTTTCAACTGATTTTAAAAATACTAATCCATCATCAAACCTATCTTTTAACCAATTCTTTTTCGATGACACTTGAATATCATTATTATTAGATATCGCACAACATATATGTTCTTTTTCTAAATTTTCTTTTATTACTTGAATATACTCCATACTTATACTCCTTAATTAATCTTTCAAACATCCAAGCTGACAAACTTTATATTTAATTGATGCCAGTTAGACTCTAACTCTTCAAAATATAGTAAAAATGGCTTAAAATATACCATTTTAGCTCTATTTTTGGCTATTTTGGATTATTTCCTTGTCAGCAAACAAACTGTTTCAACATGTTTGGTCTGTGGAAACATATCTAGTGGCTGTACTTTTTTGATATTGTATTTTACTTTTAATACATTTAGGTCTCTAGCAAGAGTGGCTGGATCGCAAGAAATATATATAATATCGTGAATATTATTACTAGCCACAATAGCACTCAGTACGGCATCACTGCAACCTGCCCTAGGTGGATCCAGTATTAGAGTGATATCTGTGTACTGAGCAAGGTATTTACCTATCTCATCTTTAACATCACATCTATGAAATTCAACATTTGTAATCCCATTATCCAGTACGAGTTTATTTGCCGATTCGATGGCAGATTTATTTATTTCTAGACCTATTGCGTGTCTTGCTTTTCCAGCACAAATAGCCGTCATAAGTCCTGCACCACAATATGCATCTAATACTATAGAGTCTGGTCGTATAGTACTCTCTACCATGCGATATAAATAATCTTTTACATCATTATTTACCTGCAAAAATCCCAAATTGTTCACTCTATATTTGATATCTTCCCATTGGTATTCTAGAGTCTCTATACCATACTCATGGTAGTATTTGCCATCTAATATTTCTACATCACTACTAGATACTAGATTGGATACACCACACTCAGAATATGTACTATTCAAAATATCAAATAATCCCTTTAAATCCACTTTTTCTGTGGATACAATGGTAGCGAGTACACCTTTACCATTGGTACGAACAACTAGATATTTATATTTGGAAATATCTACATTATCATTCATACAATATCTGTGAAATATAGATAAAACATCATTAATTTTTCTGTCTGCAAGCATACATTTATCTATATCCACCACTTCGTGAGAATTAGGCAAAAACATTCCTATTCGAATTTCCCCATCTGACATGGAAATTGGGAAAACCATCTTATTCCTATAATTAAAATCATTAAGGTGAATAGTATCCAAAACTTCTACATCTATATGAGCGATTTTGTGTAGAGTATCTTTAATTTTTGATGTCTTGAAATTTAATTGTTGTGGCATGCTCATATGCTGTAGATCACAACCACCACACTTACCATAATATTGACACATTGGCTCCACTCTATCGGGTGATGACTGAAGTATAGTATTTACCCTTGCACGCAAATACTTACTTTTGGTCTGTACGATATCTCCATCTACCACTTCACCTGGCAAAACATTATCAATGAAACATATTTTATCATTGACATAGCCAATACCTTCGCCATTAATACCTAGTTTTTTTATTTCAATTCTCATACCTATGATTTTAACATAAATAGTTAAAACCACCTAATATTTTAGTTTTATGTAATTAAAATATTAATCTGGCAATAATATAGTATGATTTTTACATTGGTGTGTCGTAGTATAATTCTTTACATTTTAATACTATTTTTAATCAGAATAATGGGTAAAAGACAACTAGGAGAAATGCAACCTTTTGAATTGGTTATTACTCTAGTTATTGCAGATTTAGCCACCATACCCATGGCAGAAACAGCACTTCCACTCATTCAAGGCATAATCCCACTACTTACTCTAGTGTGCATACATTATTTTATTTGCTTTTTGTCTAGAAAAAGCACATTCTTCCGTAAATTTCTCAATGGCAAGCCAATAATATTATTAGACCCCGAAGGCATAAGTTACGATAACCTAAAACGTGTCAATATGAATTTCAATGACTTGCTAGAAGGTCTGCATACTGCAGGATACTTTAATCTAGAAGAACTACTCTATGTCATACTGCAAACCAATGGCACAATGACCGTAATCAATAGAGCCCCGTACGCCCCACTCACTGCAGACGATCTAAAGATAAAAAAAGAGCAAGCCACTCTCCCCATGATTATTATTACCAAAGGTAAAATTATCACAGAAAATCTAAAAGTGGCAGGTATAGATGAAAAATTCATTCTAAAATATATCAAACAGGTCGGATTTAATTCTATAAAAGACATTTTAATACTAACACTATCCAATACAGGCAAAATATACGTACAACCTAGACATGGCAAATTTAAAGTAATTAATACCAATTATGCAGGAGGCAATTGGTGAAAAGAGCAATATTTGTAATTACAATTATCATTATTACTATTACATTCGGAATCATAGAACTCCATAGTGTAAGTAATGTGCTGACACAGATGGAAAAACATGTAGATGCACTTACCACCGAATACCAAGCCAATGAAGATAATATAACTCCATTGGTTAGTGATGTTGATGACTTCAAAGACTTCTGGGAACACAATGAAAATTGGTTGTGTTATATATTCAATCATAGAGATTTGAGTACCATTACGGATAGTATCAATAGGCTAAAAGCCAATACACAGAATAATGATTATGATAGTGCATACAGCGAATTGGCTTTATTAAAAGAATATTCAACCAAAAGTCATCACATAATGGGCTTTAATATTCACAATATTTTATAAAAAAGACCCGATATTTCGAGTCTTTTTTATTTTAAATACTTTTTCAGATATTGTGCTGTATAACCTACATTGTTTTTTACTATTTCTTCTGGAGTGCCTGTGGCTATTATTTCTCCACCCTTCTCTCCACCTTCCATACCTATATCTATAATATAGTCGGCACACTTAATAACATCTAAATTATGCTCAATAATAACTATTGTATTGCCACCTTCAACTAGTCTATTTAGGATTGACATTAGTTTCTGTATGTCATACGGATGAAGACCTGTCGTAGGCTCATCTAAAATATATAGTGATTTACCCGTACTCTTTTTACACAATTCAGTTGCCAATTTTACTCTCTGTGCTTCACCACCACTGAGTTCTGTAGCTGGTTGACCTAGTTTAATGTATCCCAATCCCACATCAACCAATGTTTGTAATTTATTTTTAATTCTAGGAATATTGGCAAAAAACTCATTGGCATCACTAATAGTCATATCTAGTACATCATATATGGACTTACCCTTATATTTGACTTCTAGAGTTTCACGATTATACCTTTTGCCACCACACACATCACAAGCAACATACACATCTGGTAGGAAAAACATCTCTATTTTTTTGATACCTGCACCACCGCAACTCTCGCACCTACCACCACTCATATTGAAACTAAATCTGCCACTGGTATAACCATGTTCTTTAGCATCTGGAGTGGAAGCATACAGACTCCTAATATCTGTGAATACATTGGTATAAGTAGCAGGATTGCTACGTGGAGTTTTGCCTATTGGACTCTGGTCGATATTTATTACTTTATCTATTTTATCTAAACCTTCTACACCCCTATGCCTACCTTCTGGCAAATTGGAATCAAACAAATGATTATATACTATTGGATACAGTGTTTCATTAATAAGACTACTTTTGCCACTACCACTGACACCAGTTACCACGGTAATAACACCCAGTGGGAGTTCCAGTTTTACATTCTTTAGATTATTATGCTGACAGCCTTTGACTACGAGATATCCATTACTAATAGGTCGTCTTTTCTCCGGAACCATTATTTTTCTCTCGCCACTGAGATACTGGCCGGTAATGCTATCTTTACATTTCATCACATCATTAATGTTACCTGCAACCATTACATTACCGCCATTAACACCTGCATATTTGCCAATATCTACTATAAAATCGGCAGCACGCATAGTGTCTTCATCATGTTCAACTACTATTACAGTATTGCCTAGATCTCTTAAGTGTGTAAGAGTTGAAATAAGTTTATCATTATCTCTCTGGTGCAAACCAATACTAGGCTCATCTAAAATATATATTACACCAGTTAGTCCACTACCTATCTGAGTCGCTAGTCTAATTCTCTGTGCTTCACCACCACTCAGTGTGCCAGCCTGTCTGGATAGTGTCAAATAATCCAGTCCAACATTAATAAGGAAGTTTAGTCTTGCCTTAATTTCCTTTAGTATAGGTTCAGCTATGATAGTATTAGATTTTGTTAATTTGATACCTTCCAAAAAGTTTAATAATTCTACGACAGACATATCACATAGGTCAATAATATTTTTCTTGGATATAAACACATTGAGTGCTTCCCTTCTGAGTCGTTTGCCATGACATGTTGGGCACTCGGTTTCATACAAAACCTTTGCTATATCATCTCTAGTTATTTCACTAGGAGATTCCCTATATCTTTTCTCAAGATTAGGAATAATACCCTCAAATGCCATCATTCCAGTCATTGGCTGACCTTTGCGCATATAATCTATTTCTATTTTTTCTTTTTTGGTCCCATACAAGATCATATCTAACATTCCATCTGGCATATCGCATATAGGTATATCTACATCTACTCCAAATTTTCTAGCGACTGCCCTATAGAACATTCTAGCCATTCCGGGATCATATGCCCAAAGTGCGTATCTAGGTAGTCCACTCTGTAGAATTGGCTTTGTTCTATCAGTTATAAGTTTATTGATATCTACAATCTGTTTGATGCCGAGTCCCTTACAGTCTTCACATGCACCAAATGGACTATTGAAACTAAAAAGCCTAGGCGCAATCTCTTCAATACTATACCCACATTCATCACAAAAATGTGTGGTACTGTATAATTGTCTCTCTCCATTGACTTCTACTTCTAGTGTTCCATGAGATACTGCAATAGCACTCTCCACACTCTCGGTTATTCTACTAGCACTATCTTCTTTTACCACCAATCTATCAATCACTACATATATTGTGTGTTTTATGTTCTTTTCTAATTGAATATCTTCGTCCAGAGTGCGATTCTCACCATCGATATTTACTCTCACATATCCATCTTTGCGTAGGTCGTTTAATTCTTTTACAAATGTACCTTTTTTACCTTTGGCATAACATGCTAAAATCTGGATTTTTTCACACTGCAATTCCATAATCCTATCTACAATGACATCTATAGACTGAGTAGAAATCTCTTTTTTGCAATTAGGACAATATGGTTTACCGATATTAGCATAGAGCAGTCTGAGATAGTCATATATCTCTGTAACGGTCGCCACCGTACTGCGTGGATTATTTGATGTGGTTTTTTGATCTATAGAAATACTAGGAGACAAGCCATCAATACTCTCTACATCTGGTTTGGACATTTGACCTAAAAATTGTCTAGCATAACTAGAGAGACTCTCCATATATCTACGTTGACCTTCTGCAAAAATAGTATCAAATGCTAATGTACTTTTTCCACTACCACTGACACCAGTAAAAACAACCAACTTATTTCTAGGAATAGTTAGATTAATGTTTTTTAAATTGTTTTCTTTTGCTCCCCTAATAACTATATCTTCTAGCATTATTAATTCCCTTTTAATTTTTTGATTTGTTCTCTTATTAGTATTGCCTGCTCAAAGTCAAGCATGTCTGCAGCCTCTCTCATCATAGTTTCTAGACCGGCTATTTCTTTTTCTATTTCCAATTTAGTCGCTTTCTTCTTTCCTTTGCCAGTATCTTTTTTGGTAATCTCTAGAGTATTTTTGATAGGCTTAATTATAGTCTGTGGCGTAATATTATTATCTTTATTATATTTTAACTGTATAGCCCTTCTACGATTGGTCTCCTGCACTGCAGTTTTAATAGAATCGGTCATAACATCAGCATAGAGAATAACCCTACTTTCACTATTTCTAGCAGCCCTACCAATAGTCTGTATGAGTGCCCACGAACTACGCAAAAATCCTTCCTTATCTGCATCAAGTATTGCCACCAATTTTACTTCTGGAATATCCAGACCTTCTCTCAAAAGATTAATACCGACTAGCACATCAAAGTCTTTTCTCCTGAGTCCATTAATGATATCTACACGATCAAGTGTATCGATATCCGAATGTAAATATTTGACTTTGATTTTCTTTTCTGAAAGGTAGTTTGTGAGACTTTCTGCCATTTTCTTTGTCAATGTTGTCACTAAAACCCTACCATCTGCCAAAATTGTAGAATTAATCTCACCAATCAAATCATCTATTTGATTGGTTACAGGACGAATAAATAGCTCTGGCTCAAGCAAACCAGTAGGTCTAATAATCTGCTCAACCACCTGACCGGAATTGTTTAATTCAAACTCTCCAGGAGTAGCAGACACAAATATTGCTTGACCTACTCTTGATTCAAATTCTTGAAAATTGAGTGGCCTATTGTCATACGCAGATGGCAATCTAAAACCATAATCAACTAGATTGGTTTTTCTAGCCAAATCGCCTGCATACATACCCCTAATCTGTGGTAATGTAATATGGCTCTCATCTACGAAAAGCAAAAAGTCGTCTGGGAAATAATCCAACAAAGTATATGGTGCTTGTCCAGGCATTCTACCATCAAAGTATCGAGAGTAGTTTTCTATTCCATTACAGTACCCAACATTACGCATCATTTCCATATCATAGAAGACTCTCTCTTTAATTCTTTGTGCTTCTATTAGTTTACCCTGTTCTTCAAATTCTTTTACTCTAACTAGGCAATCATGTTTGATTTCGTCCAAAACATCATCAATATGTTCTTTGTCCATAATATAATGAGTTGCAGGTAGCAAATACAGATGTTCTAGTGTATTTATCCTTTTGCCTGTCAGCACATCTATCTCACCTATGCACTCTATTTCATCATCAAAAAAGTCAATTCTTATCCCTACATCAGATTGATTGGACGGAATAATATCTATCACATCACCTTTTGATCTAAAAGTACCACGTTTAAAGTCTATATCATTACGTTCGTATTGCAAATCTACCAGTCTGCGCATTATGTCTTTTTTCTCACACTTATCACCCGGCCTCAAAGATAGGCACGAACTAGAATATGCTTCTGGAGCACCTAAACTATAAATACTAGATACCGATGCTACAACTATAACATCACGCCTTTCAAATAATGAACATGTAGCAGAATGTCTCAGTTTATCTATCTCATCATTAATACTCATGTCTTTTTCTATATAAGTATCACTAGAGACTATATATGCTTCTGGTTGATAGTAATCATAATAAGATACAAAGTATTCAACTCTATTTTCAGGAAAAAACTCGCGCAATTCATTACATAATTGTGCTGCCAATGTTTTATTATGTGCAATAATTAATGTTGGTCGGTTGGTTTTAGCAATAACATTCGCCATGGTAAATGTCTTGCCACTACCAGTTACTCCTAACAGTGTCTGGTATCTATAGCCATCGGAAAGACCTTCCACCAGTTTTTCTATGGCTTGTGGCTGATCACCTGTTGGAGCAAATTTGCTGACCAGTTTAAATTTATCCATTATATTTTCCTTCAATAGTTTTATTATATATCATATTAGTATAATTTACAAGTATTTTTTAATCATTATGGAACAAATGTTCTAATTCAATATAAAATAAAAAGCAATACTATAAAATGCTTTATTTAATAAATATTGCTCGTAAAATCAAACCAATTACAAAAGATAAAATTGCTAGTAATACCGTACGAATAATTGCCGTTGACCAGGACTTTTTTATATCCTTTTGTTCTCTAATAAAAGCCTTACCCTTTGGTAGTATTGTAACACAATATATGAGTTCTCCATTTTTATCAGAATTAACTAGGCTAATATAATTCTCCTGTACCAATCCGTCTAAAATTGCTTGTACTTCTATTTGATTAATAGTATATTTAGGTTCTACTGCATGTTGTACGTCTATAGGCAACAAAAGACAAGTGTCCTTTGAGGCACTTACATTTAGAATATATTGCATTATCAATTTTTCTTTTTTGGATAACATGTTACTACCTAAAAATAATACAAGCTAAAAACGCACCAATAAAAGCCATTAATCCAGATAAAAGCATATTCATAATGATAAACATGCGATTACTTCTACGACTAATGTGCTGAATTTTCATATTTTCTTGGAAAACATGAGAATTATCAGATATGGACAAACACAAATTGTCTTGATCTATATATTTTAGATCAATATATCCCAAAGATTTCAAAGCATAGATGTCTATTTCAAACTGCTGATAATCTCCTTTATATTTACCAATGGCATTAATAACTTCATTAGTGTCTAGCACTTTATATCCATCACCACTGTGCTCTAGTAAATATTTGAGCAGAATTAATTTTCTTTTATCCATACATAGTAATATTAACACATTTTGAAAAAATTTACTATTAAAAACACATATTTCAGAAAAGATATTGATAGTATTATACCAAAAAAAATACCCGATATAAATCGAGTATTTTTTATTTTAATTATTATTTGCTAGATTTTTTAGCACCCTTTGTGCCTTTCTTTCTAGAAGATAATACAAAGTAGATTACTACACCAGCAAGTACTACTACAGATACAACAACTAGTATTGTACCTACTACAGAACCAACCTTTTTGGTTTCGTTCTCTTCGCTAGGAATATTAATTGTCTTTTTAACAGTTGTAGTATTACCAGCATCATCTTTGACAGTCAGAGTAAGTGTATAATCACCAGTCTCATCTAGATTCCATTTGTAATTAACACCATCTGTACCATTGTTTCTAACGGTAGTTACACCATCAGGTTTAACCATAGTAACAGTTAAACTGTCTTTCAATTTTTCTACAGAAGTTTCATTATCTTCAAATTCCAATTTGCCTAGGTCTAATACAAATTCACCCTTTTCTGCAGTAGCAGGAATAGAATAGCCACTTGCAAATTTCAATTCAGGCTTATCACAGTCGCCTAGACGGATAGTCAAATCTTTAGAAACGGTATTACCAGCCTCGTCGGTTGCTTCAAATCTAATAGTATATTCACCTTGAGCAGTTGCTTTGAAGTATCTAACGTCATATTTATCTTCGTTGCCAGCAACTTCCAAATCATAATCTTGAACTTTGATTTTTGAACCATTAGGAGCAGTAACTGTATATGTTACGTCTACAGCTTTATTATTGATTTGATCGGTTGCATATACCAATGGAATATCAATATTCATGCTCTCAACAGGTTTATTTTCACCATCTTTTTCCCATGGCATAGATGCAGGCATAGTATATCTAGATTCTTCATTGAATACTGGTGCCTTTGTATCTTTGGCTGTTAGATAAAGAACTGAATCTTCATATACTGCCATCTGACCATAATCATCGAAACCATAATATCTAATGAAGAATGTACCAGCAGTAAGTGGAGTAAATCCTGTCTCTTGCTTCTCAAATTCTGCACCATCAGATGTTTTATAAATATCCCAACTAACTGTCTTATTCTGGTCTACACCATTTTTATAGACTTTACCAGCAGGAACATTGAAGAATTCACCTACTTCTATCTCTTTACCAAATTTATCTTCGTCATTGATAACGATAGTAGGAGCTGTTCTATCATTTACTCTAATACCAAAAGACTGTACTGTTACATTACCTGCTACGTCTTCTGCTCTATAAGTTACGGTATATACACCAGATGCACTTAGTCTAAATTTAGCACCAGATACTGTATAAACATAATCTGTGCCTACTTTTTCCATAGTGATCTTCTCTACAGCAGACTTTGTAACAACGTTACCCAATCTATCTTTTACAGTTACTCTGATTTTTAAGTTATTGTCCAATTTATCTGTGAATGTAACATCTGGCAACCATAGACTCTCTTTACCCTGGTCAAATAGAGCAAGTTCTACACCAGTATCTGTAGTTACTTTTTCGCCACCATGACGAGCATAGCCATCTACACCTAGAGATTGTGGTTCTTGACCTGCAGCATAATCTGTTACAGCGATATTCTGTGCTGTTCCAGCATCTATTGCAGCAGCATCAGAACTAGCATTTTTATTAAATATTGCTGTTTCCCAATCGGTATCAACAACTGCGAATGTTGCAGCCTCAGTATCAAGAGTAGAGTTTACGATAGTTACAGTCTGAGCATCACTTACTACAGTTAGATCTGCTGCTGTAACAAATGCTGGACGTGTACCTAGTAATGTGCTATCTACTTTAGCTCTGGTATAGAATTTCAATGCTGTAGCATTAGCAGTCTCTTCTAGAACTTTAGCAATTGATACTTCATATTTGCCATCACTATTTGTTTTGGTTAGAGCATATTCGGTATCACCCTCTACACCACCTGCGACTACTCTATAGAATGCTTCTACATCTACAGCAGAATCGTATGTGTCTGTAGCTTTTGGTTTGGAGATTTTTAAAGTTTCTTTATCACTAACAGCAGATACACCTACATTAAAGTCAACAGTGAGTTCGCCATCTGTGATTTCATCTTTATTGTATACTACGAGATTGTATCTAGCAGTTGTAGTTCTGCCTGCTTTGTCTTCTGCAATATATCTAATCTCATAAGAACCAGACTCAGTTAATTCTATTGCTTCGGATTCTTCGTTAGCATCAGCCTCTACAGTTCTAGTAACAGTACCAACTACTCTACGAGTTAATTTCAAATCACCATATTTGGTTGCATTATCTGAACCATAGATTGCAGGTAATTTTATGATAGCCTTTCCTTGATCATTTAGAACTGCTACGCTAGGTACATCTACTTTTCTATTAACTAGCATTTCTTCTACATCATCATCAACATTAACAGGAGCACCATTAACAGTAACGATTTTGCCATCATTATCTAGAGAATATGCATAAGTAGGTCTAACTACTGGATCTGTTTTATCAGAAATAACTATTCTATCAGTAGGTCTGTACTCTTCTGCAGATAGACCGAATAGATCTATGCTTGCATTGTAAACCAATTGATATTCGCCCTCTACTTCTGGGTGGAAAGTATAATTCTCCATATCTACGTCGTATTTAATGGTACGATCTGCAATATTAACTGCTTGAATCTTTACATACGCATTTACAGTATCGGTAGAGTCTTTATCTTCTAGAATAGAAACTTTAGGAACAGATACATCTGTACCAACACTACCAGTAGAAGACACACTGCTAGCCAATTTGAAATAAAGATTCAAATCACTAGTCTTATAATCTTTTACTACCTGGAAACGAGATGATAATTGTTTTACCATTGTACCATTCTCGGAATAAATATATCTTATCTCATATGTTCCAGCGTTTGCCAAATTATCATCATTGGCTGTAGCATTTACTGCATAATAATCGCCATTAGTAGTGTCTGTTGTAAGAGCTAGAGCAACTTGAGTACCATCTGGTTTAACCAATTTAACTGCAAGTTTATCACCTACTTCTGCAGCAGTCTTTACTACTTCTTCGCCTGCTTCTTCATAAGTAACTGTAGGAGCAGGTATTTTCATATCCTTCTGGCTAGTAGGAACTTTGGCTGGGATAACATATTTGCTATTGGTAGGCAAATTAATTACAGCCTCATTTTTTACTACCCAAACAGTTAGATTATCTAGAACTGTTGAAACATGTCCATCGGATACTGCTGTGATAGTTACATTATATGCACCAGTAAATCTAGGAATAAAGTACTGACGAGCACCCTCTGTCAATAATTCAATATTCTGTGAACCACGAGTAACTTTGTACTCAACAGATGCACCACCAGTTACAGTAACTGTAGGCATATAAACTTTTTGATCGTCTTCAACATTCAGATTGTAACTATCTTTGAATGGATTGTGATTCTCTAGAGTAATGGTTGCGCCATTCATGTCATTATATTCAGTCACTTCTGCAGCTTGAACAGAAACCTCTTGTTGTTGCACATGTGCTACTATACCAGTAGTTGTAGTAATACCAGCTAGTAGAAGTGGAACTATATACTTTTTCTTGCCTTTCATCTTTGTCAAAAATCTCCTTAATAATTTAATTGTAACGAAGTTATTTTATAATGTTTTAGGCTTTTTGTCAACTATATAATACAATAATTTCTATTATATAATATATTTAATAACATAATTATCCGAGCCAATGCTTCGTTATTTCTAGTGTGTACAGGTATTTCCAAATTATGTAAATTTTTTTGTAAAATTTTTCCAATAAAAAACTCTCCCCAGATGTGCTCATGTGTACATCTAGGGAGATGTGATAATAAAAATTAACAACCTAACATATTACCACAGCCACAGCTATTCAATATGATAAGTAATAATATGGTATTCCAACAACAATTATCTTCGCCAAATCCATTACAACCACATAGTAATAATAAAAGTAATAAGCAAGAGCAATTGTCATCTTTTCTACGACCGCCAATATTTGTGTTGCCACCATTACAACCGCCGCAATTTCCGAACATATAGTTTTCCTCCTAAATTAATTTAGAAAGCAGTATGTAAGTAATTATTTTGCTTTCCTACTTCATACTACTCAAACAGAAAAAAAATTGTGCATAAAAGTGATTTTTTATATAAAAAAATAAAAGCCACACTGTGTAGTGTGACTGTTTATATTATTTACTACTTAATAATTCGGCAATTTTATTTTTCAAAAGATCAATGCCGGTATTCTGCATGGCAGATATATAGATAGCATCTGGTATCTCGTCATAAGCATCCACCCTATCGCATTTATTGAATACCATTTGTACTGGTGCCGTACAACCCAATTTAGATAATACTTCATTGGTAACGATAATATGTTTGTTGTAATTAGGATTACTAATATCTACCACATGTAATATTAAATCTGCATATCTGGTCTCTTCTAGAGTACTCGCAAATGCTTCAATAAATTCGTGTGGTAAATTACTTATAAAACCAACAGTATCGGTGAATAACACCTCACCCATGTCACCCATCCAAACTCTACGTGTGGTTGTATCTAGTGTGGCAAATAATTCATCTTTTACATAGACATCAGATTTGGCAAGTCGATTAATAAGTGTACTTTTGCCACTATTAGTATAACCTACTATAGCTACTACTGGTATAGAGTGAACGACTCTATTCTGCCTATTTATATCTCTCTGTTGTTTTAGTTTTTTCAATTCGTCAGACTTACGCTGAATATTCTGTTCTACAATTCTACGATTTAATTCCAATTTGGTTTCACCAGGGCCACGCATACCTACCCCTCCACCAAATCTGCCACTACTCTCTGCATAGGCATTCAGTCTAGGGAGCGAGTATTTGAGTTGCGCCAATTCTACCTGCAATTTACCCTCATTGGTTCTAGCCCTACTAGCAAATATATCTAGTATCAGCATACTCCTATCAATGACTTTCACTCCCAAGGCATTACTAATAGCACTAACCTTGCTACCGGACAATTCGTTATCAAAAATAACCATATTGGCATCATTTAATTGTATCATATCCTTGATGGTATCTATCTTGCCCGAACCAATAAAAAATCTACTATCTGGTTTCACCCTGAATTGTGACACTCTACCTACGACATCTATTCCTGCTGTTCTAGACAAACTCTCCAACTCATCTAGATCTGTCTCAATATCACCTTTCTCTTTTAGTGCAACTTTGACAATAATAGCCCTATTATTATCCGTTTTTCGCAAGTTTGCGATATAGTCTCTATATAGCTTTTCATTCTCAAATATTTTCTCTATCAGTCCATATTTATTGAGATATTCAGCATTATGGCACTTTACCACAGCCACATCTGCACCGGCTAGATATCCCACCTGTGCATCATATGGTCTACCATCTTTTACCCCTATTGCACACATAGCATCTAATTGTTTATTTTTCAGAAAAGAGATATCCATATTACTAAGAGCACTATTACCACTAGGATGGGTATGTATAGCACGATATCCAGAATATCTATCGCCACCACTTTCCACACTCAAGTCTGCAGAAGTTTTATCACCCACTGACACATCTACAATTTCACCTTTTCTAGACACCAAAAGTGCTACTTCATATCCCGTCCTACCTGTTACATCACATATCAATTTTAGAATAGCATCATCAAGAAAAAGAGACTTGTCGAATGTTACTCCAACAAGACTGGTTAGTTTCTCTCTAATATCTTTTTTTAGTTTTTCTGGTAAATTCATAATAATCCTTTAATCACATCATTGGCTGTCAACATTTTATCCTGATTGGCAGTGTAATTAGGATTGACAGTTTCAGATGCAGTATAGACATTATTAATGTCATTCCCGACCGACATTAGTCGATAACTAATGGCTATAAGTTCGGCTTTTTCTACTTTGACTTCTGTATCTTTGTGTTCATTAAACTGGGAGTACAATCTATCAAAATAATCTTGTAAACAATTAATAATGCTATCTGTATAGCCATCTGGAGTCTCATAAAAACCTGCAGTACTATTATTCACAAATATCCCCAATGAATAGTAGCCTGTATCACTAAAAGTATAACTCTCATAATTGCTAAAATCGGATATCGCATAGCCAAATGCCCTTTCGGTCTCGCCTATACGTACTAGAGAATTTATGTATTTGTTTCTCAAATAATTGCCTTCATTCAACATGGCACTCATCTCTAATACACCAATATTTAGTTGTCTATTCTTACTATCAATATTTGCTATAAAATCGGCACTATTTTCATCTGCCACAAATTTCTCATACGTTTTTACAATGCCATAATTGTCGTTTATTTTGATTTTCACACACAACGACTTATAACAATAGTACAAATCTCCAGATTTCTCATACTCCCTGGCATAGAGTGAGCTAGCCAGTCTATCCATACCCAGCGAATAAACAAAGTCAGCAGAAACTCTCGTAAAGCCCAATAGCATTACCACAGAAAAAATAGCAAAAGCCACAACCATAATAACCAATGTTGCTAAAGCACTTTTTAGTATTGACTTTTTATAACTATTATCGTTCATTCGCAGTATCCTAATTACAAATCTATAGATATTTTAAAACAAAATACAACAAAAATCAATAAAATAGACTATACCACGGGCATTTTTGCAAAAAAAATAACAAGCCCTATCGCTTGTTATACCGAATATATAGACATAGGAATTGTTTACTTCAAACTCATAAGAACAGTTAACACAACGCCTAGTCCTGCAACTATTACAAATCCCATAATTATTACCCCCCAAAATTCATAGACATTATAGCACTATATGGTACTTTTGTCAATACCCTTTTTAAAAAAATTATGTAGTCAATAATTATAAATTTTTTATTGCAAAATATTTGAATATAAAGCCATAAAATCACAGATGCATAGTACTGTAATCTTCAATAAAAAAATTGGATAAAATTAATTATCCAATTCATCTATTCTAGACTGATATTTACCACCCAAAAACTCGGTATTTAGAAATGTATTTATTATTCTAATAGCACGCTTATAACATATGTAATCACATGGCAATATACATACATTTGCATCATTGTGTTTTCTAGACATCTCGGCGAAGATAGGCTCTATACACAATGCACCACGGACGCCTTTGCACCTATTACTAGCCATACTCATACCTATGCCCGACCTACAACCATATATGCCAATATTACCTTTTTTCACAAGTGCATTGGCACGCTTGGCCATAGTAGCGAAACTATCCGAAGGATCATACTTAGGACTAGCACACTCGGTATATTCTATTTTGTTTTTTTCCAAATACTTCTTTATTCTCTGAAACATATCATGTGCCCCATGATCATAAGCCAATACTATCATTATCTATCTCCTTACATTTATATTACTACAAAACAAAATTAATAACAAATAAAAATTCTGCATTCCCCCACATGAAACAAAAAAAGCACAACTAACGTTGTGCATTTTTGGCTCCCCAAAGTATTTGAAATAAGAACAGAATTATTTTCAATAGCATTTAAAATATCTTCAGCAAAAAAAATTTATAAAATTTTAGTTTGATATTGAAATCTATATTTTATTATGCTATAATTGGATATGTAAAATGGTTGGGGGTATAAAAATTATGAAATATTTAACAGATGAATTATTATTAGAATGTTTTATGGGAACTAGATATGAAGAGAATGAAGATAAATTTTTAATTGGTCATCTAAATAATAGAAAGAATAAATTTAAAGATGTGGTAACAGGACAGATTATTGAAGGCAAATTTTTTTCTCCATTATCCGAATTAAAAAAATTTAATCATAATGGAAATGACATGGCTTTAGGATATATGACTGGTCTCCGTGCTAACAATGCTTCATTTTTACAACGCATTGAAGCTAGATACATTGACTCTATTTTAAATCATGACAAAATTGATTTAGAAGATATCAAGAAAATAAAGAAAATTATGAACCAAGAAATCATATCAGAACATAATAAAGCCGTTAAAATAATACATGCTTTAAACAAAAAGAACGAAAAATTAAAACAATACTCTATTTCAGAAGAAGAAAGAGATTTTTAATAAAACAAAATTAGCACAACTTATGTTGTGCTAATTTTTGGCTCCTCATGTAGCGGCTCGTCTATATGAACGCAGTGAATATATCTCGTGAGTTCTACGAACGAGTACCGTTCGAGCGTATGCATAGCATACGGGCAATTTATTGCCCACCTACTTGTAGGACAAAAAAAGCACAACTAACGTTGTGCATTTTTGGCTCCTCAAGTAGGGCTCGAACCTACAACCTACCGGTTAACAGCCGGTTGCTCCGCCATTGAGCTATTGAGGAATAACACGACTATTATATGTGAAAGCCTACATTTTGTCAACTAGTTTTTTGTAAAAATTGGTAAAATTTTAAAATCTCATTGTTACCTAATAATATAAATTTCCTTGTGTTTTTCTGGCATATCAAATATACTAATAAAAAACAACAAAAATAAGGATATAAAATGGATAATAAAGTAGTATTAATCACTGGTGGTAGCCGTGGCATCGGTAGAGCAACGGCAATAAAATTTGCCCAACGGGGTGGGTACTGCGTCGTAATAAATTACAAAAGTAATGAAAACGAAGCACAAAAAGTCATTAGTGAAATAAAAAAGTATAAATGCCCCACACTCGCCATAAAAGCAGATATATCTAAAGAATCTGAAATAGATAGACTGGTATCTACCTGTATAGATAAATTCGGTAGAATAGATGTACTAATCAATAATGCCGGCATTGTGTATGACAGAGAATTCGAAGATATAAAATATGAAGAAAGTCTAGAGATAGTAAAAACTAATATGCTTGCCCCACTATTTCTCAGCCAAAAGATTGCACCATATATGATTAAACAAGGCTCTGGTTGTATAATAAATATTAGCTCCACTAGTGGAATGTATGATTTCAACCCAGGTACTGCAGACTATGCTATGACCAAACTGGCACTACAATCGCTAACTAAAGACCTATCTATGAAATATGCTCCAACCATACGAGTAAATGCTGTAGCACCTGGCTGGGTAAATACCGATATGAATGCAGACCTACCAATAGACTTTGTAAAAAGCGAAACACAGAAATATCATATGGGTAGATGGGCAGAACCAGAAGAAATAGCCGATGCAATAATATATCTAGCTAGCGATAATGCAACATATATGACTGGTCATGTACTCGTACTAGATGGTGGACACTGCTAAAATAAAAGACTTGCAAAATGCAAGCCTTTTTTTAAAATGCTTTTTTGATTTCCTTTATGGCATTTTTCTCGAGTCTACTTACCTGAGCCTGAGATATGCCAATTTCTTCCGATACTTCCATTTGGGTTTTACCTTCGAAATAACGAAGTTTCACAATCTCTTTTTCTCTATCATCTAGTTTGGATAGAGAGTCCTTGAGATTGAGTCTTTCCACCCACCTATCTTCATTATCCATACTATCACTGACCTGGTCAATAAGATATATAGTATCGTCGCCATCATTATACACGGGGTCGCATAGACTCATAGGCTCACTGATTGCCTCCAATGCAATAGCCACTTCGGATACAGGTATAGAAAGATATTCTGCCACCATATCTACGCTAGGTTCTTCTGCATTATCTTTAATTAATTCTTCTCTGGCTTTCAATACTTTGTATGCAGTATCTCTGAGACTCCTGCTCACTCTGACACTACTATTGTCCCTAAGGAATCTCTTGATCTCACCAATAATCATAGGTACAGCATAGGTTGAGAATTTTACATTCTGATTGATATCAAAATTGTCTATCGCTTTCATTAGTCCTACACAGCCTACTTGAAATATATCATCTGTGCAATTATACCTACTACGAAATCTCTGTAGTACACTGAGCACCAGTCTCATATTGCATACAGCAAATTTTTCTCTAGCATCTTTGTCTCCAGCCTTTAGTTTTATCATCAGTTCTGCCTGCTCCTTACCAGATAGTTTCGGCAAAGAATTGGTATCCACTCCGGTAATAACTACTTTATTGTTTCCCATAATATACTCCCACAAAAAGTATTTGTAGGAATATTTTTTACAAGTTAAAATTATTTATTCATAAAAATAATTATTCGACAATTTATGACAATAATGTATAACTTTTTGTCATATGTATATGTATATTATGCCAATTTGCTTATTTCTTTTCGAATACGTACAACTATCTTTTTTTCAAGTCTACTGATATAACTTTGACTAATCCCCATACTGTCTGCTACTTCTTTTTGGGTAAGCTCGTCACCACCAGTGAGACCAAATCTCATTATCATTATTTCCTTTTCTCTCACGCCCAAACTATTGATTATATTCCACAGTACCTGTTTTTCGGTACTACGTTCCATATCTTCCTGTGGAGTATTATTTTCGTCAGGCAATAGATCATTGAGTACCAATTCATTACCATCACCATCTACATTCAATGGCTCGTCCAAAGATATTGTATTTTTCTGTTTACTTATTTTACGCAGATACATTAGTATTTCGTTTTCAATACATTTGCTAGCATAGGTGGCAATTTTTATATTTTTATCTGACTTATACGAATTGACTGCTTTGATAAGTCCCAGACTCCCTATACTTATTAGATCTTCTACATCTATATCGGGACTAGCGAATCGTTTTGCCACATATACTACAAGCCTCAGATTGTGTTCTATTAATTTTTGTTTGCAATAGTCATCGCCTTTTTCTAGACCTGCTATATACACCTTTTCGTCTTCTTCAGATAGTGTCTCTGGTAGGGCTTCACCAGAGCCCAAAAACATCAACATTTCATCATCAAAATTGCAGAATTCTCTTAATGCCATTTTAAATAATTTTATTAGACTACTCATTTTATACCCCCTAAAATGTCTTTGTGTAATATTACATCAAAATTTCCAAAATCTTTGTACGTTATGGCCAGATATGGATTGTGTATAGTAATATCATTAATCCTAATAGCATCTATCATACAAGAAAGATATTTCTTGCTACCACCGATAGAATCGATACTAATATATTTCATGTTTTTTAGCATTATATTTTCTTTGCCACTTAATAAGTCTACAATACTAATATCGTTATGCAATTTTTGAAATAAATTAATGCTCACTATAGACACACCATTATTACTATTTTCTACGCAATTACCACTATCATAGTAGCCTATCGCCTTTACTTTTTGACCATTATCAATGAGTTCTATATTATATAAATACTTTTGTTTTTTTATGTTTTTATATATGTAGACAATACACATTTTTATGAGCCACATTACACCATACAATACCAGAATAACTATCGACATTGGTAATTCCGTATCAAATATAAATAGCGCATTATTCTGCGTCTTTAATCCAAAACCAATGAGTATGCCATAGCACAAACCTGCAATCAAACTAGTGAATAAAATGCTTACAAATATATGTATTATATATTCCCCTATACTCCTATATTTTTTTAATACCAAAGTCATTAATAAAAAGGCAAAAAGTTTGTACAGGATAAGTACGCTATTTGCATATAAGTACACATATGGGACAATGAGTGCAGATATGATGCTTATAGCAAAAAATGCTAGTCGCCTATACCTATTAGGTCTCAGGGACATAGTCCATCTCATCATAGACAATATATAAATATCTATCAAAACATTATCCAAAATTACATATTCTATATATAATTCCATACACCACCACTTATACACTAGTAGCATAACATAATATATTCCCAAGCATAATTTATTAGCAGGTGGATATTGGGCAAAAAAAAGAGAATAAACACATAAAATGTTTATTCTCCAGTATTATTAATTATTAAAATCTAGATTTCAATTTTTTAATAAACGATGGAATATCGCTATCATTGATCTCTATTCTGCTACTAGGATTCTCTACAGGCTCTGTACCATCTTCTTCGGTAGTTGTTTGAGTCATAATAGGAGATTGTGGAGTCTCAATAGGCTCACTATTGTCATCTACTAATTGAACGTTGGTAACAATATTCCTTTTTACTTCTTGTTTTACATCTTCAGAAGACAATGCCGAACCAGTAAATCCGGTAGCAATAACTGTAATCTCTACTTCATCTTCCATCTTAGGATCTACACCATTACCGAAAATGATATTACATGTAGGATCTACTACTTCTTTTACTAGGTCAGCAGACTCATATACTTCGTCTAGAGTCAAGTTTGGAGAGCCTTTGATGTACAGAATGATACCAGTTGCACCCTCTATGGTAGTCTCTAGCAAAGGACTAGATACAGCCTGTCTAACAGCCTCTATAGTTCTATTTTCGCCCTTACCACGACCTAAACCCATATGTGCTAGACCCTTATTTTTCATAATAGTCTTGATATCGGCGAAGTCTAGATTTATCATACCAGGATTAACAATCAAATCAGATATACCCTGAATACCCTGACGTAATACATCATCAGCAGTTTTAAATGCTTCGATAATAGGTGTGTTTTTAGGTACAATTGTTAGAAGTTTATCATTAGGAATAACTACTAGAGTATCTACTACACCCTTTAGTTCTTTTATACCCCTTTCGGCATTTTCCATTCTCTTTCTGCCTTCGAATCTGAAAGGCTTGGTAACAACGGCGATTGTGAGTATTCCCATTTCTTTTGCGATACTAGCAACTACAGGCGCTGCACCTGTACCTGTACCACCACCCATACCAGCAGTTACGAATACTAGGTCGGTGTCTTTCAATATCTCTTCGAGCAATTCTCTGCTCTCTTCGGCTGCCTTTTTACCTATCTCTGGATCGGCACCAGCACCCAAACCCCTAGTTAATTGCTCACCTATCTGTAGTCTGCTAGGAGCCTTGCTCATTAATAATGCCTGTTTATCTGTATTAATAGCCACAAATTGTGCACTAGTAATACCTGCATATATCATTCTATTTACGGCATTATTACCACCGCCACCTATACCTATTACTTTGATTTTACAGATTGGGGAATCTTCTTCTGTTTCTTGATTATTATCAAATGAAATATCCATAATTATCTCCTATTTATATAAATTAATAGCCATATTAAGTAAACTAATTGAACTAGACAAATCTGGTTTGCGATACAGTAATGCTCTAGGTGCTACGAAAATCACTTCTCTATCAAATACTCTCCTAAAGTAATCGCTAATACCCTCTATATAGTTTAGTCCACCACCAGTTAGATATATTGGTATATAATCTGGTAATTGAACTTTGAAACTAGCCAAACACTTTTTTATCATCTCTACTATTTGGTCTACACGACTGAGTATTATCTCATTCACAGCACCAATGCTATATTTTTTACCATTCACTTCGTAATTATCATCTGCACCAGATAGTGTTACCACAGCCTGACCTTTGAGTGCTTCTGCTTCTTCAAAAGGCAAATCCAGCGCCTTACATATATCAGCCGTAATAAACCCGCCACCTAGAGAGAAACTCTTTAATTCTTGCAAACCATCACCCATTATTTGAGCTACACTGGTCGTAATATGACCACAGTCTACAAGTATTGCACCCTCATTCCTTTTATGTTCATCTATTAGATAAACACTCTCAGCAAGGGTATTAGATAGGTAATCAAAGTCTCTAATGCCTAGATTTTCAAAAATACCATTGATGAGTATTTTAAATTTATTCTCTACCAAAATATAACTAGTCTTTGCCTGTAATTTAGTCGCCACCATTCCTATAGGATCATTGGTCCTATTGTCGTCATTAATGACATAGAAAAGTGGTGCTTTATTCACAATGGTATGTGTATTATATGGATTGTTCTCCATGTCTTCCATAAATAGACTATCTACAATTTTGGCCGTTATTTTGGTCTTTTTAGCAAATGTCCTAGTAAGCATCGTATCGTAAACAAAGCAAAATTCTGCAGGCACACCCACATATACATTGTCTAGTCTACAATGCAATTCGCCTTCCACTTCGTCAATAGCCTTTTTCAAAGCATCTTGCAGAGCATTGGGCTCTATGAATTGACCATTGGCAAAGCCATCATATCCACTATCTGCACTCGCTAGCAATCTGAAACTTTTATTAACTTCTTTTACTCCCGCCAGAACCGTAATTCTAGAAGAACCGAAGTCTATAGCGGTCACCATATTCTTAATAGCCATATTCACCATACTTATAGTTATTTTCTGCTTACATTTAAAGTATATAATTATTAATTTTTATTGTCAAATTTATTTCTACTAATTTATGAATAGTCGATATTCAATAGGTTTTTTCCTATAAGTCAAAAAAGTGTGCAACTAGCACACTCATTCTACATAATATCTAGCAAGTACTTTACCCATTGTTTCATTATACCATGCTTCGATTGTACCATCTACAACTCCGTCTTGATGTTTTTCATTGTACAAGCCCAGAGCCAATAAAAATTTATCTGTAGTATAATCTTCGGCATTCTTTAATCTCATCAGCATGCCATTCCTAGTCTGTAAATTAATTTCACTATTATTATCGCCACTAGCAACTATATTAATGTGCTTGAAGACACCCTTTGAGGTCGTTGGCATATAATTCGATTCACGCAAAGTATAGGACAAATTATCTAGTATTTTAGCCACTCTATCTGCTTTCACCATTTCCCCTAGTACAAAATTATCGGCAGAAATAGCAAAACCATCAAATTTGACTCTAATAGGTCTAGCACCTAGATCCAAATCACTTTCTGCAAAAATAGAACTATTACTAATACGCAAAACTTTGCCCGTCTCATCTAGAACTGCATATTTACCATCACCGATATCTACAGCATACATAGGCTCACGTTCGGCACAATGCAATACAATTCTATTAGGGAATTTTGTCTCAATGCTAACTACATTGATATAATAGTACTTTTTCTCCAATTTCTCGGTAATGATGCCCTTTTTTACCAAAAAAATACTGCCACCCTTTCCTACCGAATCGACTATATCATAATCTTTATAGTTTCTCATTTCATTTTTGGTTGTGAGCCAATTAATATCTACAGTTTGCAAAGTAAAAATAGTGCTGTTGAGAACCACCAGTACTGTAAGCACCGACAATATTGTTATAAACACAATCAGTTTTTTACTTTTCATCACAAACCCAAATTCTATTAATAGATGACGCACAAAAAATGTGTAAGTCAACTTACTTACACATATTCTAGCAAAAATCAAACGATTTCACAACAAATTTTGATACTACTATTTATTTATTCTCTTGATTTCAGCCCCTAATTTACAAAAATCATCTTCTATTGACAGATATCCACGATCAATATGATACACATCTTCTATGGTTGTATAGCCATCGGCCGTTAGTCCTGCCAGCACCAGCCCAGCACCACCACGCAAATCAGTCGCTGTAACATTGGCACCATATAATTTTGGCACTCCATTAATTATAGCCATTCTATCATTAATCCTAATATTTGCGCCCATTTTTATGAGTTCATTACATATTTTATACCTACTTTCGTACAGGTTTTCTACTATCACACTAGTACCCCTGCTAATCGTCTGCAAGGCAAGTATCTGACTCTGCAAATCGGTAGGAAACCCGGGATAAGGCTGAGTAACAATATTACTAATGCTTTTTGGTTTTGATTTCATAGATAGATACAGTCTATCTTTTTTAGACCTAATATTCAATCCACACGATTTGAGTTTGTCAATTAAGGCTAAATTGTGGGATTTTTCACAATTTTTTAATTCAATACCACCACCACACATAGCACATGCTATCATGTATGTACCAGCAACTATTCTATCTGGAATCGCCGTATATTCTACATCATGAAAATTTTCTACACCAGTAATACTAATGATGCTACTACCTGCACCAGAAACCCTACCACCACATGCATTGATAAAGTTTTGTAAATCTTCTATCTCAGGCTCTCTAGCACAATTATATATGGTAGTGGTACCTTTGAGTCCCACTGATGCCATCATAATATTCTCTGTAGCTCCCACACTAGGGAAATCTAGATGCACATCACCCGAACGCATGTTGGAGCCATCACAATATATGTATCCATGTCTTTCTTCTATTTTTACATTTAGACTCTTTAAACCCTTAATATGTAAATCTATCGGTCTATTCCCAATATTACAGCCACCAGGATATGCCACTTTTGCCCTTCTAAAACGGCTAAGCAAAGGCCCTAACATAAATATACTAGAACGTACTTTTTTGGTAAATTCTTCACGAACTTCGTATTTATCTGCGAGTACAGTATCCACTACCAGATCATCTCCAATAAGTGTAACAATACACCCCAGACTCTCCAGTATTTTAATCATATACGAGACATCAGTAAACATCGCTACTCTATGTAAAACTATCACCCTAGCAGTAAGGAGCCCACACGAGAGTATTGGCAATAATGCATTTTTTGCAGTAACAATATCAATATCTCCATGTAATTCCTTGCCACCTAATACATATAAAGTTTCCATACTCACACCCTCATAGCCTATTTATCTTCGACCTATGCTACTTCATAATATGGACTATGCCTATAATATGTGAATATTCGCCACTTTCACACCCCCTACATGTAATTATATGAAATGTAGGAATATAAAGTTAATACCACATCTCTCGTATTGACATAAAATAATAAATAGAATAAAATAAAAACATGGAAACTAATAGGCAAAAAGCAAAATCATACGTAATAATAGCACAAGGTGGTCATTGTGGAAATGGCTATTTTATCCCAATGATATCATGGTGTAGAGCACAAAGTCCCAAAGAAGCCAGTGAAAAAATTATTGACCTGGCTCGTGTAAAGAAAGATAAAAAACACGCTATCATGTATGTAGATCAAATAACCACTATGGAAGGTCTACTAATCGAATTTATCAATAACTACGATACATATCTCACAGCATCAAATATTGACAATGAACTAGACAGTCGCAGACTAAACATACCCTACATGGTAGAAATATACAATAACATTCAGAATGGTCACCAAAAAAATCAGTCTAGATACTCAAATATAGACCACATTATTACCAGAAACTCTTTTTCTGAAGATTATCCAATACAGAGACACATTGCTCCCTATTACGATGGGAATAAATATGTATATGACAAAACTATAGATATGCACGAATTACTACGCGACTTTTTTACAGTATCAGTAAAAAATATAGCCATGAAAAAACTAGCATATATCTCCGAATTAAAAGAAAAATATGATAAAAAACTCGCAGATAAATCAGAAATAATGGAATATAGCATTATGAAACGTGAATTCGAAGTGCATCTGCTACAATTTCTAATGGTATATTACAAATTATTCGGAAAGAACAACCCATTGGGAATAACACACGATCGTAGCACACACAGTATGCATTTTAGCATTGATGGAAAACCTGTTTCTATTGAAATTCCACAATTTCCATTCCATGGCAGAAGTTCACTTAATTGCCAAGCACACGAGAATTTCTCATACTACAAAAACAAGTCGGGAGAAAATAAAAATCTAGAAGAATTGATAATAGATGCAAATGTCCAACCTATATATGCAGAAACCACTCAAACATCTGATGATAATACAGTAGAAGAAACATCTTATCCACGTCCAAGCCAAACAGAAAAATTCTATAATAAATTTCAAAAATATTTAGACATTAAAAATAGTCACGAAAGAGAAAGATAAAAAAAGAGTCACTTTGACTCTTTTTTAATTCTCCAAATAGTCTACAAATGCAGAGATACAAGCCTTTAATTCTAATTCATTAGCCTTGCCTTCTCTCACATTGATATTAACCGAATTACAATACATTTTCAGATATGCATTTCTAACTATTCTACTATAGATAATGTCACATTTTTCTTGAGTAGAATAATCATCTGTACCAAACAACTTTTCGGAGAACATCTGCAATCTTTTCGATTGTGTCAAACCATCATAATAATCATATATTGCCTGTGAAATAGACCTTTCATTGTATGGCATATTGTAATAAACAGTAATAATATTAACTGCATCTATATCTGCTAATAAATCGTCCGAATCAAAGCAACTACCCCTTTTATTAAATTTAGATAAAACTAATGCCTGCAATTCTTCCAGAGTGGTAGTTTTGCCTGCTATCTCGGCAGTTAATTGACACAAATCTCCACCCCAACCGCCTAGGTCGCCTTCGTTTTTACCTACCAATATAGCACTCATTGTAGCAAACATATGTACAAAATCAATTCCCTGTCCAGTTACCACATCTGTCATACTACCTTTTGAACGTAAATAAGTTACATCATGATTGCCCTGGTTGTTTTTAATATAATTTGGAAAATCACTTTCCAATTCACCACCTACAATCTCCCATTTGTAACCTTTATATTTAGCAGACCTAACATATATCACCGTTCTCTGATTATATCTAGAGCTATTGTATTGCTTGGATAAATTCTCAATGATTCTAATATCGCTAATAATATTCTCCAAATCTATTTGAGCTTGAGTCTTTAATTGTGGGATTATTGTACCAACACACAATCTCAATCCACAATCTACACAATATTCATCACCTGTATATCCAGTAGATGTATATGTAGGAGCAAGTGCATTTCTCATCTCTGTATGTAAATGACCAGTAGCAGGAATGTTTTCACCTAAATTTATAATCTGACCACAATCATTACAAATCGTATCACCAGTATAACCTGCTGTAATACATGTAGGATTTACCCTACCTGTGATAGATAGATGTGTATGTCCTAGTGGTAATGTAATAAATCCACGATTAATTAGATGCCTACAACTTTTGCAATAAACGTCACCTGTATATCCCGTTTCTGTACATGTTGCTACCCTAGTATTAACGTAGTACATATAATTACCATCTGCGATATCCATGGTAACATCATCATCGGATAGAATAGCATTACAATATTGGCATTGTTTTTTGATTATTGGCTGATATACATAAGAGCCATCATCTATATAATCATCTGCACCATTATCTTCTGGTACATCGTCTGTATTAGGTGTATTGTCATTCACAATTTCTTCGTCTATCGAAATATCAATATCAGCAGAATCGTTATCATTACCATCAGAATCTACCACTTGCTCAGCGTCATCACTAGATGAATCAAAAGTATAATCGCTGGAATCTCTAGAAACATTAATACTACTGCCAACCATGTCGCTATCGTTTCTCAGTAATATAAAATCGTAACCTTTGATAATATCGTATTTAAGATCTAATACTACAGCCACACCAAAGAAAACAATGATGGTTAATACAACATTGATTAATGTTCTGAAAAATATCATGGACTTTTTCATACTAATTCTCCTTTTTATAGTGTAGTCAAACATAGTCATCACATCTTTATTAGTATATTATATCACAACAGAACATGAATTTCAATATCAAATCAAAAATTTTATATAAAACAAGTTTTATATAAAAAACAAAAAATGGGGTGGCAAAACCACCCCAAATGACACTATTAATAAACGTATAATATCCTAATCGCACAATTCGTACGTAAAATCAATACTAGCGTAATAATTCTCAAAATCAAACTTGGTTAAAATCGTGACAATTTCTCTAACGTCCACACCTAGTGCAGGACAATAATTTGTCTTTACTCCATAGTCCCTACCACCTATTCGGGATTGCATACGCCTCGACCTATCATTAAAGTCATAATAACCATTAATAAGTGCATCAGCACCCATGTAATCAAAGGCAAATTTAGCTCTAGCAGTCCATATCTCAGTACCATAACCTAAACCCCAAAAATCTTTGGATATCCAGATGCCACCATGATATTCACCATCATCATTGATAGAAATACTAGTACCACCAATTATAGTACCATCAATAGTAGTAACAGCGAAATGATAATCACCACTAGTATGAGTACCATGCTTTTCTATAAATGCTTCACCATCTGCCCTAGTGTATGGAAAAGGCGTAGTAAGATTTTTGGCCACATCATATTCATTGAGACCATGCATTATTGCATCTATATCACTTTTTCTCCATTCACGCAAGACAAGTCTTTTTGTTTTTATTATCATATTCTATACCTTCTTTTTTTCAAGCAACCATTCATCTCTAGTCTTTGCTCGCACAATCATTTTGGTACAATCGGTATTATACCATGGCTTATCCCTATCGTATGCGCCGACCATTTTCATATTGTTCTTTTCTTGAATTCTTTTACTACCAATATTTGCTTCATAATGTAGTGTCATGACAATATCTGCATACAATTTGTCAAAAACATAATCAATCATGACAGCTAGCGACTCTGTACCAATGCCCACACCCCAATATTTTCTACCAATAGTTATACCTAATTCATATACCGACTTGCCACTATTTATCATATCTAGACCGAATGTATTTTTATCATCTTTTACTCTCTCATTGATATGTACCACACCAATAGTGCCTATGACCTTACCGGCCTTCTTATCTACCAATACATATATCTTTTCTACATTGTTAGGATCCAACCATTTCTCCATTACTTTCTTGGTATCTTCTATAGTAGTATGTGGTGGCCAGCCTGCACGTGGACCAGTGTCGGCATCTTGCGCATACTCAAATATATCATCTGCATCTTCTGCACTGACATTCCTAATTAACAATCTTTCAGTCTCCAATATCATTTTCACACCCTCACATGTATTATTGATTTATTTCAAATGCATCTATCTTTTTTTGCAATTCATTGAAAAATTTACCTGCACCCAGACCATCTAAAAGTGCATGATGAAATCTAAGTGTGATATTTAGTTTTACCCGTTCTCCATCTCGAATATATTTCCCCCACATCATGAAGTGATCCCAAAATGAATCAGACAAACCTAGTGAAAATGATTCAAATGGATAATTAATAACAGCAGATGTTGCTATTAATGCTCCATTATCCACCGAGTAGTGTTTACATTCCCTAATACACATCTCATTATTATCTCTATAGACTTTTTCAAATTCTGCAAATGTATCACAATATTTATAATCTACATAATAATGATTACCGTCAGCCCCTATTACAACTGCATTGGTCTTTACATTATTATAGTAGTACAATTCTTTATCTTGACCGATGGAATAATGCATCTCGTCTATATCCTGACCAGCACGAGATATACAATAACACAACATTGCATTTAAACTATGCTCCGATTTGTATTTGCACAAATTGGTTATATCGAAACATCCAGTTACACACACACTAGGATTTGTTTCTTGCATAAACCTTTCAAACATATTCTTGAATTTGTATTTCTCTAAATCTACTTTTACTTTATTCATTGCAATACCCTTAATATAATATTTGCATTATTATAACATAAAGATATATAAACACCACCTAAATTCTATGAATAATAAAAAAAGGTAGAGATAATCCCTACCTTACAATATTGTTTCTTCTGTAGTATTTGTATTGCATGTATAGTCTTTCACATTCGCATTCAAAGTCAAATAATCATGTGGGCATTGAATAATATTTCCTGCCAAATCATAGTATGTGCACAAATCCCTATCAGCAAATATCTTCACGCAATATGGCATCCTAGAAGATAAATAACCATTGATGGCACCCTGCAAATAATTATTATCCACATCATGTGTAATAAAACTTACTTCAATCGGTCTAATGTTTTTATGGAATGACTGGATATCATCAATGATAAAATCACTAAACAATCCACTCATATCTCCCCTAGTGAGTGCCAAATATGCATTAAATGCCCTGGCATATTCTTTTTCAAATTTAGGTTCATTTTTAAACAACTCAATAAGAACTCTATCCATTACATACTCTTGGGCTACTAATTGCTTTTGAATACGAAGCTCGCATTTGTCTAAAAGCTTAGATAATATCTCAATATCTGACGAGTCTATATTCACACAACATGACTTGACATCGCCCGTGGTATTCAAATACTTTCTTGCCAGTTTTAAAAAATCATTAGAACAATCTGTAAAAACAAAATTATCCTTAATTCTGCCCGGTATTAAATAATTCTCTACAAAATAATCATCAATTTTCATATCTGAATTATAACATAGGTTCTATCACTTGTAAATACCCAAATCTATATCTATTTTACGAGTCTGAATGCATACAAACGCCTGTCTAATTTTATACCTTTTTCGGTTGAATAATCTGCTATGTAATGGTCTAGTATTTTCTCGTCTTCATCTTCATCGAAATAATCAAGTATTGGTGTCCTTGTCAAAAGATATTTTAATTGCTCCCTATTGGGATAATACTCTACAAATCCAAAATTCTTTAGAACAATATCCGAAAAACCTAGGTCTACACATTGGTCAACAATTTCTTTTTTAAGTGGCTTGCCACCCTTAATAGTCTCCCAACCTTGACCACGACCAAAGTACTCCTTTAATTGTACACAATCTAAATAGTCTATGTCTTCGGATATAAACACACCACCTTTTTTTAGTACTCTATACACCTCGCTCATATTAGCACCACAGTGTCTTGAAACTACCAGGTCGAAGTATTCATCTGGGTAGTCCAGATGTCCATCTCCATCACCCAGTTTTACTTCAAATTTTTCCTGATCATTGGCATCTAACCATTTTTTCTTGTTATTTTCCACCCTTTTGAGCATTTCTGGCTCTATGTCTATCATGACAATGTGTCTAGCATTGCCAAAATATTTTAATGCTTTTTCTCCACTACCACAGCCTATGTCTAGCATAATTGTTGTTGGCTTTATTGCCTTTACCACTTCTCCATAGTAATAATAATCCGATGAATACTCTACCAATGGACTTATGGCATCAAAACACCAGCCTTGTTCTTTTGCTACATCTTTGTAATTGAATTTTATCATAATTTTTCTCCTTGTAATATATAATACTTTTTGGTTGAAAATAAAAAACCTCCTTTTCATTAAACAGCAAAAAACTCAACCACGTTTGTATTGCGTGTCATATTTTTTGCCATTCATAAAGAAGATTTTAACCTAGTCTTTATTATTATTCTTACAAGCACATCGCGAATGGACGAATTGAAATGCTATACCTTTATTATATAAAAAATAGAATAATTGTCAAGCACAAAATCTAAATAGGCATTACAATAATCTCTTAAACTCTTCTGCCAAAGCATGAGAATTGCATGCAATAGTAACCTTGGTATCTCCAAATTTGCTCTCTATTATCTCGGCACCCGCCACCTGACATATATATTTACCTGGAGTAATATCCCAGACATTATTAGTTATCAATACATATGCCTGTATTTTATTACTAGCAACGAATGAAAACTCAAATCCAGCCGAACCAAATACTTTGATACGCATTACCTTGGGTGCCAATCCACAGATAATACTATTCTGATATTTAAATTTATCTGCATCGGCAAATATATCACAGAAATTCACAATACTATCTTGTACTGGAACACTATCATTAATAGTGGTCTTTTTACCATTAACATATAGACCATCAGCACTTGCCTCATACAATTCACCTATAGTGGGACAGTATATCACTGCCAATTGACACTCTCCGTCCACAACAAATGCCGTCTGTATGCACCACATAGGTATATCTCTGGAGAAATCTACTGTACCATCAATAGGATCTATTACCCAACATCTACCTACGCACTCTTTATTTGGATTATTCTCTTCACTGACGATATTATCATTAGGATAGTGTTTTTTAATCTCCTGTATGAGATATTGCTCTACAGCCAAATCACAATTTGTTACGAAATCTCCACCATAATTTTTGGAATATTTCCTATCCACCATCTTGGGAGTATTCTTTATATATTTATCATAAGCATTTATCACTACACCTTTTAAAAACTTCAATTCATCTGGATATTTATTTTCCATTAGCTATCTCCTTATTCAGTATACAATGCTCATTATAACAGAGATTTTATTTTTCTCTTATCAATTTTATAAAACTTTCAAAAAAAGCAGTGCTATCATAGATTATCAATTTTGAAACTTGCAAAAAATAAAAGATTAGAGAAATTTCTCTAATCTTTTTTATATCTCCAGTGATAACCTCCAGCAGTTTTTGATTTACCATTACAGCATGCTGATATAGAACCACCAGTTGTATTTATTGATTGTGCAGCTTCTTTTATACAATTATAAATTTCCCCAGTATCTAAATTGATAACTTTTTTATAATGTGATGCAATTGTTATTTGTCTTGCACATTTCGGACAATTTTTTCCTTCTGTTCTATGACTTACAGCAGTTTTCCATTCATTTCCACATTTACTGCATTTCCACCAGTATATTTTATTAGACATAGGTCTAATCTGTGATGGTTTAATATCTCCATTTTTTTCATAATTCCATTCTTTTGCAATGTTTGGGTATAGTGTTTGTAAATCATTTTCTCCAGTTAAAACCTTTTGTCCTGCACAATAAGGACAACCACATTTCATATTACCAGTTCTTGATGATATTGTTGCTTGCCACTCATGACCCTTTTTACATTTCCACCATACTTTTTTATCACTACCAATTGAAAGTAATTCTGGATTTAATCCTTTATTTTGTTTATAATTCCATTCATTTATCAAATCATTATTGGCTACATTTCTTTCTTTTGGAATAGTCAAAGTTTTATTAAGAATAATTGAATAATCATCTTCAATATTAGGTTCAGTATTTAATTTTGTATTGTATCTATTATTTATAAATTCAAATGTCTTTTTAATAATTTCTTTTAATTGTAAAATTGGATCTTTATCTATTTCTACTTTAATGGTATCAATTTCTGTTTTATATTCTGGACAACCTTCTTCACGAATACGAATAAGCTGTAGATTATTTATTAAGCATAAATTATCTTTTTTTAAATCTCTTTGAGTGTTCTTATGCCATTGTCTACCATCATATTCAATGCCTAAATTTAATTCAGGTATATAAATATCTATTTCCATTTTATTAAGCCAATTAAAATGTTTGCTTTCTTCAATTTGATAATGCTGTGATAGATAATAAGCTAATGTTTTTTCACGAATTGAAGTTTTTAATTCATTTTTACAATAAGGACATTCTGTTTTCTGATATCCAGCTCGTGATGCAATAGTTGCTTGCCATTCGTGTCCTTTTTTACATATCCACCATACTTTTTTATTTACCCCATAGGTTAATTGTTGAGGAGTAATAGTATTTTTAGAGTAGTTCCATTCTTTTAAAAGTTCTGGGTTAGTTGTTGTTAAATCATTTACTCCAACAATTATCTTTTGATTAGCACATACAGGACAAATAATTTCACCTTTTACCACATGGTCAATTCTTGCTTCAAAAATATGCCTTTTGTCTTTATCACAAATCCACCATACCTTTTTGTTACTATGTGCAAAAACTTCATTCGGTTTTAAATCATTTAATTCATAATTCCATTTTTTTGAAATTGCAGGATAAACTGTTTGTAAATCATTTTTACCATCAATTAAGACTTTATTTGCACAACATGGGCAATTTTGTCCTTTATTTCTATTATTACATATACTTTCCCATTCATATTTACATTTATGACATTTCCACCATACTTTTCGATTACTACCACAGGTTAATTTATCTGGAAAAAGACCAAGAGAGCTATTTTTCTCCCAATTCCATTCTTTCATTAAATCTTTGTTATTTATTACATAATCTTTAGTCATACGTGTATTATAACATAAAAATAACAAAAAGTCTTGATTTGATTATATTTTTATGATGGCATTTAAACGTGTGCTTGTCTTGATACAAGTCGTTGTCGCTTCGCTCCAACGAAGACAAGCACAACAATACACTAAGTTAGAAGAAAGAGTGTGTGCTGGCAGAGCAAATGCACGACACTCTTTCTCTCTTTTTTCTCCTTGTTTTTAGTGTAAACGAATATTATTTGTAGTCAAGGTTAAAATGTATGTCTTGTAATTGTAAATATTAAGATAACAACGACAACCTATGACAACGGCATAATATCCGTTTTGTTGGCTAGTTAAGAGAGAATAAAAAAACACTCTAACTTTTTCAAGTTAAAGTGTTGATTATTTGGCTAGTTTCAAAAGTCAATGACTATGCACTGCTTTTATTCTACATTTCATTCCAGAAATTTTCATGCTTTAACTCAATTATTCTACGAGCAATATCCCCTGGTTTTTTAAAGGTCTGACTAAATCTCTCATTACCATTCCTATAGTAGTCACCAGTATCGTGGTCACGAGTGATAGCATACGTAGAATATGCCCCACCATCGCATGCAAACATTACTTCTCCCATACACATGATTCCACGAATTTCATCAGGGGTAGGCATTCTATTTAGGTGTAGTGCTAGTTCCTCGACAATACGATCGCGCCATGCTTGTATCTCTGGTTTTTTATTTTGCAATTTATTCAAATGTGCCTTAGATGCCAATTCTAGATTCTCTGTAATTAAGAAATCTATTAGCCACTGGGCTGACTCTTTACCAATACCTATTTTAGGATAAATAACTTTGTGACAGGTCTCCATAGTATATGCATCTTCTTTATCCTTAGTACATGCAGATTTTTTACGTGCAATACCTTTACCTATATCATGGATTAATAGCAGAAATCTTAACATTTTAGCCACATTTGGTGTAATTTTATGACTATAACCATCTTCAAATATTCTTAATGCCGTCTCGGTATGTTCTCCTACAGTGAAGCCTTCCCATACTCCTGCACTCATATCTAGATATTTCTGAATTCCCAGATGGGAGCTAGCAGCCTTCACAAATTCTTGTGGATCATCTATGCTCAATATATCATTCTGAAATTCTTTATCCGGAATTCTATTATCAAATATCCTATCAACAGCATCATAATTCCTATGCATCTTTTCTCTGCTTTCTCTCACATAATCTACTGTATTTACTTTATCTAGATCAAAGATAAGAAAATTTACTAGTGTATCATTGAGAGTAGCAGAATCCACCATCGTTCTATTACCAATTATATTGTTTTTCCTACACCATGCAAATAGTACTTGTGGATTAATATTATAGCTCCTACCATTATACTGAATGCTAGTCTCATTGTCGTACATTACAGCATTCATTAGTTTAGCAGGATTTAAATATTTCAGGAATGTCTTGGTATTGAATGCTTCACAGAAAGCCCTAACATAATCGTTTACCTCATCCCGATTTACACTAGGCATTCTCCTAGATGTTTCTCTAGATATTAGATCAATATCTTCATTAGACAGTGGCAAATGAATCTCATTCTTTTTACCCTTTTCCTGCATTACACCCCTAGCCGTTTTCATGATAAGTCTATCTTTAAAATCAGCAGGCATAAGTTCGGTAACACTTACATTGCCTAGGGTTTTTATGGATTCTCTAAATAGTATTTGTTTGCTTTCTTCGAGAGCATCCACATAGAATGCCGTTCTCATAAAATACAAATCTTCACTATCATCTAATGGCACAATTCTATGCACCTGAATAGTAGATTTGGTAATAACACGATTAGGATAATTCCTACGATTCCTTCCATCTCTAGCTTCGGCAAAACGTCTAGCCACACCATATTCCCCAGTATTCAGTGCAGCTACATGGTTTACATTACGATTACCAGTAGAATTACCCGAATTATTAAACCTAGGATTAACATGCCAAACAGCATTAGTATCAGGATCGGTAAAAGCAGATCTACCATGAAATAATTGTAGATCTCTCATAGGAATTAGAAATCCTAATTGTACTAGATTTTGTATTGCTTCTTCTCTAGTCATATTTTCCATCACCATATTTCTTATTATATGTATAATATCACAAATATGCAATTTTGTCAATATTTATGGGGCTATTTTCACACTTTGCATATCATTAGTTTTGCAAAAACAAAAAAGCAGGACGACAGCCTGTTTTTCAAATATTCAATAAAAACTTTTTATCATATATACCAATATTACATCACGTCATCGTCATGTTCCATATTGTACTGCACATGCCCTAGCATATCATTTAGAGTCTCGGCGAATAGATTTGAAATAGATTGGTAAGGCTCTGTATATCCATCTGGGCCACCCATACTAATATACCTATCTCCAAATGACTTCTTTTGAGCGGGAAAAAATCTAATACGGACACTATCTTTATCCATGGTGGCTATGTAACCAGCATTTTCTGAAAATGGTCTATCCCACGACCTAGCCATATGATGCCAAGTAAAAGTATTACCATCTATAAAACTTCCACCTACCATATCATTGGCTTTCACTATTCGCCCTGCAAATTTAGATAGTATTTTATATAGAGATGGATTCTCCGTCTTCAAAAACACAAATTCTTGATTATCTCTAGGTGACACAATCACTTCATGAGAGAACCAAAAACATTCCAATTCGTGTTTATTTGAATCTCTCAGTACTATATGGTCCGACTCAATATCGCTATTAATTTTTTCTTTATAAATATTTTTGATTTCCATATTTTATATTTTAACACATTTGTAGCATTTGTCAATTTGACTTCAACCAATTTAAGATATGTAATTAATAAATACAATTTGTTGCTTTCTATAAAAAAATAGGTTATTATTATAAAAAAGGATATCGTTATGGAAGAAATATTTAATTCTATGTATGTTCTAGATGGAACACCACAAATCTGGAAAATTTTAATAAGGTTAGGTTTGGCTATTATAGCAGGATTGATGATTGGTTTTGAGAGCAATAGTAGACTAAAAGATGCTGGAATAAAAACTCATACCCTACTCTGCCTAACATCATGTTTGCTAATGATAATATCTAAATATGGTTTTTATGAGATAAGTAAATTAGATGGGATACAATATGATGCAGCACGTATTGCATCAACTATTATATCTGGTCTTTGCTTTATTGGTGCAGGAATGTTATTTTACAAACAAAACTCAATCAAAGGTCTAACCACTGCCGTATCTCTATGTTTAACTATTGCTATTGGCATGTGCTTCGGCTCTGGACTATTAATCACAGCAGGGATTATCACTATAGTAGTTATTTTATTACAATTCATCCTACATAAAAACAAAGGCTTTTTCAAAAGAAAAAAACTAATAGTACTCAATGCCAAATTTTATGCAGAAAATGGGTACATAAAGAGATTTAAAGAAATATTTGATATTGACCATTTTGAACATTTCAGAATTTCTAAAGAAAATGACAAGGCTATCATCGAAGTAGAATTTCTATACAAAATCAAAATTTCTAGTGAAGAAATTTTTGAAATAACCAAAAGTGAACCACAAATAATAATGGTCGAAAAGAATTAATACAAAAACAAAAACTCTAGCGATTCGCTAGAGTTTTTATTAAAACATCTTTTTATGACCTATTTTTCGCTGAGTATAAACATAAAATTAAAATTTTTTTGAATCATCAAAGCCCGTGTCATAATCAACAGCACCAGAATTATGTTCCACATATTCATTGGATAATGCGCTAAACATACACAGAAATGCTTTCGCCGTCTGTCTCGCATCGCCGATCGCACTATGTCTTTGTTCGCTAGATGTGACGAGATTATAATACTTCAATATATTATCAAGCGAACACCTGTCAAAATCTAGCTTGTTTTGCAATCTAAGAATAAGTGCCATTGTCGCTGTATCAATCGCATTTCGGCTAAACATATTATTATAATCATACGGATTGTTTGAAATTAACGATTGCATATCTAGTCCAGCATCAACAAACATTTTCTTTAAGAAAGCAATATCAAAGGCGGCATTATGCGCAACTATCGTCATAGGCTCGCTATCAAAAAATTTGTTTTGAATATGTTTTAAATCTCTTATTATTTCTTGTGGATATTTCCCTTTTTGATTAATTTCTTGATCGGTTATCCCATGCATCTTTCTAGCAAATTCGTTACATAGGTATTTACCATCTTTTGATTTGACTAGAGATTCATATTCACCTACAACTTTTCCATCTTTTAATATCACACCCGCAATTTGCATTAAAGATGCAGTTTGTGGATCGAGACCACCCGTTTCGGTGTCTAATACAAATAATGTGTTATTTATTCTCATAATATCTCCTACTCTGATATTACTTTAACATGAAAAACTCAATAAATCAATATCAAGTTTAAAATCAACACCAAATAGTAGACTTTTCAAATTTACAATATGAATTCAAAATCAATATTAAAATTTGAATTATATCATGACACAAAAAGACTTTACACCCCTGCTCTACTTTGAAACATTTATATGACCAATTATGGCACAGGAAGATTTTACACTACTCTTCATTGCAAGATTTTGCTATATCGGAAATCTTATTCAATATCATCGAGTTATTCTCAACACTCATCTCATCTGTGTTTAAACACAAAACCATATCTTTCTCTTTTAGTTGTGCATTAAGTTTTTTAAATATGTATTTGGCTTGTGCTATTGGATTACTCTCATTAAAGTCCCCCTTTAACATTTCAGAAGCACTGCCACCTCCAACTAAAAATAGTACAGCCCTTTTAGGATTGAATGAATGTTTATAATTCAAATTAACTTTATTATTATACAAAAAATTAAATCTACTTATCAAACTCAACATAGGGCCTGGAAGATTAGACATATAAATTGGACTTGCAATTACAATTATATGATAATCGTCCAATAATAATTTTGAAAAATCATCATTTATACAACATTTTTTATGCATTGTGCAATAACCACAATCTAGACAAGGCGAAAGATTTTTAAAAGGATTTATTATATCAATTTCTCCTTTAAAATTTTTAGTAAATTCATTAATCATTACTGCAGTATTTCCATTTGCTTTTGGACTGCCATTTATAATCAAACATTTCATTTATAATTTTCCTCTAACTGATTTTATCATATATTTCTCTATTTTTTATAATTTTTTTATAAAAAAAACAAGCAGAGTTAAATTTTACTCTGCTTACTTATATTCAGCACTACTCCTATCGCACTCATAAAAACCACGAGCGAAGTTGAGCCAGCGCTGATAAACGGAAGCGGAAGCCCAGTGGAATCGAGCCTATTATGAACTGTTATAGCACTGAAATTTTTGTCAAATCATTTCCTATAATAGTTGGATTGAATCCAATTAATTCATCTTTCAACATATTGTTAGGAATATCGTTTACAAAATAAATTTTTTTATTCATTCTAAATGCATCATATATCTCAAGAAATGTGGCTCCACCAATGTAGTTTTCTTGCCCATTTTTGTTAAAATTGAGAACCAAAACTGCGTCCATGTTTTTTATTGTTTCTTCGGATTGCCTAAACATTTTAGCCTTAAAAATATGGTGCTCGGGCGTTCCCCTATATTTCGCCTCTGTTTCTGGTGCATTCCAGCAATTTGGCATGAACACTTTGTGCCCTAAATTTTCTAGTTTTTGTTTGTAATCTTGCAATTTATCATAAAAAGCTTTACTGCAAATTAGTAATATCTTCATCTATTTCTCCTATGTGGTAATTATAACATATAATACTTGATTATGCATCAAAATTTTTAAAAAATTAAAGCAGAGTCAAATTTTACTCTGCTTTGAATCGAACCTGTTACAATTTGTTATTGCACTGAAAAATTTAATATCCTGTGCGTATTTCATAAACCACTATATTTTCGTTATTTACACCAACAGAAATATCAAAACACGCAAATTCGACTATAATATCAAACAATTGGTGTTTTGATACATATTCATAGATCTTGTCAAAACATGGTATTTCATCAATATATTTATCAAAGATATTGGTTTTAAAGTTATAATCCGGATTTTTAAGAGCATCACGAACGGAATAACTAGGGTTTTTGGAAAGAGTGCCAGCCACAAACCCATCCCTAGTAAAGAAAATCTCTCCTACTAGCAACTGATTCTTTATGTAATTATAAGAACTTACATTTATAGAAAACTTCTCATAACCATATGTTTCTTTCAATAAATCATCTACTGTCACTTTTAACTTAAAAACCCCTCCCGCTTTTGATTTATCTCTTATTGCATAATATTCTGCAGGGTATTTTTTTATAAAATCTTTAATCAAATCTTGCTGTCCTTGCTTAAAGATTTTTTCTGGAAATCTATTAAGATTTAACTCCACAATCTTATTGTAGCTTTCTATTTTATTGTTTATTTGCATATATATCTCCAAAATCAACCAAAATCGGTAAATGATCACTATATTCAAGATTTAAAATATTAGCAGATTGCACAATGCTAAACAACCTATCACTACAGTAAATATAGTCAAATCTAAACTTCCAACCGAAATCATCACCTAATATTCTTGACCTATATGATCTCCATGTTATTAAGAGTTCGTTATGATGTTTCTCTCTTAATATGTCCACAAAATTACAATCAAATATCTTTTTCTGTAAAACCCTTTCCTCTTGCAAAAAGCCTGAATGATTTACACAAGATTTAGGATTTGTTAAATCCAATTCTGTTTGTGCAGTATTCATGTCTGCACAAATTATTACCGGTTTCTCTTTTTCTAAAAATGAAATATAATCTATAAATTTTTTAACAAACTTCAACTTTACATCTAAACGTGAACTGCCATTTGGAATATAAGCATTTACCAATTTAAAACTTCCAAAATCCAAAGTTATTACTCTGCCCTCTTCATCCAAAAACCCAAACCCAAACTTAATTGACAATGGCTTAATTTTGGTTAAAACCATTGTCCCAGAATATCCTTTTTTATGTGCAGGATTGATTATTGTTTGATATCCACAATCTTTAAATATTTCTGCACACACATCTTTGTTTGCCCTAATTTCTTGAATACAAATTATATCTGCATGGACAGACCTAATCCAATCAACTATTCCATGTTTCATGGATGCCCTTGCACCATTAATATTATATGTCACAATCTTCATGATTTCATTGTACCACAAAATTAACTAACTTGTATCGTTTTTTTTCAAAAAAATTAAGCAAGGCGTTACACCTTGCTTTGTTTACTTATATTCAGCACCACCCCTATCGCACCCATAAAGACACTGAGACTAGTGCCACCTGCACTCACAAATGGCATAGGTATTCCAGTTGGTGGGATCGAGCCTGTAACCACTGCTATATTGATAAGTAATTGTATGGCTATTACAGATATTATTCCACAAGACATATATGTACCCAGTCTATCTCTAGCATTTAGCGATATGAGTATGCCCAGGGCTATGATAGTAATGTACACACCTATCACCAGAATAGCACCTATTAGCCCCAATTCTTCACCGATAATAGAAAATATAAAGTCACTCTCGGCAAATGGCAAAAATAAGTATTTCTGCCTACTATTGAATAATCCCACACCAAAAAGGCCACCTGCGCCCAGAGAATATAATGACTGGATGAGCTGATAGCCTTCTTCTTTTGGATTTGCCCACGGATTTATAAAGGCTATTAGTCTAGCAAATCTATACGGCTCTATCACAATAAGTCCAATGGCTATAAGGATGGCAGGAATGGCTAGTAGTACGAAATGTCTAGCAGATATACCACCAATAAATAGCATTACTACCATAACCAGTCCTACACACATAGTAACACTCATATTTGGCTCTAGTATTATAAGCAAACACATCACTCCACCCACGCACAATATGGGTAGAATTCCTTTGAATTTTTTGGTCTCGGTATAATTTTTAGACAGATAACATGCAGAGAATATTACAAAGCCAAATTTCGCCACTTCGCTACTCTGCAGATTTATACCTGCGAAACCTATCCAACGTCTAGCACCATTGGCAGACACCCCTACACCAGGGACAAATACCAGTAGTAGCAGTAGTATGGATATGCCCACCAAATACCAACGAAATTTATAATATCTATGATAATCAAAATTGGCAGTAAAAATAAGCATAGCCAGACCTAGCAAAAAGCCTAGAAACTGCTTTTTGACAAAGTGCATACTATCTGAAAATAACACACTACTAGAATATGAACTCGCACTATATATCATTACCATACCAAATAGGCACAAAAATAGCACAAGAGATATTAGCATAATATTTCTAGATTTAGATTTTTGCATTTGACATTTCCTTTACAATATCTGCAAAAGCATCTCCACGCTCGGCATACGAGTGAAATTCATCAAAACTAGCACAAGCAGGAGAAAGCAGTATAATATTATGCTCGGTAGCATACTGACATGCAGCACGTACAGCATCAAAAAATGATTTATATTGTACAATACTATCGTAAGAGCAACGTTTGGCTGAAGACATGATTTTTTTCCTAGCACTACCGAAAGCGAATACTCTAATTATCTTGGTGCCATATTTAGTAAAAATCGCATCAAAATTTAGATTTTTATCTTTGCCACCTAGCAAAAGTACCACACCATCTCCTACACATGATAGTGCATTCATAGTGCTATGAATATTGGTACTTTTGCTATCGTCAATATATTTCACTCCACCACACTCTCGCACCGTCTGCAGTCTATGTGGCGCAGGCTGAAATTGCTTCACAGCACTCACTATGGCGTCTCTGTCACATTTGGCAAGAATTCCCACTAGAATAGCTGCCAAAATATCTTCTAATACGATTACATTGGCGCCTAAATCATCTACACTAATTATCTCGCCCGTCATCCTAGATATGCTTGAGTAAATTTTGCCATTACGTACATACACACCATGTACTTTTTCATATTTGGATATGTAATATTTTTTAGCCAAAATATTCTCTGTCTTGGACATCAATAATTGGTCATCTGCATTTAATACTACTATAGATTTTTCATTACAATTTTTTAGCAGACCTAATTTGCACTTTACATAATTATCAAAAGTTTTGTGCCTATCTATGTGATCTTCGGCAATATTAAGAATTACCGATATATATGGTCTAAATAGATTGGTAGTTTCTAATTGAAAAGAACTAACTTCACACACTAGATAATCATAATCCACACCATAGGCAAGGCTCAGTGGTTTGCCTATATTACCATATGCTGCTGTACAATATTTGGTGGCTAGGATATCTGCAACCAGTGATGTGGTAGTAGTCTTGCCATTGGTACCTGTAATAGCCACTATAGGAGATGATGTAAACCAATAACCAAATTCTAATTCGCCAATAATTTTGATACCCATTCTCTCTGCATAAACTAGATATTTATTGTAAACCGATATCCCAGGAGACACGACAATCAAATCAAAATTTCTAATAAATTTATGTGATAGATGAGATATATATTTACCACCATCAATTTTTTTTGCACCATCGTAAATGGTATAGTTGACACCGATTTTTTTACACACAGACTCCACTGCTTGACCACTAGCACCATAGCCCATTATTAAAATATTTTCATAATCAAAATCCATATCACACCTACAAATACAACGTTATTGTCAAAATACCTATTATTAATGTCACTATTATATATATTGTGACAACTTTGTTTTCATTACAATATTGTTCGAAATGATGATGAAGTGGAGCCATTTTAAATATTCTTTTATGCGTGAGTTTATAATAAGACACCTGAATTATAACACTGAGTACTGTTAGCACATACGCAATACCAACGATGCATATTAGTAGATAATTTTGAGTAAGTACCACCATAGATGCCAAATATCCACCTATCGCCAATGAACCAGTATCACCCATGAATACTTTAGCCGGATAACCATTGTAACACAAAAATCCTAGTAGTCCACCCACAACACCCATTGATACTATATTTAGATGTTCCATCTCGCTATATAGTGCCCCACTCCAATTCCTAGATATGAGAAAAAATATCACAGTCAGGACTATTATTACCACACTACTTACACCTGCACATAGTCCATCTAGACCATCTATTAGATTGACACCATTGACAACTGCCAAATAGACGAATATTACAAATGGTATTATCCAAAATCCAATATCGATAGTTGCATCACTAAAGGGAATACTAATGAGCCCGCCATTCATCTTTGAGAAATATACAAAAAGTGCAATCGCAATAGAAATACCTAATTGTCCAACTATTTTTTGATATGGTTTCAACCCTTCATTTTGATGATATTTTACCTTGATATAATCGTCCAAAAATCCCACTATACCAAAAAATAATAGAGACAATATCGAAATAGTAGCAAACGTATTTTCTTTACCAAAAAAGATAAAATAACCTATAACTGCAGACACAATAAAAATGATACCACCCATAGTAGGTGTACCAGCCTTGGTCTTGTGCTTTTCCACATATATAAGTATATTCTGACCGAATTTAATTTTATGCAACCACCTAATAATATATGGTGCAATTACAACCGACACGACGAAACATATTATTAGGTTTATGAGACCATATTTCATAGTACTATTTTCCAATTAGTTTTTTAACGACTGCTGTGTCGCTGTACTCCACCCTATCATTCCCTATAGTCTGAAAGTTCTCTGCACCTTTGCCAAGGATTACCAATGTATCACCATTGGACATAATATCATAGGCATACATAATAGCATTACATCTATCTTCTATACATTCATATTGAGTTGTAATGCCCTTAATCATATCGCGCATAATATCTTCAAAAGGTACTACACCACGATTGTCTGTGGTTATGATTATTTTATCTGCATATCTATCTACAGCTCTGGACATCGCTACACGTTTGGCAGTATCACTATATCCCACACAACCAAAAATCACTATCAGCCTTTTCTCACACCTAGGACGAATAAAGGAAAGAACTTTTTCTATACTATCAGGTGTATGCGCAAAATCTATAATTAACCTTTTGCCATCTTTATAATAAACATTAAATCTGCCATCAATAGGTGGCATCGACTGCAAGCAATTTTTCATAGCGACCACACTGATACCCAGCATTTTGCACACAGTCATAGCACCCAATATATTATAGACATTATACCTACCAAGCAAACCCGTCTGAATGGTCGCAATATCATCTAGAATATTAGCAGTAAACTCCAACCCATCTAATGATTCCACTATATCTAGTGCAAAAGAATTTGCAGGAGATAAAAGCCCATAACTAATAGATGGGACTAGGGTATCATAGGCTAATTTTTTACCATACGGATCATCTATATTTACCACACACTCATCCATATTTTTCGGAGAGAAATAATCCAGTTTGGTTTGCACATATTTATCCATAGAGCCAAAGAAATCTAGATGCTCAACACTAATATTAGTGAAGTCGACTATCCTATATCTAATGCCATACACTTTTTTATAAAATATCGCCTGAGCACTTATCTCCATAACTACAGTATCTATACCCAACATTCTCATCTGGTAGAATACATAATGTAATTCTAAAGGGTCTGGCGTCGTAAAACAACTATCATGTCGAATATTGTCAAAATATATAAAGTTTGTGCCAATTATTCCTACATTTCTGCCAATACTTTTTAGAATATGAGATATTATCATTGTGGTCGATGTCTTACCAGACGTACCCACCACACCAATCATTTCCATCTGGTCGCAGCATTTATTATAGAAATTTTTGGCCATGATACTCATAGCAATTCTAATATCTTTTACCACTACGACAGCAATATTGGGTACGTATACATCATGGTCCACAACAATACATTTTGCACCGCGAGACACAGCATCATCTATATAGTCTAAACCATTATATTTTTCTCCAGCAATACATATAAAAATTGAATTTTTAACCACATCATTTGACTTATGTGTAATGCAATTTATATTATAATTTTTGAAATTATTTAGTTTCTTTACACGTACATTTTCTAGTATCTTTTTTAGTCTCATACCTGCTCCAATTTTTATTATTTTATCATAAGTATTTTTTCATTAGACTAGTTCTACATTTTTAGTCATTCTTTGCATATAACAATACTCTCATTAACGACAAAAAAATCTTGTATGTTCATCATTCATACAAGATTTTATTTTTATGTCTGTATCATTACAATACCATTTTTTACTACTTCTACATCTGCCACTGGGAATTGAGATACAACCATTTCACCATCTCCCTGCGTTTCCACCTGAAGACCTGCTTTTTCTATACACTCTATTGCATCATATACGCTCATTCCCACCACATCTGGCATATTTACTTTTTCATTAAGTTTGGCTTTCTCTATTTCTTCATCTCCAGACGGCTCGTATTTACGATATTTGATGATGTCTTGAATAATCATTTTGGCATATGGAGTAGCAGCAATACTACCATAATAACTAGCCCCACCCGGCTCATCTACTATTATTAATACCACATAATCTGGATGGTGTGCTGGGAATGTGCCTACAAATGATGCTATATATTGACCATTTATTTTACCATTCTCATATTTTTGACTAGTTCCTGTTTTGCCACCGACTTCGTACCCTGGTATAAAGGCATAATATCCACTATATTGTTTGATTACATCTAACATCATGGTCTGCATAATTTCACTAGTACTCTCGCTAATGGTGTTTTTGATTTTTTGTGGTAAATTTTCCACTAGTTTTTGACCACTAGTATCATACATATTGCGCATAAAATATGGTTTATATAGAGTGCCACCATTCACAATACTAGATATAGCAGATATGAGTTGAATAGGAGTCACTGCTACAGCCTGACCAAAGCCCATTCTAGCAACATCTACATTTTTAGCAGTGTCATGATTCATAATAATTCCATAGCCTTCACCCATAAAGTCTATACCTAGTGGTTTCCCTAGACCAAATTTATCGAACATCTCATATATACCTTCTTTGCCCAGTCTCAATGCCAAATCTACAAAGACACTATTACAACTATTTGCCAAACCCTGACTGAGAGTCTGAGAGCCATGTCCCTTTAATTTCCAACACTTGATTTTTTCTCCATCTACCATTCTATATCCCGGATCATAAAAATGGTCACTCAGATGTGCCACACCTTCATCAATAGAATTTGCCATCGTAATGCATTTAAATGTAGAACCAGGCTCATACACATCTACAATATTCATATTTTTGGTAGTCTCTAGCAGTTTTGACACATCATCTCTCGGTATATTATTTAGGTTAAAATTAGGATAACTAGCCATACTAATTATCTCACCAGTATTAGGATTCATTATTATGGCACTCGCACGTTTGGGTTTTTGTTCTTCCACTAGTATCTTTAGAGCATTCTCGGTAAATCTCTGAATATTGATATCAATGGTCAATTCTATACTGCATCCCGGTATACTAGGCATGTATGTGGTAAGTGTATTATCTATTTTTACGCCCTTTACATCACTTTCTTCCATAATATAGCCATTTACACCAGTTAGATATTTATTGTAGTACGCCTCCAATCCTGCCTGTCCTACATTATCTATTGTAGTATATCCTAATACTTGAGTAAGCATTGTCTGAAAAGGATAGTATCTAGAATTATTTTCACTGAGTTTAATACCCAAAAGATCATCACTTTTGAGTGTTTTTGCCTTTTCTTTAGGCACTTGCAATTTAATTAGACTCTCGGACACATACCTATCTGTCACTCTAATATATGTCGTATCGTAGTCCACACCCAGAGTCTCAACCAAAACCTTGGTAACCTTTTTAGCATCTACCACCATACTAGGTCTAACATAAATATCATATGTGGAATAATTGGTTGCCAGTGTCACACCATTCCTATCCATTATCTCTCCCCTAATAGCATTCAAGGGCAATTCTCTAGTCCACTGGTCAATAGCACGTGCCTGCAACCAACCACCTTTAATTATCTGCAAATAGAATAATCTACATATAATGGCTAAAAAAAGAAAAGATACTAGCAAAAATATTGCTAGTAATCTTTTCTTGAGAGAAAATATAGAATTATTAATCATTCGAACCTACCCAAATATTCGGCTTAAGAAATTACAGAAAGCATCAAACCAATTGGTAGGTGCCTGTAATGAAGTTACCTCCACTTTTTCTGGAATACTTACAGCTACTATATTTGAAGATGTCATCTCTTCATATCCCATCTGGGCTAGTTCTCCTTGTATATTGTCTGTGCTAGTGAGTCTATTGTATAGCCCCTCAGCCTCAAACAATTCACTTTCGTATGAAATGACTTCTTCTTGCAAATAATTTATGCCACCATTCATACTATTTATGACTGAAATATTGTATATACATAGGAATGCTAGTAACAATGTTACAAGTAATGCCGTAGACATAACCAACACTGTCCTGAATGGTACAGGTGTAGATACAGCATTTGTTTTCACTTGAGTCAGAGATTTGATTTTCTCTTCATCTAGAGTGATTTTATCGTACTCATTGTATAATGCTTCCAATTTTTCATTGCTAAAATTGGTATCAAATTTGGCTACTTGCTCATCCATTACAGAAGTATTCTCTTCTGGCTCAGCTACCATCTCATTAGCAATCTCATCATTCTCGGTATACGATACATTGCTATAAGCACTCATAATGTTTCTCCTTATTCAAATTTTTCAAATATGCGTAATTTCGCACTGGTAGAACGTTTATTTTCTTCTTGTTCTTGTTTGCTGGCTTCTATTGGCTTTTTGTTTACCAATTCACCATCAGCATGGTGATTACATACACAGAATGGTATTGTTTTATCACAGATACAATCAGTTGCATGCAATTTCATAATATTTTTAACGATTCTATCCTCTAGCGAATGAAATGTAATTATTGCAAGCCTGCCGTGAGGAGATAATAATCCTATCATCTCATCTATGGCTTTATCTAGCCCATCTAATTCTCCATTCACTTCTATTCTGATAGCCTGAAATGTCTTTTTAGCCACACTTCCTTTGCCCCAGAATTTCTTTGGTACTGCACTCTCAATGAGTTTTACCAATTCACCAGTTGTTTCAATGTTTTTTAGTTTCCTACTCTCAATGATTTTATTAACAATTGGCTTAGCGAAACTTTCTTCCCCGTAATTAAAGAGTATTCGTATCAACTCTTCTTTAGAATAAGTATTAACAACATCGTATGCCGAAAGTTTAGCAGATTTATCCATTCTCATATCGAGTTTGCCATCAAACCTATAAGAAAATCCTCTCTCGGGTGTATCAATTTGGTAACTACTTACCCCCAAATCTAAAAGTATGCCATCTACGCTATCTACCCCAATATTATTTAGTACACTCGCCATATACTTAAAATCGCTTTTGATAAATTCGATTTTATCGCCATATTTGGCTAATTTTTGGCTAGTGAAACCCAATGCATCTTCATCTTTATCAAATGCATACAATTTGCCGGTTGTGAGTCTTTTTAAAATTTCTTCACTATGACCACCACCGCCCAATGTACCATCCACATAGATACCATCAGGTTTGATATTTAGCCCATCTAGGCACTCGTTTAGCAAAACTGGAGTGTGTTGAAATGTATTTTCCAATGTTTTCCCCATTTCTTTTTTCGCTCCCCTATATAATTTTAAATTGTATGCATATATTAACACACTCTGAATTTCTATGCATAAACAATCAAAAATTTAAAAGAGTATTCAAAAAGGCTAATGCATTAATGTCGAATACTTACCTACTCTTTACATTCATAATTATACACATTTTACACATTATCTCCAAATATTTTTACACCCTTTTATTCACTTTTATACCAAAATTGTGAATAAATAATCACAGGTTATCCACATTGTGTATAACCTTTATTTTTCAAAATATACCATAATTTTCGCATAAAATAGTCGCTTTATTCATATATATAAAACATATGTTTGCTTATGTATTACATAATTATACATAATTATATTTTTATAACCCCATTCTGAATATTCATAAAAATGCATAAATGTCTGTGGAAAAGTAGATAAATACAAAAACTAATTTTTTGAATAAATATAAAAAAACCACTCATAAATTGAGTGGTCTTTTATTACAATATTTCTATCAATTTATTACCAACAATGTCGCAAGATGTCAGATAGTACTTTACATTATTCCTTTGATAAAAAAGTTTTTGATTTTTATCGTATTTGTGTAGATGCCCATAGACCACAGCATCAACACCATATTCTTCAAAAAGTCTCGTCATATCATTATCTTCCAGTCGAAAATTGAATGGTGGGAAATGTGTCATAACAATCATTTTTTCGCCATTTTGCTGAAGATTTTTCATAGCCTTTAGGGATAATTCCATTCGAATGAGTTCTCGTTTGTATATTTTTTCATCTTCTGGAGACTCAAATCCATTATCGTATGGAGTCCACCCACGAGAACCACCTATAATAAAATCGCCTATTTTCACAGCATCATTTTGTATTGCATAAGTATTATTGTTTAAGTGTGATCTAAGCTCACTAATAGAACTCCACCAATAATCGTGATTTCCCTTTAATATTACCTTATTACCATTGAAATTGCATATATATTCTAAATCTGGTAATGCAGATTGCAGTTTCATAGCCCAAGAAATATCACCTGGAATAAGCACCACATCGTCATCTTTTACCTTGTTTTCCCAATCGCTTTCTATCTGTGAGAGATAATTATCCCAAACAGGACCAAATATATTCATGGGTTTAGGATTATTAATACTTAAATGCAAATCACTTATTGCATATATTTTCATTATTACTTTACACCCTTATAATCCAGTTATTTCTTCTTTCTGCTAGACATAATAAGATAAATGATTGCTATAGGCCAACACAAAAATAATAGCATAATAAAAACAAAAATATTCATACCAGACGAATTGTTTTCATTAATATTAGACTCCACTTTATCTACAAAGTCATTAATAGCTTTTACATCATCATCAATCTTTTTTTCAGTTGCGCCAGTTTCAGTATGCACAGCACCACAATATGGGCATTTTGCTTTCCCTGTTACTTTATCATACTCCAATCTGCCACCGCAGTCTTCACATTTCATCGATTTCATTTGTTTACTCCTTACATGTTTAATTATAACAAAAGTGTGCCAATTTATCAAGAAAAGTCTATCCATTTTTCAGGATAGACTTTATATAGTACTAATTTATTTGTGTAGGTGGAGCCACAGGCTCTTGTGCTGGATATAATGGTAAATCAAAATATCCCGAACAAACATCTTGGGTATAATCCTGACATGGTGGTATCTGGCAGTATCCATATGTAGGAATCAAAATTTCTGCATCAACTACCACACGAATAATTAGAGTTACACAAGTATTTACTGTAAGGGAAGTTTCATTCGTAAATGTCCCACCTGCACATATAGCATTGGCAAAAGCAGTTACTTCGTATGGTATAACAGAAGGCTGTGGAACATATAATACTACATCAAAAGGCAATGTCATAGTAGATACACCACTACCTGCTGTACCATTAGCATCTGTAAAATTTACAGTAATTGGAACATTAGCACTACCCGAAACTCTAGCAAAGCATGGTTTATCATCAAACCTATCCACAACCAAATTTTCTATTGTTACATTTGCCGTCTGTGTACTACAACTCACAAATGTATATGGTGCAGAAAGCCCCTCTGGAGTGATGTCAGTTAGTGTTAATTGCACACTATCCATCTGTAATTGTTTCATACATGCATCAAATACCTTTCTAGTCTGAATACATGCTTTCTCACATAAACCCTGCAATGGATTACCACTCATCGGACCTGGATTGCACCCTTGTCTATTTCCGGAAAAAAACGACATATATTTACCTCCTAAAAGTTCTAGTAAATTATATGTCGATACTCTCCATATTGTTACAACACAAATTTGCTATGTGTTTACAGCACAATAATTATAATATTTTACACAGCAAATTATTACATTTATATCATAGTAATTGTCAAACAACCATGTCTTTATGTCATTTACATTATATATGTGGTCATCCAAACAATACTAACTACTCTAAAAATTGATCAAATTTAGACAAGATATCTAATCGTCCATACCCCTTTTCCATACTAGACGGAAACACATTATCTTTTCCTACTCCCAGGGCATTGGCAATTTTCTGCATCTGTGGTTTGATCTGTGATTTTCCGAACTTATCACATTTGGTCGCAATTATAATGAATGGTATTTGATAATAATTCAGAAATTTCATCATCTGTTTATCTTGTTGAGTAGGCTCTATTCTGCTATCTACCAATACACAAACTAGTTTCAATCTCTCGTTGTTTATCAGGTACGGCTCAATCATGGACTGCCAACCATCTACTTCAGACTTGCTAGCCTTGGCATAACCATAACCCGGCAAATCCACCAAATAAAAACTATCATTAATTAAAAAATAATTAATGAGCCTGGTTCTGCCCGGAGTAGAACTGGTTTTGCACAATTTGCTACTTTTGGTCAACGTATTTATAAGGGTGCTTTTACCCACATTGCTACGACCAACAAAGGCAATCTGATTTTTTTCATCACATACTATATTTTTGCTATTCGCAACACTAGTTGCAAATTTAGCACTACGTATTTCCATTACCATCTCCTAGGCAGTTTTTTCTTTGTCTACCTCTTCTTCTCTATGTTCAATTACTGGCTTTTTGGTTTTTACAGTATCTTCATTTACTATTATTTTTGATATAGTCCTATCATCTGGAGACTGGAACATAATATCCAACATAATATCTTCCATAATAGTCCTCAGTCCTCTAGCACCAGTTTTTAATTTCATTGCTTTTTTAGCAATTGCACGCACTGCATCATCTGTTATTTCTAGATTAATATTATCTATTTTAAACATTGTTTTATATTGTTTTACTAGCGAGTTTTTAGGCTCTGTCATTATCTTTACTAATGCATCTTCTGTTAGTTCATCGAGTCCCACTACTATTGGTAGTCTACCAACAAATTCAGGGATTAGACCATATTTTATCAGGTCTTGAGGCTGTAAATCTTTTATAAGTTCGCTATTTTTCTGCTCACTCTTGTCATTTTCATCTACAAACCCTAGGCTCGTTTTATTTACTCTCTTGCCAATAACTTTGTCTAATCCTACAAATGCACCACCACATATAAACAAAATATTTTTGGTATCTATCTGAATAAGTTCTTGCTGTGGATGTTTCCTACCACCCTGTGGTGGAACATTAGCAATCGTACTCTCAATTATTTTTAGTAATGCCTGTTGAACACCCTCACCACTCACATCTCTAGTGATACTAGGATTTTCAGATTTTCTAGTAATTTTATCTATCTCGTCTATATATATAATGCCCTGTTCTGCTTTCTTTACATCACCACCAGCATTCTGGATAAGTTTGAGCAATATATTCTCTACATCTTCCCCCACATAGCCAGCCTCTGTTAGTGTAGTTGCATCTGCAGTAGCAAAAGGAACTTTTAATATTTTTGCCAAAATTCTAGCAAGCATAGTTTTACCACTACCGGTAGGACCAATAAGCAAAACATTACTCTTATCTAGGTCGAGTGCATCTTTTTCTTTTTTGCTATTTTTTACATCAATATTATAATTAATTCTCTTGTAATGATTATAGACTGCTACACTCAATACTCTTTTTGCTTCATCTTGCCCTACAACATATTCATCTAACATTTTTTTGAGCATGCTAGGAGTAGGCAATTTGATTTTTTCTTGATTTTTGGGTTGCATAGTTTTGGCAATCATATCGGCACAAATAGCCACACAATCTTCGCATATAAAAGATGAGCCATCGGGACTAGTAATCATATTCCTAGTCTCCAATTGCGACCTGCCACAGAATGAACATTTCATCAATATCTCGTCTATTTTCCCGTCCATATTATCTCCCTAACCTAAAAAATATGTACTATGCCATACTGCAAAATTTAGCATAGTACATTTGCTCGTCATTATTTTGTCCTATTGATTACTTTATCCACTAGGCCATATTTGACTGCTTCTTCTGCTGTCATGTAATAATCTCTATCTACATCTTTAGCCACTTTTGATAGTGGTTGTCCAGTATTTTTAGACAACATTTCTGTCATCTTCTTTTTGGTTTTTACAATATGATTAGCAGTAATCTCTATATCGCTAGCCTGCCCCTGAGCACCACCTAGTGGCTGATGAATCATTACTTCACTATTAGGCAAACAAAATCTTTTACCCTTGGTACCTGCTGCTAATAGGAATGCACCCATAGATGCAGCCAGCCCCACACAAATAGTAGAAACATCACATTTAACATATTGCATGGTATCATAAATAGCCATACCTGCAGTAACACTGCCACCAGGACTATTTATGTATACACATATATCTTTCTCAGGATTTTTTGCTTCTAGATAAATAAGTTCTGCTACTACAGTATTAGCTGTAGCATCATCTATCTCTCCAGAAATAAACACTATTCTATCTTCTAATAGTCTGCTATATATATCATAACTTCTCTCACCATTACTGGTCTGATCTACGACATAAGGTATTAGCATATTTCCCCCAAAAATTATTTATTATTCTCTACCAAGAAATCAAGCAATTTATTCATAAGCATTTCGTTACGAATATAATTCAATCTTTCTTCACTCAAAGACTTTTTATACTCGGCTAGAGTTTTATTTGCTTTTTTAGCAATCTCTTCGACATGTTTGTCTACTTCTTTATCTGTTACGTCAATTTTCTCTGCCTTTAGTAATTCTTGTAAAGCAAGTCTGATTTTTACGCTCTTCTCTGCATCTTCATGTCTCTCGTGTTTGAGTTCATCTACAGTTTTACCCATATATTGAGCGTATTGTTCTAGAGTAACACCCTGATACATTAGTCTATATTGCATATCTTGCATCATAGCATCCAATTCTCTATGTATCATTACATGTGGTACTTCTACTTCCATATTTTCAATTATTTTGTCTATTATCTTATTTTCTGTTTGAACTTTTGCATCCTGAACAGCATGCTCTTGCAAATGCTCTTTGATATGAGCCTTATAATCAGCCAAATTTTCATATTCAGATACATCTGATGCAAATGCATCATTTATTTCTGGTAATTCTTTACGTTTAACAGCATTTACTTTACATTCAAATTTTGCATCCTTGCCAGCCAAATTCTCTGCTTGATAATTATCTGGGAATTTAACTAAAACATCTTTGGTATCTCCAGCCTTTAGGCCTACCAATTGGTCTTCAAAATTATCTATAAAACTATGGCTACCTATTTCAAGATCAAAGCCTTCTGCTGTACCACCTTCAAAATACTCACCATCAACACTACCCTTAAAGTCAATATTAGCAACATCACCCTTTGCTACTTTGCCATTCTTTTCTACTAGTCTGGTATTTTGAACCTGTACTCTCTTTAATTCATTTTCTACATCTTCATCTGTAATATCTTTAGGTTTAACACTTATTTTTAGTCCAGTGTATTTACCCAATTTTACTTCTGGTTTTACAGGAATTTCTGCCACGATAGTGATACCTGTATCGTCCAATTTTTCAACACTCAGTTCTGGGCTATCTATTGGCTCAAATGATTTATCTTTAGCCAAAATCTCTGCATAGTGTTTACCAAATCCACTTAAAATTGCATCTTCATAGAAGGTCTCAAAGCCATACATTTTTTCAATAACCTTTCTAGGTGCTTTACCCTTTCTAAAACCTTCTACTCTATATTTGCCCTTATTTTTGTTATATGATTCTTCAACTAAACTATCCCATTCAGCCTTGTCTAATTCCATAGTTAGTTGCATATTTTTGTTTTCCAATTTCTTCAAAGTGTGTTTCATCAAATTTCTCCTTTAATAATATACTTAAAACATCTGGGGTATTATACCATACAATAGTATTTTTTGCAACTGCAATATTCATTGCAATATCTAAAAAATCTAAAAAAATACATACAAAATACAAAAAACCAGGACAATTCCTAACGCCATATACATGACAGACATTAGCCTATTACTTTTAATTGCACGTTCATTGGCCCTATGCATTGATTCTAATTGCTCATGCGAATAAGGTAATTGGTCATATATTGCTTGTTGCTCTAAAATTTTTTTCTTTCTTTGTAGTATTTTGATACTTAGAAGTATAAAGAAAACCCCTTCGCACAATAAAAATATAATTGTAAATATTCTAGATATTTCTAGAAGCAAAAAAGCCAGTATCCCAATGCACTGAAATACTGTAAGCACTATATTCCATGTATCACTAAAAAACTCTTTTATCTTCTCTTTCATACAATACTCACTTGACTATTTGATTATAGCATAAAAAACATATTTTTAAAAAGAAAAAATAGTACAAAGTACCATATAAAAAAGAAAACACCCATACAAATAGTATGAGTGTCGATTTTTATAAAATCATTAGTACAACGATGAGCACTACACAGATAACCCAAACGAGCCACCATGCCCAATGTCTTTTATACCAAGCGAAAAATGCTGCTGCAATAGCGGTAACGATGTATGCAAGAATTTGAGCCACAGTACCGAATGCTGCTGCCAATTTACCGCCACCTAATTTACCTATTAATAATGCAATACCCACACATACGATTGCAACATAAGCAACTAGATTTACAACGCCTCTCCAACTTCTATTAGATGTATTTTTAGCCATAATGCCCTCCATTAATTTTACTAATTAGATTGTAACAAAATAAAATCTATACGTAAAGAAAATTAATTTTGTTTATCCAAAATATTTAGCACATTCTGAAAATAATCTGGCAAATCACTCTCAAACGTCATAATTTGATTGGTGGTAGGATGAGTAAATATTAGTTTTTTTGCATGCAATAATTGTCCAGACAGATTGAATTTACATTTATTATTATTGTAAAGTTTGTCCCCTACAATAGGATGATGCATATATGCAGAATGTACTCTGATCTGATGGGTTCTCCCCGTTTTTAATTCAAACTCCACTAGAGTATATTTATCATACACTTTTAAAACACGATAGAGTGTATATGCTTCTTTTCCGTCATTAGTAACAGCCATTTTTAGTCTGTTTTTTTTGTCTCTACCGATTAGAGTTTTTATTTCGCCATCGGATTTTACTATACCATCTACCAATGCCCAATATATTCGCTTACATTCTTTGGTCGATATTTGTTTGGATAGTGACACATGCGCTTTGTCATTTTTGGCTACAACTAGTAGTCCACTGGTATCTTTATCCAGTCTATGCACTATACCCGGCCTAATGACGCCATTTATAGAACTCAAACTATCTAGGTGATACATAAGTGCATTAACTAGAGTACCATCATAATTTTTTACGGCAGGATGCACCACCATACCCTGTGGTTTATTAATAACTGCCAAATCATTATCTTCATACACAATGTCGATGGGAATATCTTGTGGAGCATTGGTAGCCACCTTTTCTGTAATGTCCCCAACAGTAACCACATCACCACACTTTAGACCATATCCTGCCTTGACAGACTTTTCATTGACCAGAGCCACACCATCTTCTATCCAATGTTTGATGTGTGACCTAGTTTTATCTGGATACTTATCTAGCAAAAATATATCTAGACGTGTCCCCACTTCATCATTTATTATCCACTTCATCAGTTTTTTCCTTATTTTGTTCTTTAGTCTTTTTTTCTCTAGCATCTTTAATAGTACGTATAAGTAGGAATACAACAAACATTATCGCACCAATGGTAATAAATAAATCTGCTAGATTGAATACAAACGAGAAAAGTTCAATACTAATAAAATCTCTTACGTATTGCAAAAATAATCTATCTATTAGATTACCAATAGCGCCACTAATAATAAATCCAAAACCAAGTGCATACAACCAATCATTAGCATGATAGAAATAATCAAACACAAAGAAGCCAACTATGAATAATATAGATACTACACTCAGCCCCCATGTACTACCTGCAAAAATACCATATGCCGCACCTTTATTCTCTAGATAAGTGAAACGGAAAAAATTAGGAATAACAATAATATCTTCCCTACCATTACTAAACATATTTGCAAATATATGCTTCGTGACTAAATCTAATATAACTCCTACAACTATAACTGTCGCAATAATAATATAACTGGTGCGTTTTTTCATACTTCTAGTATACAACACGTTTGATTTTTTCACAATCTTTTTTGCAGATTAGCCAGTCGTTGAATCTAAAAATTACAATTTATTGTATGTTTCGTACTGAATATGCACAACGTCACTTATTCCGTATTTCAACTGATAATTAGTACCACGATTTTCGATGGTCTGCAATATTAATTGGTCAAGTATAGAATCAATACTAATTAACCCACCAGTAATACAGAGTATTCTATCATCACTACTAGTCAATCCCTGCATGGCACTAATGCTAGATTTTACCCTGCCACGAAGATTGGCTATATACGAACATACTGCTAGATTATTATAAACTTTGCTGTCAAATTTTATAGAATAATCATATAGATTTTCGTACACTTCATCATATAGTGCTATAGCATCTCTTATTATTTTTACCTGTTTATTTTCCATATCAGCGAATGACAATTTTAATTTTTTCAATTTAATCTCTAATATGGACACATCATATCTGGTATCTTGCAAATTTGCCACCACCGATTCGGCATTTTCACGAGTGTTGTATATATTCCCAATAACATAATATTTACCACTATTCCACACATACCCGCTAGCACCCTGCACATTAGCTCCCAGTCCAACACTAGTTGCTTCGTCAATACTATCGTACTGACCTAATGTCACAGCATAATATACTTTTTCATTACGGCTAATAGACGATCCACCATACACCATGACCGAACTAATATTGCCTACCATGAGTACCCTAGATAAATACACTCCAGACACCACACTAGCACTCAAAATTATTACTATTCCAAAAAAAATTAAAAACGCTCTAAACTTCGATTTAAAGGGCTTTTTTATAATTTTCACATCATCATAAAAATAAGTTTTTGGCATAAAGAATTGCATTCCCCATATATTGGTGTGTTATAATAAAATTGTATAGTTTACAAGCACATGATATGTCAACTACCACACCTTGACATATATATATTTTTTTCACTAAAGAAATATACTGCAATTCAATAAAATAATGCAAATATTGTCCGTATCTGACAAATATCTATGGGCAGTATTTTTTGTTGTGAAAAAATAGCATTGTAAAATATAACTACAATAAGGAGAAGTATATGGAAATCAAACCACTATTCGATAGAGTGGTAGTCAAAACGCTACCACAAAAACCCGACAAAGTCGGCAATATCATTTTACCTGAAATAGCCAAGAAGCCAGAAATAAGCGAAGTGATCGCACTAGGTATAGGAAAACTAGATGGGAAAGATATTGATTTCGAAGTAAAAATTGGCGATAAAGTCATATTCAATAAGTTCGCCGGAAATGAGTTTAAAATAGACAATCAAACGTATGTCATAATCAAAGAAAAAGATATTTTAGCAATCATAAAATAATAAGGAGAAAATAATGTCAAAACAATTACAATTTGGCTTCAATGCCATAAAGAAACTAGAAACAGGAGTAAAAAAATTAACAAACGCAGTAAAAATAACACTAGGTCCTAAAGGAAGAAATGTGGTCCTAGATAGAAAATTTACCACCCCACTCATTACCAATGATGGAGTAACTATAGCAAAAGAGATAACTCTACCAGACCCATTTGAAAATATGGGAGCAAACCTAATAAAAGAAGTAAGCATTAAAACTAATGAAGTAGCAGGTGATGGCACAACTACTGCATGCATACTAGCCGAGAGCATAGTAGAAGAAGGCATCAAAAATTATACTGCAGGTGCCAATCCAATTATTCTCAAAAAGGGCATCCAAAAAGCAGTACAAACTGCGGTAGAACAATTACATAAAATCAGCACACCAGTGTCTAGCAATAAAGAAATATATCAGGTAGCATCTATAAGCGCTGGTGACGAAGAAATAGGTAAACTAATAGCTGACGGATTTGAAAAAGTCGGTAGCGATGGAGTAATAACTGTAGAAGACAGCAAAACTCTAAAAACCGAACTAAAGGTGGTAGAAGGTATGCAATTTGATAGAGGATATCTATCACCATACATGATAACCAATACCGAAAAAATGGAAGCAGTACTCAGTGATGCATATATACTCATTACCGATAAAAAAATAAAAAACCTAAACGAAATAATGGGTGTACTAGAAGCAGTATCACAATCAGGTAAATCCCTACTCATCATATCAGAAGATATAGAAAACGAAGTGCTCAGCACACTAGTATTAAACAAACTAAGGGGAACATTAAATGTAGTTGCTGTCAAAAGCCCTGGATATGCTGACAAAAGAAAGGCATTATGTGACGATATCGCCGTACTTACAAATGGAACTTTCATTTGCGACGAATTAGGATATGAACTAAAAGATGTAGGTGTAGAAAAACTAGGCTACGCCACAAATATTAGAATTACCAAAGACTCCACCACCATATCTGGTGGCGCAGGTAGCCGTAAAAGTATAGAAAAAAGAATAGAAGAAATACGAGCACAAATAGATATTGCCGAGAGTGAATTTGATAAAAATAGATTACAAGAAAGACTAGCAAAATTAGCCGGTGGCATAGCAGTCATATATGTTGGCTCTGCTACCGAAGTAGAATTGCAAGAAAAGAAACTACGTATAGAAGATGCAATAGAAGCCACCAAAAGCGCTGTACAAGAAGGTGTCGTATGTGGTGGTGGTATAGCATTAATTGAATGTGTAGATAGTGTAAAGCAACTCATATCTACTCTCAGTGGTGACGAAAAAACTGGTGCCGAAATTGTACTAAAATCTCTATATGCACCACTCAAAATGATTACTACCAATGCTGGTATTGATAGTGGCATTGTAATAGAAAAAATACTCAGCACTAATAAGAAAAATTTCGGATACAATGCACTAACAAATGAGTATGTGGACATGATAGAATCTGGTATAATAGATCCTACCAAAGTCACCCGTACTGCTCTAGAAAATGCTAGTAGTGTAGCATCTACCCTACTTACTACCGAAGTACTGGTATGCGATATTGAAGACAATAAACAAAATCCACAAGCAATACCACAAGGGTATGGTATTTATTAAAGAAAAAAACGACATAAATTATATGTCGTTTTTTTTATTTCAATACGTCTAATTTAAAAGCATTCCATGGCACAATATTATCTGGTGGATATACCTTAAAAGTCATATTCTCTTTTGTGGTAGGATGCACAAATTTTAGTTCATAAGCCCAAAGTGCTAGATTGTGACCTTTAGCCAATTTATCCCCACCATATTTCACATCACCATATACAGGACACCCAATATGTTTCATTTGCACTCTTATCTGATGGGATCTACCAGTAAACAAATCTACTTCGATGAGTGATACTTTATCTTTTACTTCTAGCACATTATACTCTAGTTCTGCACGTTTGGCATTTGTAGTCAATTCTGGTACCACCTGTACGGTATTGGTTCTAGCATTTTTTAGTAGATAATTAACTAGTTTTGACCTATTCTCTTTTGGTTTACCTAGGACTACAGCCACATATTTTTTATGCATATCTCCAGTCTGTAATTGTTGAGTAAGTCTAGCAGCAGCCTTTGATGTTTTGGCGAATAACATTACACCACCAGTAGGCCTATCTAATCTATGTACTAGCCCTACATAAACATTTCCTGGTTTATTCTCTTTTACCTTGATATAGTCTCTAACCATAGTGAGCATATCCATATCTTTACTCTCATCTTCTTGTGATGGGATATTCTGTGGTTTTATAACTACTATGATATGATTATCTTCGTATAATACTTTTAATTCTTCCATAGATTTCTCTTTTTATTTTACTTCTAGTACTAGTAAATAATATGAAGTATGTCCACCCGTTTTTCTACTTTTATATGTTCCTGTAAATATCTTTTTCCTATCATAAGTAGGTTTGATGGTCTCATCTTCAAATTCTACTTCTATCTGCCAATTACAACAAGATTCTACCTGACCTACACCAGTTATATATTCCCAGCCAGCATCTTCTTCTAGTTTTGCCTTTATCTTTATATTCTTGCCCACATAGTCACCAGCAGTGCTATTATCCTGCATACGAATAACCACACCCTGTACGGTCTGCTCGGTCATCTGTGACAAATCATAACTTACTCTAGCAGAGCCACAGGCAGAAAGTACCAGTGAAAATACCATTAAAACCAATACAAAACTAAAATATGTAATACACTTTTTCATTTTGTTTTTTTACTACCCCTTAATATTATCTCTAAACACCAACATATCAAATAAACAAAAATATCAAATACAACAATAGTTGCACCTATTGGAGTACCCCACAGCATTGATACTAGTATACCAATAACAGAATTAAATACTCCTACTATTCCTGCAAATATTATAACCTTTTTATAACTTTTAAACAACCTAAATGCACTAATTGCCGGAAATACAATAAGTGCAGATATGAGTAGTGAGCCCACCAGTTTCATGGCTAGCACAATAATAACACCAATAATCACTGCCATTATATTATTGTAGATGGCAGTCTTGGTACCAGTAGCATTAGAAAAATCTTCATCAAATGTTACTGAGAATATTTTATTATGGAATACTATAAAGAATGTCAAAACAATTACCGTGAGTACAATGCATAGCCATACATCGAATGTACCTAGAGTCAAAATGCTAGTCGAACCAAATAATGTCGTACACACATCAGATGCGACATTCGCCGATGATGAAAACAAATTGATAACCAAATATCCTATAGCTAATGCCCCAACCGAAAGCATCGCTATGGCTGTATCATTTTTTACCTTACCCTTATTGGTCATCCTAACTAGCAGTATTGCTACAAGTATCGTAATAGGCAACATTAGATACATATCGGCAATAGTAAGTACTATAGCAAATGTCATTGCTCCGAATGCTACGTGAGAGAGCCCATCACCTATCATAGCATATCTTTTCAATACCAATGTAACACCCAATATTGCACAACATAGAGATATAAGTACACCGACAATCAATGCATTTTTTACAAAATCAAATTGGAGATAATAACCTAATTCTTCGAATATATTCATTCTTGACCCCCTTCCAATTTGAAATATCTAGCATAATCACTCTGCAAAAACTCATCCTTGGTGCCAAAAAACTCTACTGTATTTTTCAGATACAATACATGAGTTGCTTTGTCAATAACTTTTTCTATATTATGAGATACCATTATTATGGTCAAATTGTTCTCTTTGTTTAGTTTAGCAATCAATTCATAAAAGTTTTTTATCGCTCTAGCATCCAGTGCATTAGTTGGCTCATCTAATACCAATAATTCATCTGTAGCACAGAGTGCACGTGCCAAAAGAACTCTCTGTTGCTGACCACCGGACAATTCTTTGAAACTGCGATTCTGGTAGTCGGATATGCCTAGAGTTTTTAGGATAGTCTGTACTTTATCCTTCTCTGCCCTATTATAAAATGGCCTAAACCCCATTCTACCGATAAAACCAGACATTACTATCTCTTTTACAGTTGCAGGAAAATCTCTCTGTGCATCGGTCTGCTGTGGCAAATATCCCACATGTGTTTTATTGAAATTATTATCAAATAAAACTTTGCCACCCAATGGTTTTATTAGTCCTAGTAGTGTTTTAATTAAAGTGCTTTTGCCACTACCATTTTCACCTATTACACACAGATAATCGCCCTGGTCTACCGAAAAATTGATATCTTTACAGATAAGTTTGTCTGGATATCCAATATTCAGTTTTTTACACTCAATTATTTTCATTTCTTAACGCCCTTTCTAGATTATATAAATTTCTTTCCATCATATCAATATACGTTATAGTATCCACAGCCTTGCCACTAACCGACTGGCACGAATTAATCGTGAGTTTGCCGATATCTCTATCACAACCATCTTGGACAGCCCTAGCAATATTACCAGTGGTGGTCTCTAATACACATATATAATTTAAATTCTCTTCGTTCACTTTTTCAATTAGTTTAGTAATTGTGGAAGGACTAGCCTCGGTCTCTGCCGAGCAACCAGAGAATGCTGCAATATATTTCAAATTGTAATCGTTGGTTAGATATAAGAATGGGAATCTATCTGCGAATACCAGCGTTTTTTCACTGCCAGCTATTCTCTCTGTGTACATATCGTCCAATGCCTGCAATTTAGCAATATATTCTTCACTATTAATCCTAAATATTTCCTGCTTTTCTGGGAATGCCAGACTGAGAGTATTGGTTATAGATTTGGTCATTTCTATCATGTTTTTTATACTCAGCCAGATATGCTCGTCGTATTCTTTTTCTTCTTCACCATGCTCTTCTTCATGCTCATGTTCTTCTTCATCGCCTTCTAGCACTACCTGTTCACTTTCTTCCAATGCCTCTATAGCATTAATTAGGCACAGAGTCTTTAGATTTCTATTAGCTGCCGACCTAATCGTGCCACCTACCCATTTATCACTCTCTCCACCTATGTAAATGAATACATTGGCTTTTGAAACGGCTGCGATATCTTTAGATGTAGGCTGAAAATTGTGTATGTCTGCGCCACTATCTTCTAGTAGCAATATATCATCAGAGCTCCCCATTACATTTCGACAAATATCATAGATGGGGAAAATGGTTGCAATTACTTTATATTTTCCCCTGCCACCAGAAAAATAAATCACAAAAAATACCCCAGAACCGATAAGAATGGTTAGTATTAAATATGCCAAAAATATTTTCAATTTACTAAACATAGGTCTGCCCCGTTTTTTCATTTCTAAATGCGAATTATTCGCATTTGCTACATTATATTAAAACAATTTGATTTATATGTCAAGGGGTGTTGACTAAAAATAATAAAAAATATATAATATTAATGAATTGTAAAGAAACAAAAAGAAGGTGTAAATCTTGAAAAAGACTAAAACTAGGGAAAAAGTAAGGGAAGTATTGAGTAATTCAAATATACCCATGACAGCTGCAGATATATATGAAAAATTGAAGGGAGATAGCATCACATTATCTTCTATATATCGTACACTAGACACCTTTACTAGTGAAGAAATAGTAGTAAAAGATATAGATAATTCTGGCACGGCTTTGTATTCCATTCATCAAGAAAACCACTGCCATTATCTAGAATGTAAAAACTGTCATAATAAAATCAAACTAGACTATTGTCCTTATCATAATGTAAATAAAAAAATAAAAAGCAAAACAAAATTTGAAGTAGATGAACATGGTGTCATTCTGTATGGTACATGTGAGAATTGTCGGAAAAAAGGCAAATAAAAAAGCGTGGATTTACCACGCTTTTTATTTACTTAATTCTTCGATAGTATCTGCCCTGCTGATTTCCAATCCATCAATCAATTTTGGGTGAGTGGTCCAATTAATATGATCCTGAATATCTTGGGCTTCTTTTTTAAAATCAATTTTAGATATTTCCTTTAGTAAATGTCTCAAAACTATTATGTCTCTATCATCAAATTTCACTCCATCTACAGATTCACCGGCTAATAATCTGCGCAGATAATTCATGATAGTAGCCCTATCTTCTTCTACCAAACCAAAACCATTATAGCCATGTTCTCCACACATATACATTAGTTTCAAAGTCTCTTCTTTCGTCTTGCCTAGATACATAGAGTCTCTACCAGAATATCCTAGGTCAATAGGAATAAAAGTGTCATATTTACCATCAATATCTCCTGTCTTTGCCCAAAATGAATTGGAATATCCAGCATCTTTATTATTAAAAGCCAATGACATAATTAATTCTTTTAATTTTGCTATCCTGATACTTTTGTCAACAGGCAATTCTTCTATCTTTTTGTACAGTCCTTGTATCGTGTGTAAATCTTTATAATACAAATGTTTAGCCGTAGGGTATTTATCATGAACATCTCTAGTTACCACACCTGCTGGCATTCTATAGAATTGTTTACTTCTAGCATAAATTGGGATATCGGCTTCATCCATCCAAGGATATGCTATAGGCGTCTCCATGCCTAGTTTATTGTAGATTCTAGAAAGTAATATCTCGGCATAAATTTGACCAAAGTCCATGGATTTGAAAAATACATTTTCATCCCCAATCTTACATTTATGCGGTTTCAAATAATACTCTCCGTGGTAATGGGTAAAATCGTTAACAGCATGTTTAGTACCCGATTTGCGTTCAATATAATCTCTAATGTCCAGACCATCTTCTGTGAACAATTCAGCATCTTTTTCTAGTGCAGAAATAATTAGATCGCTCATTTCCCCATACCCCCTATTATATTCTAATATATTCTACCATATGTGAAGAGCAAAATCAATAGTGAAATAAAAATGCCCATGCATGGCATAGACATTTTAAAAATATTTATCAACTAATTCAAAAATCGAAATATGATTGCTAAAAAAACACTATCCATTTGCGGATAGTGTTTTTTTATTATTTGGATACTCTCATACTATAATGAACCACTACATTATCCCCTACTTCTAGATCTTTTTCTATATCTGGAGTGAATGTAATTTCATTGTAAGTATTGCCCAATACTTCTGCTTTTATTTTGCTAGCATTATCTTTTAGAATAGTGGATACTGTAGCATCTGCAGATGTAATATTGATATCTATTCTATCATCAATTTTGAAGTCTGCTTCTTTACGCAATACTTGAGCATTACGGATAATCTCACGCAGTATTCCCTCATTTATAAGTTCCGGACTAAGTGTGGTATCTAGAACAACAGTCATATGGCCATCACTCTCCATGATAAATTCACTCTTAGGTTTAGAATTTTTCACAAACAAATCACTCTCGAATGCATCAAAGCCTTTTACTTGTACTTTGCCCTGGTCAAACTCTGCTACGTATTTATTCATCTCATCGTCTGTAGCATTGGTTAGAGCATCTTTCATCTTCTGCACATCACCTTTCAGCACCCTACCTGCTGTACGGAAATTGATGGTCAAGAAATGATCATTGAATCTCTCTACATCGGTAGTCAATTCTATCTCTTTGATATTCAATTCGTCTTCTATGATATTTTTATAGATACTGATAGCATCTAGAGCATTAGCATCAGCACTGATAACAAATGCTTTTTGCAGTGGTTGTTTTACTTTCAGATTATTCTCATTACGTAGTTTCAGAGCAGATGCAATAATGTCTCTAGCCAGATTAGTTTTCTCTACTAGATTTTCACTTGGAACATTCACACTGGCAATTTTAAATCCAGATAACATTACAGATTCACTAGCATTTTTCTCCACTTCTCTGACTTGATTCTGCCAGATGTATTCCATCATAAATGGCATAATAGGTGCCATAACCATAGCAATATTTTTGATAGCATAATGCAAGCAATAATATGCATTTAGTTTATCGTCATCTTCTTCATTCTTCCAGAATCTTCTACGATTGACTCTAATATACCAATTAGATAATTCATCTACAAATTTTTCAAATTCGGATATAACTTCACATGTACGTACTTGCTGATAATATTTATCTGCAGTAGTAGCAAATTCATTTGTTCTAGCAATCAACCATTTATCCATTACACTCAATTTATTTACATCGACATGATAGTCATTTAGATCCGGATGATCAATAACTGCATAGGTATTGAAGAATACATATACATTCCAGAATGATAATAATTTTCTTCTAACTTCGTCAGTAGATGTATAACTGAATATTACATCACTCTGTGGATTGGTAGAACAGAATGTATATCTAATAATATCTGCACCGATATTCTCAAAGGCTTCATTCAAAGGTATATTATTAGGGCTAGATTTTGACAATTTCTTGCCATCTTGTGCCAAAAGCGAGCCATATGTTGACACTTTCTTATATGGACTCCTTCCTTCTAGAGCAACACCCATAACCAATAATGAATAGAACCATAGCCTAATCTGCTCCTTCATTTCTATTACACATTCGGCAGGATAATTCTTCTCCCAAAATGCCCTATCGGAGAAATATTTATTGGTACTGAATGGAGCAATACCTGCATCTAGCCAACAGTCACCTACATCTTTTATACGTTCTACTGCTGCATTACATTTAGGACAATGTATTTTTACAGTATCGATATATGGTCTATGCAAATGTGGTAGTTTATCTACAGCACTAGGATCCACTGCTCTATCTCTCAATTCTTCTTTGGAGCCGAGTACAGTGATTTCACCACAGTCTGGACATACATAGATAGGTAATGGTAGACCATAATATCTCTTTCTAGATATAGACCAATCTCCCATGTTTGTTAGCCAGTCTATCATACGCTTCTCGTAGAATGCAGGTTGCCACTCTACCTTTTTAGCTTCTTCTATTAGTTTTGGTCTAATCTCATCCATGGATATAGCCCACTCTTTGATAAGTCTAAATAGTATTGGACTCTTACATCTCCAACAATGTGGATATCTATGGGTGTAGTCATGAGTATAATATAGTTTGTTTCTCTTTTTGAGTTCTGCGAATACTTCATCTCTAAGTTCGTCTTTATTGGCATCTTTGCCAGACATAAATCCAAAGTTATCATAGAATATTCCAGCATCATCAATAGGACATACATTAGGTAGTCCCAGCTTCTGTCCCAATTCAAAGTCTTCTGCACCACATCCAGGAGCAATATGCACAGCACCTGAGCCTTCGGTGGCATCTACTTCGTCCCATGCGACTATCTTATGCTCGAATTGTTGCTCTGGTAATTCTTCGAAACATGTCTCGTATGTCTTGCCTACTAGCTCACTACCTTTTACAGTTTTCTCTACAGAGACAATATCATCTTTTAGCACCTTTCTAGCAGTAGAACATACACATAGTAGTTTATCATCAGATTTTACTTTACATAGGTCGTATTCCAAGTCTGGATTGACAGCAATAGCCACATTACTAGATAATGTCCAAGGTGTAGTAGTCCACACTAGCATTCTGAAATTTTCGCCCTTTACTGGTAATTTGAAAAATACTGCTTTACAGGTATCATTCCTATATGCATCGGCATCACTCATCTCATGCTCAGATAGACTCGTTCCACATCTAGTACACCATGGCATAGGACGATATTTCTGTACCAGCCATCCCTTTTCGTGACATGTCTTTAAAAAATGCCAAATAGTTGTAATATTGGTATCTGAATTGGTGTAATAACTATCATCCCAATTCATCCATTGACCGAGTCTTATAGATTGTTCGGTCATCTTACCCGCACATGTTCTTACCTTATTCATGCAGAATTCGGTAAATTTATCTATACCATATCTCTCAATATCTTTTTTAGAGTTTAGTCCCAAATCTTTCTCGGCATTTACTTCTACCCACAAGCCCTGTGCATCGAAACCATTTTGATAATGCATATCATGACCGGTAATAGCTCGATATTTAATCATTGAATCTTTTAGAGACCTACCAAATGCATGATGCAAACCCATAGTCATACCATTAGCAGTAATAGGGCCATCCATTGTAGCAAAGTATTTGCCTGTCTTTTTATTTTGTGCCTTTAGTTTCTCAAAAATCTGATTGTCTTCCCAAAATTTAAGCATCTCTTTTTCGTTTTCCACTATGTTTGGTTTAATACTTTCTTTTTTCATTTTAATCCACTTCCTTTATAATAAAAAACTTGTAGTGAATTAGCATATATGCAAAAAATCACTACAAGAATAAATCCTAGTATAATTCCATCATATGCCATCACATATTATCTCTATAACGGGAGAACCCGAATGAACTTACTATTACTTCGGCTCATCAACTAAAAGGTGATACCCATGTTATTACTCAAATACAGATTTTCACCCACCATCTGCTCTCTAAAAATCTTTCGTAACCGGACGTGTCCTTTATCATAGTTTTTTTATTCTATATGTACCTATAAACAAAAAAAATACTTGTACTATAAGTACAAGTATATATTATATCATTACATAATCTTTGTCAAGTCAATCTTAATATTTATCTAGTGTTTTATTCACGTCCATTATATCTGCAATAGCCACACAGCCTATTGGTTGCTCTAGCAAACTACCCGTCTCAGTAATGACAATGAGAGACAATTTTCTATTCTCTGAGAATAGATTTAAAATTTTGTCCAAAGTAACATTTTTATTTACTATGGTATAGTATGGATCTTCGCCAAAATTATTTATAGCATCTTCTATTTTGGTATTGTGAATAAAATCATCTATGTCTTTTTTCTCATAAATTTTTTTACCCATTTCTTTGATAAGTCTTCTAGAATTGGCAATACCAATGAGCATACCATCTTTATAAACAGGTAGATTACTATTACCAGTCTTATATATAGTCTCAATAGCCTCAGATACCGTCATATCGTGTGGAATAGTTTTCATATTCTTATTGCAAACAGTATCTATAGCTAGTGGTGGCGTACAAATAGTTTTCGCCAATCTCTCATAGTCTTCTACTACATCTTGATGTGGTTCGGCGATTATCATATCTTCATTATATGAATGAACTATTGCATTACGTAGTCTACCATAATCTATTAGCACATCTTCATATTTTTTCACAAAAGCATTAGTTCTAGCAGATTTTCTGATAGCTTCTGTATAACTCATACTTTTACCCAGGTCAGATTGTGCACGTAGAGCCTGATCTATTTGATTGTAACATGTAATAAATCTATTTGCATTATCCGAAAACATTGCCATAAATATCTCACACCCCTATTAATTGTTATTATTAGGTTATCTAATACATATAAAGTGTAACATAATATAGCAAAATCCACAAATTAAATTTACACAATTACTCTTGCAAAAAATGGTATTTTACGATATAATACTAGTACTGTGCTAGGCGGGGAGTTAGTTGTGCCCTATATCCGAAACCAACTATATGCGGAGCGGAACTACTACCCTAGGTGTCACTGTGTGATAGTACTATTTATGGTATTGAAATGTTGATATCAAGGTCTTATGCAATACTCTGCTATGAACCATGTCAGGTCAGGGATGAAGCAGCATTAAGTAGATGTGAGTATGTGCCATAAGGTAGCTTTGAAGTAGTGGAAGATCATAGGTATGCTACCATGCACCATCGAAGGTAGTTGCACAGTTTTTTTATGCCCATGATAGTGTGCTTATATGACACACTTTTTATAACAATTCAATTTTCATATCACTACATTTATCTAGAGTGTCTCTATCCCAATAACTAGACTGCACTTCGCCTATATGTGCACGACCTAATAATAGCATGCAGAGTCTACTTTGCCCTATACCACCACCAATAGTTAGTGGTAATTTTTCTTTTATTATTGATTGGTGATAAGCATATTCCAATCTTTCTTCCTTATGTGCCTTGCTTAATTGCTGGACTAGTGAATCTTTATCCACTCTAATTCCCATACTAGATATTTCTAGTGCCATATCCAATACAGCATGATAAAATAATAAATCTCCATCCATGCTCCAATCATCATAATCAGGTGCTCTCAAATCATGTGGTTTACCATCACTCAAAGCATCTCCAATGCCTATTATAAATACAGTTTTATACTTTTTTGTAATCAAATATTCCCTTTCTTTAGCTGTTTTGTCCGGATACATGTCTAGCAAATCTTGACTAGAGATAAAATATACATCAGGACAAATATCCACGCCAACAAAGCCTTTGGTTTTTAGATATTGACTGGTATCATAGATTGCTTTTACTATCTTTTTTACTGTTCTTTTTAAGTAATCAATAGTCCTATCAGACCTATCGATTATCTTTTCCCAATCCCATTGATCAACATAGATGGAGTGTGTCTCATCCATCTGGTCGTCTCTACGAATGGCTGTCATATCTGTATATAGACCTTTGTGCATATCAAAACCATATTTGTCTAATGCAAATCTTTTCCATTTAGCCAGAGACTGCACTATTTCCAATTCTTTGCCATCTTTTAAAATATCAAAAGATACTTTACGTTCCACCCCACTCAAATCATCCTGTAACCCACTTTCTTTTGTAACAAGTAATGGGGCTGACACTCTGGTCAAATCCAGAGCCTTGGACAATTTTCTCTCAAATTTGTCTTTTATTATTTTAATGTATTTTTGCTTTTCCATTATGCTCATTTGCACATATTTTTTTTCTATAAATTTCATAATTATTCTCCTTAAATTTGTATTCTAGTAGATTGTAAATTTATATATCTAAAGGAGACTACAATCTACCAAATATCTCCCTAGAAATAGCCATTATTATCTTCTTCGCCCGCTACGGCATTAATTTCCCCCATACCCAACTCCTTATATGTTTAATCAAAAAATAACACACTCTACCAAGCGAGAGTGTGTTTATAAATTTTAAAATAAAAACACTCTCTTGAGTTTCAAGAGAGTGTTGAATTTAATATTTTTATACGCTTAGATTTTTTCAACAACAAAAATGAAACCCATACAATATGCGTTTAAATTATTATTGTTGTTATTATTAATTAGTCTAAACATAATATTACCCCTTAATCAAATTACATAGTCATTGTATCACAATATAAAATTTTTGTCAATATAAGCAAAAGACACCCTAGTTCAGAAGAACCAGAGCGTCTATTTTTTAAAAGTTATTTATTCTTTTTGTCGTTCTTATTGTAGTATTCGATAGCCTTTTCGCAAACTTTGATATCATCATTGATTCTCTCAATCTGCTTGGTAATTAATTGATTATTTTTCTCAATTACTGGATATCTATCTTTATTTTTCTTAATAACTTCTTCGCAATGTGCTACACTGTCTTTTAGTTCTGCTAATTGCTGTAGATTTTCATCTAATTTTGCTTTTTTAGCAGGATCTACTTTTGTAGAATTAACGCCATATAGAGCCACTTTTTGTTTGGCTACTTGCATTTCTTTTTTACGTAATTTTTCGCTATCTCTCTCATAAGCATTATATATTCTAGTTAGTGGAACGTACTCGGATTTATTGAGTCTGAGTTCTTTCTCAGCATCTTTCAATTCATCTTCTAGTTCTTGTAATTTTGATTCATAATACTCTTTTTCAAAAGTAGGTTTAGCAGTTGCTTTCATAGGAGTTTTTTCTACAGTTTTGATTTGAGTATCGGTATGAGGAATAGTTTGAGTAGTTTCTACTGTCTGTTCTACTACTACCTGTTCTTTTACTTCTTCTACTGGTTGATCTTTTGGAACTCTAACAGTTCTACTATCAAGTTTATACTTGCCAGCACGTTTGCTTACTTCGTTTAATTTTCTAGAGATTTCATAACTCTTTTGCAAAGCAGCTTTTTGTTTTTGGATTCTTTCCTGCTCTTCTCTGAGTTTCTTTTCTTGCTCTTCTCTTTCAGCCTTTTCTTTAGCCTTTCTCTCAGCTTCTTCTTTAGCTATTTTTTCTTGTCTTTCTCTTTCTTGACGCTCAATTTCGTTCTGACGCTCGATTTCTTTTTGTCTCTCTTGCTCAGCTCTTTCTTCTGCTTTTCTTCTTTCTTGTTCTTGTTTCTCTAGTGCTTTTTGTTTCTGAGCAGCTAGTCTATCTGTGTCTCTGATGATTCTAGTGAGTCTTTGGTTCATTCTCATTAGATTCTTATATTTCATCTTGTTGAGTTCTTCTTCATCTTTCATTGCTGTTTGTTGTACGATAGGCTCAACATTTTCGTCTACTTCTGGCTCTTTATTCTTTTCTTCTTCAAGCTCTTTCTTCATTTGCTCGAGTTTTTCTTGCTCTTTGATAGCATCTTGTCTGATCTTCTCGATTTCTTCTTCTTTGGCTTTATTTAGGTCTTCTTTAAGCATTGCTAGTTCTTCTTCTTTCTCTCTAGCAAAATCTTCTTTCATTTGTTTGAATTCTTCGATTTCTTTTTGTTGTTGCTCTTTAAGTGCCTTCAATTCTGCCAATTCTTTTTCAGTTTCACTTGGCTCTTTTTCTTCAGCTACAGTTTCAACTTTTTCTTCCTTCTCTTCGCCTTCTGGTTTTTTAGCTTCGGCGATAACTTCGTCTAGCAAGCCATTGAATTCTTCATCTTCATCATTATCCCAGAATACTTCATCTTGTTCAGGAGCTTCCTCAACTTTCTTTTGAGCCTTAGCCTGTTGTGGTTGTCTAGCAGCATTGATTTTATTCTGCTCTTCAACAGCCTTATCATAATCTATCTCCTGAATCTCTTCATCGTCGGCAGCCTTTGCTTTATTCTCAGGCTCCTTGTTAGGATTCTCTTTATTTGAGTATACGACTATTTCGTCTTCGTCGACTACTCTACCCTTTTCGTCACGATCTTCATCTTGTTTTTTATTATCAATGAAAAACAAAATTAGTCTAGCTAGTGCTACAACTAAAGCAGCACCTAGTGCAATGATTATAAGTATTGCCAAAATGTCTAGTATAATATTAAGAACTCCCATAATTACCCCTTAATTAATTATTTTTTCTTTCCCATGCCATAGTTAAATTCCACCTAAACTACCTCGGCACAAGATTATTAGTATACTCAGTATACACCATTTTTTTGCAAATTTAAAGACCTTTTTCAAAATTTTTTCAAAAAACTTTACAAAATCTCTAAAAATACATAGATATTGTACACTATTTATAAATATTTTTCAATAGAAAAAGCACAAA
>CAKJZJ010000003.1 GCA_918292005.1 Clostridiales bacterium
ATATTATAGAATATAATATTGAGTAAGTATCTCTTTACTTGCTCACTGATGCATAAATGATTAATGGAGAATTGATGTGAGGAAACTTAAAGTTGTACTTTTGTCTGTTATAAGTTTAGTTATTGTAGCAATATTTGGTACAGAAGTTTTTGCTGCGGCCATAATGAGTTTTCATATATCTGGTTCTGTAGAATATTACTCTCAAGAGATAAGTGCTGAGATATGGGCTACCAAATCATTTAATGATGAAGGTGTGCAGGGGGACTCTAGTTATTTAACTATAACTGGCTCAGGAACATTTGATAGTGGTATATATAGTATTTCAGGTTCGGAGCCCACATATGATGATATTACTGCTGATGCTGGAACTGTTGTCTTTAATTCTAATGTTGACGAATTAGAGTTTTATGTATTTATTCGTAATAATGGTGATAGATATATTTTGCCTAGGGTAGATATCGAATCTAGTGATGATGAAGATTTTGATTTTACTACTGAATACTACTATTTCGATATATCTGCATCAGGGCAGGTTAACCCATATACTGTTAAAGCCAATAGTGCTACTCCTACTGCTTTTGTTAGTTCTATTGAGACTGAAATTAGCAATAATCGTTATTCGGTTTGGCAGTCTAATTCTTCTATAGATAATCTTGATGTGTTGTGCATTCGTATAGTTGTAATGTTATCACCACAATCAATGGGGGATTCTTCTTCAAATTTCGATATTTATATAGAGTTTATGGCAGATGTGCAATATTCCAATTCTGGTATTTTAAGCGTGTACCAGACTATTAATCAAGCTGATCCGACATGGACTAAATTTGGCTATAATGCTACTCTAAATGCTGCTGCTACGAAAGTGGAAACAAATAGTCTCTCCAATCTATATACTTATTTGAGAGATGCCGATGAATATGGGAATGCAAATATTGATTATGCTACGGACGATTATGTTAAATTCGCTCCTGTGTACAAAGATATTGATTTGGTAAATATAGATATCAATACTGGTGAGATTATAGGTAAATTATCCGATCTCAATTATGACTTTGAATGGTATGGTAGAGATATTACTTTGACTGCTGGTACAGAATTGGCTAGTGGTAGGACACTATCTACTACCGAGACATTTACTGTAGATGTGTACACATATTTCCCAACTATGTATATACGTAGGTGGGTGGTTGGAGATAAAATGTGGTTGAGTCTAGCAGAGAATGAATTCTATGGTTCAGTAGAAATACCAGAATTTTATATTGCAACATTTGTTTCTACTATTTTTAATCCTGACAAATCTATTGCTCATAATTCTAATGACCAAATAATACCTAGGAGTTATGTGTATGATAGGTGTCCCGTTTCTGAGGACTCGGTATCTTATTTACAGACACACTATGGCTATGATAGTACTAGTATTAGTGGTACTACGGCTACAGCTAAACAGTCTCAATACATTGAGTGGATGGAAAATTTATCTAGTGAATGGCAAAGTTCCGGTCTCACTAGTCAGTACAAAGAGTTTAGTGGAGTGCAGGGTGAAAATTGGAAGATGTTTATTTTCAATATTCTCATGACTATTAAATATGCTAACAATGATATGCAATCAACTGTTGGTATGGGTAGTGCATCTAGCCACGCTGCTTACAAAAATAAAAGTATTACTGATTGTAATGGTGCTACGGTATCTATGTCATCGGGCAATAATGCTTATGTAGAGGGAACAATAGGTGGTGGAGCAATCGGTGTGCGTACCACGGTTTCTAACGAAATAAATACAGCCACTTACGATAGTTCCAATAATTACAAAATGAGTGATACAGGATATAATAAGGCAGGCATGAATTATGGTTACAATAGTACTTATACATATGGTAATCATAGGCAGGGATTGTATCTCAATCAATTCTTAACCTATACTACCGAAGACACTAGATATGTACTAGATGGTTATGTTGGTAGCAATGGATATACATCTGTATTCTGTCTGGGACTATGTAATGCATGGGGCAATACTTGGGAATGGTTGTTTGGTTCTGCTGCTTTATATGATGGTAGTAATGTGCATGCATATGTGTGTTTTGATGATTATGATTCTAGCGATGCCACACATTCTTGGATGGTTACTACCAATAAAAATGGTTATGCTTTAAATTCTGCCGAATTAGTTAATAATAGAAATTATATTGAAATGTCGTACTATTTACCTAAATCAACCAATTATTACAGGTATCTAGGTACTACTATTATTAAATCAAATCCACTAGAAATGTTGGTTGGTTTGCCTAGTAAAAATGCTTCAACGACTACTGAAGGCTATGGTCTGTGTGACTTTTACTTTTGTACTACTTCCGATACTGCCGTATATGGCGTTGCTAGGGGAGGAGCCTGCAATAATGACTTGAGAGCAGGTCCATTCTATTTCAGTGTAGATAATCATGTAGAACATGCACATACCAGGTTTACCTTTAGAATGTTATTGGTGCCAACTAGTAGTTAAAAAACAGTTTGAACATTCTGTTAAAAATGTCGGAGGGAGTGGGATATGCGATTGTCATCTTATCGTGTGTCTAGGGATATAAGAAAAACAAGATAATAAAGGAGATTTTTTATGGATAACGTACAAAACAAATCAAGAAAAAAATTATGGATAGCTCTAGGCTCATTAGCAGTAGCTGTTATTGTAGGCCTAAGTATCACAGTAGGTGTATTGGCTGCGTCTACAGCACAAGTAACCAGTGCAATTAATGTTACATATACAGCTAGTCAGGTAGCTGCTACAGTATCTGGTGAGTATCAAGTATTGAATGGTAGTGCTACTGCATTCCAGACAAGTGGTAATCAAAATACAATTGTATTTAACGGTTCAGAGGGAACTGCGTCGGGTGCATTTGTTGCTGTTAATGATATTACTTTGACAGCTACAAATAATAGTGTTACATTCAGATATACTATTCAAAATGATTCTTCATCAAAGGGTATTTCTGCACAAGTTACTCTACCTACAACACAAACAAATGTTACAGTTAGTGCTGGTACGGCTGTGACTGTTCCTCAATCTGGTGAAGGAGAGAGTGTTACTGTAACAGCTGGAACAAATCATGTTACTGATAGTTTTGTAGTACCTGCTAATACAACTGTTACATATACTATTACTGTCTCTATTACCAATGTTGCAAATGATGCGAGCTTCGCTGGTTCATTCGTTTGGTCTTTGGAACCATATGCTGGCGTATAATAATTAGTATTTGATTTTAATATAGTTTGTGATTGCTAAGATGACCATATTACAAACTAGCAAGATATTACTTATTATGGTGAATGATGGGAAAAAGTAACAAAAAGAAGAAAAAGAAAAAATTAATATTATGGATTAGTATTGCCATAAGTATTTTGGCTGCAGTGTCTATAGCTGCTGTTGTTCTTTTGACCAAAAAATCATACCCAACATTACTCGAGATGTCTGTCAGTGCATACAAAGTGGAGACTGAAGAAACCAAATTGTTTACCAATGAATTTTCATTTTCTCAATTAAACTTTGATGCTCCACAGAATACGACAGCCATCAATGAAAGTATTAGTCCCGATCGTTATATAAAAATGGTATATGACATCAAAAATAAAGATCAATCTCAGTATTTCTATCAATTAGATTTCTCTACAATTGATATGGATAATGTTAATATTATCTATAGTATTAATAGTGGTGCCGAACAGGCTTTGATTGGCGATAAAATAGTTACAAGTGTTAGTGAAGATATTAGTGTTACTATACTATTAAAGGTGAATAATCCTGCACAGGATAGTCATTTCATCGGATATATAAATATGTTCGTTCAGAATGCATAAAAGGAGGTAGCGTGGAAAACGTAAATATTATCGAAAAAAATGATGATAGCGTAGAAAAACTTTTGTCGAAAACTGCCAAAAGTCTGAAACAAAAATATGAAAGACGCAGAATCGTTAATGAAAGATTACTAAGAAAAAAGACACCGCTACAGAGAACTTTTATGATAATAGGCGATGTATTATGTGCTCTGATGGTGATAGTGGCTGGAGTGGTGTGTCTATCTGGATTGAATAGTAGAATACAGAAGGTTTGTCCTACTTTCGCTGGTTATACTACAATGGTTGTAAAAACTGGTAGTATGGTTGCTAGTGGATTTAATGTAGGAGATCCATTGGTTGTCAAGTCTGTGGATACACATACATTACATGAGCATGATATGATAGCATTCTACACTTATCCCGAAGATTACAAATCATTCGACGTAGATATGTGCATTCGAGTAAAAGAGAGTGATATACCGAATACATATTTTACTACTAGTTTTGCTTCTATCTTTGGTATACAACCCAAGGCTATCGCAAAGGCTGCAAAATCTGGAGCGAAATTGGTTTTCCATCATATCAGAGAAATATATGAAGACGAGACTGGTACACGTTGGTTCAAAACATACGGGTCATCCAATAAAATAGATGACTCATGGTATATATCTGAAAATATGGTTGTAGGGAAGTATGTAGATAATTCTTCTTCTGGTACGATTGCTCAGATTATACAGGCTACAAATTCTAGATTTGGATTTTTGATTTTGCTTATTCCAGTTGCAATGCTTGCTGCTGTTATAATTTTAGAATCAATGAAGAATGTTCAATTGGCAAAATTGGAACTAGATTGTGTAGAAGAAAAACGTAAAATAACCGATCCAATATGTGTGAAAAATAATGTTGGCTTTAATATGGATAGTAAAACCAAATTTAAAATACTAGCGCAGGCTGATACTAGCAATTACAATGAGTATATATCTTTGCTATGGCGTAAAGGTCAGACGCCCGAGAATATTAGAAAGTATTATATCAAAAAAGATATATTACTAGGCTACAATAGAAAAATGGTTGAACTCAATAGAGAATGTGAGAATATGTTTAAGGCTGGTGATAAACCTGCCAAGATAGCGAAATATTATCATGAACAAAAAGCCTTTTACGAAGCAGAACAGCAGAAAAGGGCAAAAGAATTGAGATCATACTAGAATAAAAAAACAATCTACAAATGTGGATTGTTTTTTATTTTGAATAATGTTAGATTTATGATAGACTAATACAGTAATAATATTTGGGAGTTAATCATGAGTGGCAAGTCGATTAGGTTTAGTATATATTCAATAATACTATTTGCAGCGATATTGGTAGGTATTATATTTCTATTCAAATTTCATTTTTTGGTTGGTATAGCTGGTGTAGTACTTTTGATTTTTCCAGTAAAGTTGCAAAGAATCGCTCTTGACGAGTCTAGTGGAACTTTGGATAAAATAATTGCAAAATACGTTGTTCCTATCTTGGCTGTTGTGATTACTTTTTTTGCGATAATGAGTATTGCACTTTGGATAAAAATGTAGTATGGCGTAAATAAAAAAGCAGGATTTGTCCTGCTTTTTTTAGTCTACCACAACGTATTGATATTTGATATAAGTCTGAGTTTCTGCATTGAGTACTATTGTTACTATATAGCCTTTGTTATTAGCAGTTAGTTTATATGCGGAGTCTTCGTCCAGACCATCTTTGGTTTCTGCTAAAAGTATTTGTGTTTCATTCTGTCTATAGTAACCACTATCTAGTATCTCATTGTCTTGATTTTTGGTGGAATATTTACCATCGGTCCCGAATGTGGTGACTCTATTGTTTCTATTATTCCTAGTTTTGAATACATTGAGTAGTTCATTGTCATTTTCTACTTGATATTCGGTGTAAATAGCCGTTTTGTTTTCATCTGTAGCAGTTCCCCAGTCTATTGCAACACCACCATATCTAAAAGTTTTGCCTGCAACGCTCATAGTTCCACACGATGCTAGTATTAGACAGGGGATAATGAGAAACATTGATAATAATATTGCTTTAAAATTCTTTTTCATACATACCTTCCTTTTGAGTTTTTATATATTATATTACAGGGTGAATATTAGGCCTAAAATAGTACAGGTCATATAATGGGGAATTATATACATCTTTACTTAATTATGTAGAAAGTGTTTTACGAGTACATTATCAATAATTATTTTTAGATTAAGTCTATATGAATTGATAAAAATTTGGAAATATAGTAAAATATTTCTAGGTGTAATATGGATAAATTTGTGATCATTGATGGAAACAATCTAATGTATAGAGCATTCTATGCTTTGCCACAACTTGCTAATTTTGATGGTGAGATTAGCAATGCTGTTTTTGGCTTTGCTAATATGATTGTTAAATGTATCAAGGAAGTATCTCCTAAATATATTGCTGTAACTTTTGATATAGCGAAAAAGAATTTTAGGCATGAGAGATTTCCCGAATACAAAGGTACTAGAAAACCAACACCCGAAGAATTAAAATCACAATTCCCGATTGTAAAAGAAATGTTGAGACGTATGGGTATCTGCGTAGTAGAAAAAGATGGACTGGAAGCAGATGACCTAATGGGAATATTGAGTAGAAAATTTGATACCGAAAATGTAATTGTATCTGGAGATAGAGACACATTTCAATTAATCAATAATAATACGAGTGTCATGTTTCCTAAAAAAGGTCTCAGCGAAACTATTGAATTGAATACCAAAAATCTCAAAGATTATTATGGCGTAGAGCCTAACCAAGTAGTCGACCTAAAAAGTCTAATGGGTGATGCTAGTGATAATATACCTGGTGTGGCTGGTATTGGAGAAAAAACTGCTCTGGATTTAATAAATAAATATAATACTCTGCAGGGTGTATATGACCATATAGATGATATAAAAGGTAAATTGCAAGAAAAACTAATCAATGGTAAAGATAATGCCTTTTTGTCACAATACCTAGCAGAAATTGTCACAAAGTATGACTTGGATTACAAATTGTCGGATTTTGAATATGTATTCCCATTCGGAAGTGATGTTGTTGAATTGTTTAAACGATATCAATTCAATTCATTACTTAGGCATGATGAATTGTTTGGTGATGTACAAAATATAGAAGAGAGCCATTGTGAAAAAATTTTGGTGGGAGACAATGAAGCGCTTGATTCTATGTTGGATCAAGTATTGCATTCCAGCGAAATATCTCTGTATTTAGACGATGGCAGTTTACACATATACGATGGTCGTGAGTATGTTGTTAATTTTGTTCAAGACTTGCTTACTGTTGGTCTTGATTATAATTCTGTTATTCAAGAGTGCAAAAGTGTTTTCGAGAATGGAGATATTCACAAGGTTGTTTTTAATACCAAATCTCTTAAACATACGTTACACAATTTGGGTATAGAATTGCACGGAGTTTCTTTTGATTGCTTGATAGCTAGATACTTAGTTAATTCTATTGCGAAACAGAATGATTCTATATCCGAAGTTGCTTTAGAATGTGGTATTGATGTTGGCGATGAATATGCTTATTCTTTGCATTTGATGAAAGAAAAATATTTGTCCAAAATGAATGAATTGGAACTAATGAATGTATTTGAAAAAATTGAGATGCCACTCATTGATGTTTTGTACGATATGGAAATATTAGGTTTTAGGGTAGACAAATCCGAACTATCTAAAATGGAAGAGAAGTATAGGGCTGAGATATCTACTCTAGAGAATGATATATATGATTGCGCAGGTAAAAAATTTAATATTTCTAGTCCTAAACAATTAAGTGAACTTTTATTTGATGAATTAGGTTTAAATATTAGATCGAATGAAAAGAAACGTAGTACAAATATTGATGTACTAAATGAAATAGTGGATAAGCATCCAATAATTGAGAAGATTATCAGGTATAGACTCATTACCAAATTATATAATACTTATATAATCGGTTTTCAGGATTTACTAACTAATACTGATAGAATTCATACGGTATTTAATCAAACATTGACGGCTACCGGCAGACTCAGTAGTAGTGAGCCAAATCTACAGAATATTCCTGTAAGGTCAGATGAGGGTAAAATACTCAGAAAAGTGTTTATCCCTAGTGAGACGAATGGGTATATAGTTAGTGCCGACTATAGTCAGATAGAATTGAGATTATTGGCACATATGTGTGGAGATGCTAGATTAATAAGTGCATTTAATAATGGGGAAGATATACACGCTAGGACTGCTAGTGAGATATTTGGTGTTCCGATGGATATGGTTAATGATAATATGCGTAGGAATGCAAAGGCTATCAACTTTGGTATTGTCTATGGCATTAGTGACTTTGGTCTTAGCCAGAATATCGGCATATCTCGTAAAGAAGCCGCAGAGTATATCTCACTATATTTCAATAGATATCCCAAAATCGAAGAGTACATGCATCACAATGTTGAGTTTGCTCGTAATAATGGCTATATTAGGACACTGTTTGGACGTATTCGTCCTATTCCTGAGATTACCAATTCCAATAAGAATTTGCAACATTTCGGCGAAAGGGTGGCTATGAATATGCCTTTGCAGGGTACTGCTAGTGATATAATCAAATTGGCAATGATAGAAGTATACAATAGATTTATTCAATTGGGATTGAAAAGTAAGATTATTCTGCAGGTGCATGATGAATTGCTTGTGGATACACATCATGATGAATTGGATACAGTAAAACAAATATTGAAAGAAACTATGGAAAATGTAGTAAATCTAGATGTAAAATTGACCGTAAATGTTGAAGCAGGCAAAACTTGGTATGATGCTAAATAAAGGGTATAACTTATGAAAAAAATTATAAAAAATGCAATAATTGTGACATTGGATAAAGAGAACACCATTATTAGAAATGGACAATTAGAAATCCAAGACAATATTATTACCTATGTGGGTGAGATGAGAGATAGCAAAGGTCAAATAATAGATGCTGGTGGTAATATTATTATGCCAGGGTTTGTTAATACACATTGTCATCTTGCTATGACTTTATTCAGGGGATATGCAGAAAATTCCAATTTCAATAATTGGTGGTATGATTATATGCGTCCACTAGAAGATAAAATCGAATTGGGAGATTGTTACTATGGTGCAACTCTTGGTATTTTGGAATTATTGAAAAATGGTGTGACGACTGTTGCAGATTTTTATTTGCACCCCGAAGAAACTGCCAGGGCTGTAAATGATACTGGTATTAGAGCACACATTGGTATTGGTGCTATCACTGGTAGAGAGGTTGTGGGTGAAGAGTATTTAGATGGTGAAGTGGAAAAAATATCAATAAATCCACTTATAAAGCCAATTTTGTATGCTCATAGTCTGTATTCGTGTGATGAAAGTCACTTTCAAGAACTCAATAAATATGCTGCCAAACATCATCTAGTAAAGTCCACACATGTGAGTGAAACTCTGACAGAAGTAGGTACTATTGACCAAAAAACTGGTATGACACCTATAGCATATTTGGAGAGTTTGGGCTTTTATGACACTCCTAGTGTACTGGCACACTGTGTACATGCTGACGTGGGTGATATAGAGATTTTGGCTAAATATCCTGTGACTGTTGCTACCAATCCATCTAGCAATTTGATTTTAGGTAGTGGAATAGCACCTTTATACAGTTTTGTAAAGCATAATATCAATGTTTCTATTGGTACTGATGGTGCAGCAAGTAATAATAATCTAAATATGTTCAAAGAAATGTATTTGGCAGACAATCTCCAGGCGGGAGTATTGAATCAAGCACAGGCATTGACTACGGTAGATTCTCTCAAAATGGCTACGCTCCGTGGGGCAGTTGCTCTTGGTTATGACAATCTAGGAAGATTGGAAAAAGGCTACCTAGCAGATATAATTATGATTGATATATCCAAACCTAATATGCAACCATTGAATGACATACATAGCAATCTAGTGAATGCTTGTGAATCTAATAATGTTGTTATGACTATAGTAGATGGCAATATTGTATATGACCATGGGGAATGGAAATGTGGGGTGGATTATCAGGATATAGTGGATCACTGCAATAGAATAATTAATAGGATTGATGGATAGTCTGACCAACATTTGACCTTTTTACTATCATTAGCGAAATAAATGTTTGTGTTTTTCGATAAAAAATAATAATAATTTTTTAGAATTTTAATCAAATATGTATAAAAAATCCCTATATAATAGGGATTTTATTTTTATTGCATAATATTTTAAATTTGTCATAAAACCCTTGACAAAAAGATATAATGGTAGTAAGATATAGGTGTAAAGGTCAAAGAAAGTCAAACTTTATAAGGGGGCGGTCAAATTGAATATTAGTGATATTATAGAAGAGTTTATTCTAGAACAGTTTGATAATTCTAATGATGTTAGTTTGTCTAGGAATGAACTAGCAAATTATTTTAATTGTGCACCTAGTCAGATTAATTATGTTTTGTCCACTAGGTTTACTACACCCAAGGGATTTCTTATCGAGTCTAGGCGTGGTGGTGGTGGATATATTAGATTGTCTAGAGTAGATCTAAACAAAAATGACTATATCAATAATCTACTTTGTCATGTTTTAAATGCCGATTTGGATTATCCTACTAGTCTACAGATATTGAAAAATCTTAGTGAACTAAATATTATTAATTCACAGACTGCACAGGCTTTAGGTTATGCACTTTCGCCTAAGGCATTAGCTATGCCAGTCAAAATAGAAAATAAGCAAAGAGCAAATATTTTAAAAAATGTATTAATTAATATTATAAAGGGGTGATAATATGTTGTGTGATAAATGTAAAAAAAATGAAGCCAATGTTCATTGTACGACTATTATTAATGGGGTAAAAGAAGAAAAGCATTTGTGTAGCAAGTGTGCTGAAAAAGAAAATTTACAACCATTCAATAATATGTTTGACAGAGATTGGTTTGATGAATTTGATGATTTTATGAATTTCGATGATTTGCTACCTTGTTCATGTGGTACTACACTTAGACAGATAGCCGATACCGGTAGTGTAGGTTGTGATAATTGCAGTGGACATTACAAAGATATCATTAGTCAGGCTATGGATAGTATTCATAAAGGTGCTCAAAAGAAATTGGAAGAGAATAAGAATATGTCTGATAGTGATAAAAAGATTTTAAAATTAAAGCAAGACATTGCAGATGCTGTGGCAAAAGAAGACTATGAGACTGCAGCACAATTAAAAAAAGAAATAGATAAACTAAAAGGAGATAAATAATATGGCGAATATTAGATTTACAGAGAATGCTGATGAAGCATTACAATATGCAGGTAGTATTGCATTACAATTCGGTAGTTATGCTATAGACACAGAACATGTTTTGTACGGTCTTGCTAGAATCAAAGATAGTATGGCATCCAAGATTTTGTCTTCTTATGGTATAACTTCTGACAATCTAGAGACACTTTTTGGCAAAATGTTTAGGGGAAATAGTACAATAATATCCGATAATGTTGATATATCTCTCGACTGTAAGGAAGTAATATCTATTGCTACACAATTTGCTACTCAGATAGGTCATGACTTTGTGGGTACAGAACATCTGCTAATTGCATTACTAATGGGAGATAATTATAATGCTTGCAATATAATGAAACATAATTATCGTGTTAATATTAATGATATACGTAATTCTGTATTGCAGGTACTCAAGTCTCAGGCTTTTAATAGTGGCATGGGACAGAATAATGTGTACACTAATTACAATACTCAGTTTGGTGGTTATCCTAATTCAAATTATCAAAATCCAGGTATGAATACTCAGACCAATTATACTTCTGCACCAGGTGAACTACCAGATTTCATTAAGTCTATGGGTAGAGATTTGACGGAAAAGGCTAGAGCAGGCAAAATTGATCCTATCATTGGTAGAAAAGATGAGATAGCTAGAACTATTGAGATACTGTGTAGAAAGAATAAGAATAATCCAGTACTTATTGGTGAGGCGGGTGTAGGTAAAAGTGCCGTTGTAGATGGTCTAGCTTTAGCTATTGTTAATGGAGAAGTTCCTGACATTCTGAAAAATAAAACTATCTTTTCACTAGAATTGGGTGGTCTGATGGCTGGCACCAAATATCGTGGTGAATTGGAAGAGAGATTAAAACAGCTCATAGAATTCATTTGTAATAATAAAGATATCATTGTATTTATTGATGAGATTCATACATTAGTACAAGTGGGTGGCGATAAAGGCGAAGTCAATCCTGCAGACATGTTAAAGCCATATCTAGCTAGGGGAGAATTCCAGACAATTGGTGCAACGACTACCGAAGAATATAAAAAATACATTGAGAAAGATAAAGCACTAGAACGTAGATTTCAACCTGTAATGATAAATCCACCTACAGTTCAGCAGACTATAGAGATTTTGCGTGGACTCAAAGATAGTTTTGAAGTTTTCCATAAAGTAAAAATCTCTGATGAAGCGATAGTGGCTGCTGCATCTCTAAGTGATAGGTATATCATGGATAGGAGTTTGCCAGACAAGGCTATTGACCTAATAGATGAGGCTAGTAGTAAAGCAAAGATTGTAGGTAAAAAGAAGCCAGAAGAAATTACGGCTCTAGAAGAAGATATCTCTAGATTTGAGGCCGAAAAGAAGGAAGCACTATTTGCAGAGAATTTTGAAAAAGCCAGTGAATATAGGGATAAAATCAATAAAGCACAAGACAAATTGAAAGAATTGCAAACCAATTTCAATACATCTGGTGATTTGGTAATTACTAAAGATGATATATGTAATGTAATATCTGCTTGGACCAAAATTCCTGTGAATAAAATTACCGAGAATGAAAAACAAAGGCTACTCAATCTAGAAGACATACTTCACAAGAGAGTCATTGGACAGGATGAAGCAGTTGTTGCTGTTAGTAAGGCAATTAGACGTGCAAGAATTGGATTGAAAGATAATAATAGACCTATAGGTAGTTTTATGTTCTTAGGTCAAACCGGTGTAGGTAAAACGGAACTTTGCAAGGCTTTGGCTGAGGCGATGTTTGATGATGAAAATGCTGTTATTAGACTAGATATGAGCGAATACATGGAGAAGCACAGTGTGAGCAAATTGATAGGTTCTCCTCCAGGATATGTTGGCTTTGATGAGGGTGGTCAATTAACAGAAAAAGTTAGACATAAACCATATTCTGTAGTGCTATTTGATGAAGTCGAAAAAGCTCATCCAGATGTATTCAATCTGCTATTGCAGGTATTGGATGATGGTCGACTCACCGATAGTCAGGGTAGGACGGTATCTTTCAAAAATACAATTATTATATTTACTTCTAATGTAGGTGTAAGTGAATTGCCTAAAAAGAAAGGTGGTCTAGGATTTGGTGTAGACAATGGTGACGACAAAGGGCTAGATTATGAAGAAATCAAGACAATACTTACCAATGCACTGAAAAAACATTTTAAACCAGAATTTATCAATAGAATAGATGTAGTAACAGTCTTTCATCCTTTGAACTTTGAACAATTAACCAAAATTGCCAAGTTGTTTATCAGTAATCTTAATAAAAGACTAAATAATCAGGGAGCAAATCTGAAGGTTACCGAGAGTGCCCTTAAGTACTTGATAGATAAAGGTTATGATAGTGAATATGGCGCTAGACCTTTGCGTAGACTCATTGAGCAAGAGATAGAAGATAAACTTGCCGAGCAATTCCTAGAAGGTAATATTCCTAATGGTTCTACCATTATTATTTCTTGCAAAGACGGAAAACTGGGCTTTAAGATAACACAAAAAGAAAACTAATATAATTTTATTTGTGAAAAACAATTTTGTTTGCTACAATTAAAATGAAGCATGATATATGCTGAAGGAGAGTATTATGGAAATAAAATATGTATCAAAGAACTACAAAATCTCCGATAAATTTAAAGATATCGTAGAAAAAAAATTATCTAAATTAGACAAATATTTCACTAGAGATGTTGATGTAAAAGTGGCATGCTTGGAACAGAATGACACATGCAAATTAGAGATTACGATTAATAGTAAAGGCTTGTTTATCAGAAGTGAAGTATCATCGGATAATATGTATAATAATATAGATATGGCACTTCCTAAACTAGAAAAACAAATACTCAAAAATAATAAAAAGTATCGTAATAAATTTGCTGAAAAAGTAGTCGATGAGACTCTAGAATATATCAAAGATATGCCAGAACCTAGCAAAGCAAAGATTGTTAAAAATAAATCATTTACTTTGGAAGCTATCTCCGTAGAAGATGCTCAGGCATATATGGAAGCAGTTGGTCACAATTTCTATGTATTCCTAAATGGCGAAACAGGGGAGATTAATGTACTATACAAAAGAAATGATGACAACTACGGTCTAATTGAAGTTTTGAAATAAAAAAACGCCCATCAATGTGATGGGTGCTTTTTTTATATTATGTTGAGGTGTCGTTTTGTAATTTTTGAAAAAAAAGATAAGGGAGTCGCACCCTTATCCTTTACCTAAATATATGTATATAGGTAGAATGAAAAATGGAAAAACATTTTAAGTTCTTTAAAATGCACCTATAGTGTAGCACCGAAAAATACCATTGTCAATACCTTTTTAAAAATTTTTTATTTGTCAAAAAATAATGGCTATTTTTAGGCAAAAAATAACAAAAATTTATTTTTAAAAATATGACGTTTTCTAAATTTTGCATCATAATTATTGTATTTTGTCAAACAAAATAAGGCTGTTTTGTATAAAAAATATTTAAAAATTTTTTTAATTTTTTGTTAATTTTTTTAAAAATTTGATGTTAATGCAAAAAAAATAGCAGGGTAGTCCTTGCTATTCTTCTTCTTTCGCTACTGATCTTCGTCCACGATTTTGTATTTCATTATTTTGTAGGTAGTCCACTAGATTTTGTCTGCTTTTTTCTTCTCCGTATGGAATAATTAGACTAGAAGCACTCATAGTTATGCATATAGATATAAATATAGCAATTAGCCCAAAGAAACCTAACGAGTAACCTATACAATATGCGAATACGCAACTGGTCTCCCTAGTGAATAGGGCAGAATTGGAACATGCCATTATTCTTGATTTGATCAACATTCTGTCTAGAACAAATAATGAAATGAATGGATATGTGAAACCAATAATTCCATATATAATGCAAACCAGTATAAATTGTGTTACAACATTAATAAATGGTAGTGACATAGAGCATATTCCAATTAAAACGCAGAATATTGAGACTATTATTGTTGTATCTTTCTTTTCATTGATAATGCCGGCTACATAGAAACCAACTGCATAGAATGAATTAAATACAGCATTTAATATACCTGCCGTAGCAAATTCGCCATTTTGAATAAATACGAAAAGGCTAAATGTGGTGGTTAGTAGGTCTGTAAAAGCGAATGAGAAATACACAATGCCATACGTTAATAGTAATTTTTTTGTAAGTTTTTTGCTTTCTTTGGCGGTAATATCGCTTTTTTCATTTGTTATTATTGCATTTGAAGTAGCATCTTTATTGAATGTTTTTTGATTTTTAGATTTGATGTAATACATTACTAAAGGTATTACACTGATAGCATATATTGTTAGTGACATTATGAGAACTATGGTTTTATTTAGGTCGAGCAGATAACCGCCGACTACCAATGCTATAATTATTCCAATTTGTTCAAATAGTCTTGTAACACCTATAGAATTATTGCCTTCGCTTTTTGTAAGTGATGCATAATTAAATATGATTTCTTTAGATAGGTTATTAACAGCATTATCTATGGCTAAAAAGAATGTTACACCTATTACACCTAGAAGTAAATTGGCATCTATTACAAATATAAATAAGTTGCCAATAGTAATTGGTATTATTCGTATTAGTAATAGTAATTGTGGGTATTTATTGTATAGGGGACGAATAATAAAAGTAGTAATAAGTCTCAGTATATTGTATCCAACGCAATAACTGATTGAATACAAAATATTATTCGTTGCTTGATATATTATGAGTGGAATAAAAGCACCAACTAGATTGTTGGCGAAATTCGCAAGCATTTTGTGAAAATTGAGTAGTTTTAATTGATTCATATTCTTTCCATTTTCTCTATATTCGAGTATATATTAACATAGTTAATATTTTTTTAAAAACGATTTTGGGTAAACTATCAATTTTATTTGTTTGACTAAAAGTTGTTATGTGTTAAAATGTAGGTATAGGTAAGTATTATGGAAGGCAAATTGCTTAATTTTAATAGGGTTATGGCTAATTTTTCTACCAAATTGGTGGGTGGTTTTATCCCTGCTATAGTTTATAAATACGCTACTGATAGTAAGATGCAATTAGCAGTGCTTACTATTATTTTAGAGTTTCTTATTAGTTTTATTTTTAATGTAATTCTTAAAAATTGGTTGATAAAAAAACCACAATTATTTTTGTTTTTAAGGGTAATACCAATTATTGTTTATCAAGTATTGTTATTGTATGTTGCTCACAATCCATATTTGTGTGTAGTGGGTATAGGTATTGCTTTTTCACTTAGTTACACATTTAAAAACATTCCTAATGAAGTCCTTTTTTCGTATATTAATGCTACTAGAAAGTCGGGTACTGGTAGGCAATTAGCATTAACAAAACTACTGGATCAATTCGCACTTATTCTAGGTACAATCGTGGGTGGTATTGCTCTAGATTATATAGATGCATACATACTCGTCATTATATCAATAATACTATATATTATAGGGGCTTTGCCATTACTCATATACTATATTACACACAAAAAGGATGGCAATCTAAATCAAGAGTATTCTACATATGCACATATTTCTCTGAAAGAGACTAGTCATAATTCTGTTGTGGCCAATCAAGTTTCTAGGAAAATGCAGTTTCTGTATTTAATTTTCTATTTCTTGCAAGAGAGTGTGAATGCTATATATGTTCTTATTCCTTTATTGACTTTCGTCTTGACTGGTAGATTTACCGATGCGGCTATCGCTACAGCATTATTTGATGGGGCATATGGATTGGGCTGTTATGTCGCTGGGATTATAGATGCTAGAAAAGATTTGACATGGGTAGCAATGGTTTGTGGCATATTCGTGGGTATTATCGGTGTATCTATGATATTCATAAAAAGCGAGTTTTTGTGGGCATTTTATCTACTTTGCATACTACTTGGTATTTGCTATGCTTTTGCATTTATATTTATGTACAATAGGATGCTTACCAAGACCAAACTAGTAGGTCGTGGTACTACTTGTGTTATTAATAGAATCAATATGTATTCACTATCTACGTGCTTTGCTTGCGTGTTTGGATTGGTATTTCCAATAGTATCTTGTTTCATTGTGGCAGGACTTTTATCTATAGCGAGTGGTGTAGCATCACCTTTTATTGAAGAAAAAACCAGACGAATACTGGTAGATCATCTACAGGATAATGAAGTTCGCAAGGAAGAGTCGCCTATAACTTATAGGGATTTTTAAAAGAAAAAGAGTGTTGCCTAACACTCTTTTTTATTTTCTATTCAAGATTTTTTCTAGCCACAGTGAGTTCGTTTGATTCTATTTTGATTAATTTTGGATTTTCCAATACTATATCATGCATGAATTTTTTAAAGTCATCTCTGTCTCTGTATGCTTCACAAACGATATCTAGTGTAGGCTGAGAAACTTTATGATGCGATGTGGATTTGGAATATTCTGCTATATCAAAAGATATTGTCATTTTTAGTCCAGTATTGTTTACCACTCTATAAGAGTCTCTTTTTTTGAAAACTTTTACCTGTGGCTTACATTTACGTAAATATTCTTCAATGTCTACGTTTAGGCCAGTAGGGTAAACTTTATATATTGCTTCGCTGATACTATCGTAATAGTTTTCTATGCCTTCTTTCTTTCCAATTTTCATTTTAAAGAAATTAGGAATATTTTTCAAAAACTCTATTCTAGTTACTTGTTCGCTATCATATCTAATTATTAGTTCTTTATTATCGCCATTGATATTAACTGTATAAATGTTTATTCCTTTCTCTGCAAAGAAAAAGTCTTCGGTATCATAATATACCTTTTCATTATATACGCTACCAAGTGAACCAACTGAATAACTAGATAGCATTTGTCCCTTAAGTATTTGATTTTTATCACTTTTTATATTTGATAGAAGAAATCTACCATTCAAAAAATTTGCTACTTGTATCAATTCCATACAAATATTATAGTATACCTATATTTTTTTAGCAAATAATTTTTCGACTTTGTGGAGAGTTTATTATTGTTAAACATCAGATTTTAAGCATATTCTATTGTAAAATATTATTTTATTTGATAAAATAATAGAGATTAATTAAGGAGATTACAGCTTTGAGTAAGAAATTTTTGGCTTGTATTATGTTATTACTGATGTCAATTTGTTGTTTTTGTGGCTGTGCACAAGTCGAGTTTTTACGCACTGTCGATGATTATGAAGTAATCACCGATAAATTGGTTGTGGTCTTAGACGAAGCCAAACTTAATAAACATAATGTGAGTTTGGAGACGGTTACTGCCGAAATAAATAACGACTTTATTAGATTCAGACAACATGTAGGCATGTGGGTTGATTCTTTTGCACCTTATCCTGAATTACATGAGATGTTGGAAAAGGGTGTTTATTGCGAATATACATTTGTAAAAAGAAATGAATTGAGTGTATTGGTTCAATTTGCAAATTGGGATTGCTTCGCTATTTTCTATGGGCTAATTGATATCAAAGATTGTGAGTACAATCGTGCTATGGAAGATATTGGTCCATTTATTACCAAGATTATTAATGGTGAATTTGAAAAAGAAAATATTGGACTTTTCTTGTATAAGTATTCCGTGGTAAATGATGCGGGAATAATTGGTAAGATTAGAGATAATGGATATTCTATTGAAGGTATCAATACTGATTATGTGCAAAAATATAAGAATATCACCAAATATTCACTAGATGACATTGAAATGTCACAAGTATTTGTTTATCCTGATGACAGGATATATAGTAATGCCACCTATGAAGACCATGTGGGTGATCTAACAATGTTATCTTGGGATCTGACCGATTGTGGTGAAGGTTACCAGATGAGTATTTATAAGGTTGCTCCACGTGCAGTTAGTTGGTATGTATTAGCAATAGTTATATCTGCTATTGTGGTAGTAGCGTTGTTTGTTTACATCAAAACACATGCGCAGAATCAAATTGTTGTGAAAATAACCAAACAGGATGTTGAGAATAATGGGTAGTGAGTATTATTTCGATAAAAGAAAATGGAAACGTATTTTTATAAAATATGGACTTATATTCCTAATTTCTTTTGTACCAATTGTACTATTCAATGTTTATGTAGGTCCATCTTTAGGTAGAGAATGGCTTGTAATACTCATTGATACAGCAGTCCTATTGGTTTGTGTAATCATAGGTAGTCATATAGCAAATAGTATATTTGCAAAAAATGATGCAAAATTAGAGAAAAAACGTAGAGAAAGAGAATATGTCAGGGCTAGGTCACAGGCAATTCTAGAAGAAAGTTATAAAAAGAAAAGACAAGCTAAGGCTGATAGCAAAAAAAATAAAAATGATATTGTAATTGAAGTTGAAGAAAAAGAAACAGAAAATGACACAGTGACTACAGAAGATGTCAATCCAGTGCCACCTAATGATAAGGCTAAAAAAAGTAAAGGAACGCAAAAGAAAAATATAAGTATTAAAAGAAGGAAATAATTATGCCTACCAAAAAAACCAATAAAACTAATATTGCTGCTAGAGTTTTGCCACATAGTATAGAGGCAGAACAATGTGTTTTGGGCTGTGCTTTTATAGATCAAGATGCTAGTTTTAATATTATGAGTACTCTAAAAGAAGATGACTTTTATTCTCAGACTCATAAAATTATTTTTGCTGCAATGTTTAAATTGTATTGTTCTAATGTTCCTACAGATTTTGTAACAGTCACATCAAATCTAGAACAAAGTGGACTTCTAGATAGTGTTGGTGGAGTGGATTATCTATCTACACTTACTAATGTCATTCCTAGTGCTAGCAATTATGCTCATTATGTAGAGATAGTTAAAAATAATAGTGTTCTACGTCAATTGATAGGTGCTGGACAAGATATTGTTAGCAAATGTTATGAAGATGTGAGTAGAGTAGATGCATTAGATTTTGCCGAGCAGAATATATTCCAGATAGGTGAAAAAGATGAACGTGGTGGACTGACACACATTAGTGTTGCTGTGAATAATGCTATTTCCAATTTTGAATTATTACAGAGTAATAAAGGCGTTATCATGGGAGTGCCTAGTGGTATATATGGACTGGATAAAATCACTAATGGATTCCAAAAAGGTGCACTTATTTTGATAGCGGCTAGACCAGGTTGTGGTAAAACATCTTTGGGTATGAATATTATCAATCATGCTGCTGTGAAATGTGGTAAAAAATGCGCTATTTTCTCACTAGAAATGAGTAAAGAAGAGATTGCTTCTAGATCAATATGTAGTCTGGCATATGTAGATATGACCAGGGCATTACATGGTGAAATGAATGATAAAGAGTGGACATCAATACTGAGTGCTAGTCAAAAATTCAAAGAAGCAAATATTTATATAGATGAGGGTTTCTCTAAAACACCTATAGATATTCTCAATAAATGTAGAAAACTGAAAAGAGAGAAAGGTCTAGACTGTGTAATGATAGACTATCTGCAATTAATGGGTGCCAATGATAAAGGTGATAAAAATAGAACACAAGAAATAAGTGAAATCACTAGAAATCTAAAGATGGCGGCTAGAGAACTAGAAGTACCTATTATTTTGCTATCACAATTATCCAGACAGAGTGAGGGTAGAAAAGATCATAGACCATTGCTTAGTGATTTGAGAGAGTCTGGATCTATTGAGCAAGATGCTGATATGGTTATATTCATATATAGGTCTGATATGTATAATGATATACCAGAGAATCAAAGAGAAAAAGACATAGCCGAGCTTATCATAGAGAAAAACAGATCTGGTAAAACAGCAACAATTAAAACCAAATGGGTAGGCAGTATTACATCATTCTTAAATCTAGAGAAAGATGCCAATGAACAATCATTAATGGCTAGTATGCCAGAGCAAAAATCTACAGATTCTAATGGTGAGCCAAAGTCCGAGATAATTGCAAAGCCACTAGATGAAGATGGTAATGTACCAGCAAGTGAAATACCATTTGATATGCCAGAAGAGCAACCAAGTGCAGAATCGGTTGAAGACACCGTAGAAGTGAAAGTAGAGCCCACTCCCAAATCTATTGATGATGAATTATTAGATATTTTTGAATAATATATTACACCTGTGTAGAGCAGGTGTTTTTTTATCTTTAGATATTAGTATATATAATTGTAGTATGTAAAGAATTAGAAAAAGGGGATTGTGAGTGAAAAAAATCTTTTATGGTTTTGGTGGGTTATCGTACAGTGTAATTAGTCAAACCATGTCTAATTTCTTTATGTTTTTTGCCACATCTGTATTGCATTTGCATGGTACCATTGTGGGAATAATAGTATCTATTAGTACACTTTGGGACGGATTGAGCGATACAATAGTAGGATATTTGAGTGATACTCGACCAATAGGAAAATTAGGTAGACGTAATAGTTACATGTTGATAGCAGTTATTGGGATGAGTATTAGCAATATACTTCTATGGTGTGTACCCAATGATATTCATGTGGTATTGAAAATTGTATGGATACTGATTGCACTATTGATTGTAGAGACTTTCAATACGATGTTTTCTACACCATATACTGCACTGGGTAATGAACTTGCATCATCATATAGTGATAGGACTTCTATTAATGCTGTTAGTTCTATCTTTTATTTATTGGGGGTTGTAATACCTAGTATATTATTTTTTATTTTTTTGCCCGATACAAATGAATATCCTGTAGGTCAATTAAATCCAAAAGGCTATGTTTGGATTGCTTTAGTATCTAGTGCAATATGCTTTATATTTGGCATTATATGTACGCTTTGTGCCAGAAATTCACATGAAAGTGTCAAAAACACAAATTACAAAAAGTTTAGTATTTTGAAAATATTGAAAAGTTTTTCGGCTGTGGTAAAAAATAATCGTGTTAGGAGATTGATGATTGGATATATACTTACTAGTGTTGCCACAGTGTTTTTGTGTAGTGTGGGTTTGCATTTTTTTACTTATGCTATGTTTTATACTTCTAGTCAGATTACCATTCTTCTTTTGTCTTTAATGTTAGGCACTATTATTAGTCAGCCACTATGGATATGGATTAGTAGTAAGTTTAATAAAAAATCTGCTCTCATATTTGGAATAGTGTTTACAATTATTTCTGTATTTCTAGTGATAGTGGTTTATTTATTTAGAGTGGAGCTTGAAGAGTCTTCTTACTATTTAATGCTTGTATCTATTTTTGCATGTGGTGTGGGTAGTGGCTCTCTCTATTCACTTCCTACATCTATGTATGGTGACGAGATAATGTCGGGTAATAATTCAAATATGGTTGCAACATTTAGTGGGGCTTTGACATTCTCTGGTAATATTGCTAATTCCATTACTCAATTATTGGTGGGGGTCCTTTTAGACATAATTGCTTTTGATCCAATTCACGACATTCAGTCTTTGTCCGTTCAGACGGGACTAGCACTTATTTTATTTGTGGGAGTTCAGTCTTCGTTAATACTAGCATGTATGGTTTTTGCTAGCCATAAAGAAAGAAAAATTCAAATATAATTTTTGGACTTCATCTCAATATTTCTAGTTGATAAAATGCGTGTTATATGTTAATATATTATTTGATATTATAATATAGGCTAGGTGATGATATGAAGTCATATACTTCTAAAGAATTGAGAGAAGAATGGTTGAATTTTTATAAAAGTAAAGGACATGTAGATATTGGTGCTGTGTCTCTTATTGGTGATGGTACTACAGGTGTTATGTTTAATGTGGCTGGTATGCAACCACTTATGCCATATCTTTTGGGTAAAAAGCATCCTATGGGTACTAGATTGTGTAATGTTCAGGGGTGTGTGCGTACAAATGATATAGAGTCAATAGGTGATGAGTGCCACTGTACTTTCTTTGAGATGATGGGGAATTGGTCTTTAGGTGATTATTTCAAAAAAGAAAAGACTGCTTGGACATTTGAATTATTGACCAAAGTTTTTGGATTAGATCCAAACAAAATTTGTGCAACGGTATTCGAGGGTGATGCTACTGTGCCTAAAGATACAGAGACTGCTAGTCTTTTAGAGAGCCTGGGCATCAAACGCGAGAATATTTATTTTTTACCTAAAGAAGATAATTGGTGGGAATTGGCAGGTACTACTGGTACACCATGTGGTCCCGATAATGAATGGTTCTATCCAATCAGAGAAAACAAGTGCTCTGCAAAGTGTGATATTGGCTGTAAATGTGGTAGATTTTTTGAGATTGGCAATGATGTTTATATGCAGTATGAAAAGACATCTGATGGATATATTCCACTACAAAACAAGAATGTCGATACTGGTTTTGGACTAGAGAGATTGCTAGTATTTTTGAATAATCTGCAGAGTGTATATGATACAGATTTATTTAGAGATGTTATCAAATACATCTGTGAAAAATCTGGAGTACAGTATGGGGCTAGTGATGATTCGACTAGATCTATCAGAATTATCGCCGACCATATGAGAACGTCTCTCATGCTTATTGGTGATCGTAATGGTATTGTGCCTAGTAATGTTGGTGCTGGGTATATATTGCGTAGACTATTGCGTAGGGCAATTAGACATGCCAAAAAGATTGGTCTTGATACTATTGAGTTATCTAGTATAGCAAAAATATTTATAGAGAAAGTTTATGACGAAGCCTATCCTTTCTTATTTGAAAAGGAAGCCTATATTATTTCTGAGATTGATAAAGAAGTCGAAAAATTCAACAAAACTATTGAATTGGGTTTAAAAGAATTTGAAAAAGTAATTAATGGCATCAATCGTAAAATTGAATTTTTATCTAGTCAAAATCCTAATTTTAAGCCATCTGAGAGCGACACAATTATTAGTGGTAAAGCAGCATTTAGACTCTATGATACCTTTGGTTTCCCAATTGAAATGACTATAGAAATTGCTAATGAAAAGGGTTATGGAGTAGACATTGACGGCTTTAATCAGGCGTTTAAAGAACATCAAGAGTTGGCTAGAACTACTAGTAGTGGTGCATTTAAAAGTGGTCTCGCTGGTACGGGAGAAATGGAAACTAAATACCACACGGCTACACACCTATTGAATGCTGCATTAAAACGTGTAATTGGAGAGACATCACATCAGATGGGATCTAATATTACATCAGAAAGATTACGTTTTGATTTTGCTTGTGATCATAAATTATCCGAACAAGAAATAAAAGATGCAGAGAGTCTGGTTAATGAGTGGATTGCTCAAGATCTAAAGGTAACCAGAGAAGAAATGACCAAAACTCACGCAGTAGAAATAGGTGCTGAACATCAATTTTTGGATAGATATCCAGATAATGTCTCGGTATATACTATTGGTGATGTGTCCAAAGAAATTTGTACAGGTCCACACGTAGAGCATACAGGGGTTCTTGGTAAGTTTGTAATTAAAAAAGAAGAAGCATCTTCTAGTGGTGTTAGAAGGATAAAAGCAATATTAGAATAAAAGTATAAGGTAGTATTTTTACATTACTACCTTTTCTTTTTGATTAAAATATTTGCCTAATATAGCACTTATAGTATATAATTTATTTATAAAATAAATAAAAAACTGTGTGAGAGTGAAATGAAAGCATTAAAAGGTTTGCTGATTTATATTGGTATAGTACTCGCTATATTGTTGGGTTTATGCTTTATAGTATTTGCCATAATGTATTTTGCACCAAATGTTAGGGTATTCGGTATGAGTTGTGTTCATTATCAAAAGACTACCGAGCCAGAGACTATACAGCTCAGTGATTATTCTGGATATTCAGATATCGAAATTAATTTAAGTTCGAATAAAATTGGTCTGAAGATTGTACCAGATGAAGAAATAACAGATGTTAAATATAGTACCAAACTAAATATATTTGGTCTGGCATTTGATATTACGCAATACAGAGTTATTACCAATGTTGAGGTTAAATCTAATAAATTAATTATTGGTCTTAATATGACCGAACCTAATGGACTAATATCATATTCGGATAGTTGTGTTGAGGTAAAAGTTCCTGCTAATAAAAAAATTGATGTAACAGTTAGGACCACATCGGGTAAGGTAACATTAGGTACGGATAAAGTTAAACTCAAAGTTAATAATATTACTATTGATACTGTGTCTGGCAATCTGATATTAATTGGCATGGCAGATGAGAGTGGGGTATTATCTATTAATTCTCTAAATATGTCCACACAGTCTGGCAAATTTGACTTGTCATCTATCACTACATTGAATGTAAGCAGTACTATACAAATGATAGCAGGCGACGGATATTTCAAGTTTAAAAATGTTAATGCTCCAATAGATGTCAGGGGTAGCGATGTTAGATTCGATGCAGAAGACATCAATTGTGGAATGTCGGGACTAAAGTTTATTTCGGATAATGGCTATATTAATTTGAAAACATTACAATCAAATGCAGCAGCTGAAAATACTATAGTTACAGATAATTGTAGCGTAAATATCCAGAATATCTATGGTAAAACTGGTATTGTTACTACTTATGGTGGTATAAATATTGGTACAACAAATCATTATACAGTATTAAAAAGTGTGCATGGTAATATAAAGGTTGAGCATGCTTTATCTGATATTAGCGTTACAACCAAGTTTGGTGGTATCACAGTTAATGAATACAAAAGTAATGGTATTTTCATTAGTGAAAAGGGTGATATAAAAGTAATCGATAAGGGTGATTATGTAGACGGATATTATACCAAAATTAATAATATAACTGGTAGTGTTGACGCAGACATTAATATCAATAAGTTGCTTTTGCAGACTACGGGTAGATCAAAGGTTTCTGTAACTTTTAGAGAAGTAAAAACAGGATTAACACCAGAAACAACATTCCAACACCAAGTAAAAATTGGTGAAGGTGGTTCATGTACAGTTTATCTCAATCCAATTATTTCCAAGCCTTTCAAATTTATTGCATCTGGAGAAATATCTGGAGAGATATCTGGTATTACACTTGAATATGAAGGGTATAATGTTCAATCTCGTGAAGGGTATCAATATTATCCTAGTGTCAATGAGAAGTATCGTGCAGATACCGAATCGGCATACTTTCTATTCTTAGGCAAGATTCACTTTACTAGTTATTTGCCATCCTAATAATAATTAAAAAACACACCAAATTAGGTGTGTTTTTTATTGTTTGCATAATATTAATTGTCATATTTATTTAGGAATGAATGTATGTATTTCATATTTCTTTCACATTCGATTTCTGTTGGGAATTCCATATATACTTTTAGTAGGTCTTCAGTACCAGAAAATCTAATTAAAATCCAAGAGCCATCTTCAAATATATATTTCCAGCCTTCCATTTTATCTATATGTTCAGGTTTGTATGAGAATTGTGGTGTGATTTTATTTAGGGTTTTGATTAATTTTGCTTTATTTTTGACTTTCAAATCAACACTTCTGTATGATGAGATGTAACCTGCGAAATCTTTTACTTCTTCTACAATTTTAGTTAATGGTTTTTTAATAGTTGCCATTGCATCTAGTAGTAGGGACATTGCAAATAATCCGTCTTTGCTAGGTATATAACCTTTCATTGTTAGTCCACCAGATTGTTCTCCACCGAATATTGCATTAGTTTCTTTCATTTTAGATGATGTATATTTGAATCCTACAGGGACGGTGTGGCATTTGTAACCAAATTTTTCTGCCAACATATCTAAAATATTGCTAGTTGCAACATTTTTTACTACGTCGCCTTTTAATTTTCTATACTTTATTAGATAGTAATAAATAATTGCCATCACTATATTGTAGTCTAGATAATCACCTTTTTCTGTAATAACGCCTAGTCTATCGCCATCGCCATCACTGGCTACTCCTATACTATAATGACCTTTGACTACCATTGATTTAAAGTCTGTGAGTGTTTCTTCATTTGGGCATGGTAGGGAGTATCCAAAATATGGATCTGTATCACTATTGAGCAATGTGAATTGTTGTAATTTGTATGCTTTTGCCAATTCTCCAATATGTTCAGCAGTAGTTCCATGCATAGCATTGAAGATTACTTTTAATTTATTATTCTTTATATCTTTAGATATAAATTTCTGTATACCTTTTAGGTATTCTTTATTATTATCGTAATCTACTATTAGTTTTTCTTTTTGTGCTTGTTCGTAGTTTAGAGCCTTTACATTTTTAGCACTATTGGCTATTTTTTCTAATTTTTCAGTTAATTCTGGTTGCGCATCTTGACCACCATGCACACATATTTTAATGCCACTATATTGATATGGATTGTGACTAGCAGTAATTATTACACCGTATGCAAAGTCTTCTACCATCGCTGCATACATGACTGCAGGGGAAGAAATGGTGGTGGTGTAGACATAGCTAGGTATTTTTTGGTTAGCCATTACTTCTGCAAACCATATAGCAAATTGTCTACCCATAAATCTTTTATCGTAACCAATTACTATTGGCTTATTATTTTTATCTTGTTTCATTATTTTTGCTAGAGCATAGGCTATTTTTTGTACGTTTTCTTTTGTAAATTCATCGCCAATTATTGCTCTAAAGCCGCTTGTTCCGAAATGTATCATTATTTTGTCTCCTAATTGATTTTCCTTTTTAGTCTATAATACTTATATAAAAAAATCAAATTTTTATCATTATTATTACAAAAAAATATCAATTACTTGAAAAAAAACTTATTATCTAGTAAACTAAATAAAAGTGAGTGAGAGATATGATAAAAGTAAATCATTTGTATGTAGCATTTACCAAAGAGTTTTATACGTTGAATGATATTTCATTTGAAATGCAACCGGGCGATAAAATGGTAATTGTGGGTGGTAAAGAAAGTGGACGTACAGCAATGCTTAGGACATTGGTTGGTCTAGAATCTATCGCAAAAGGTGAAATTTTTTATAAAAATATTAGCATAGATAAAGTTGACTTTGAGAATGATATTTCTCTAGGATATTTGCCCGATATGCCATCTTTTCTGGAGAATAAATCGGTAAAACAAAATATAGAGTATGTATTGAAAATTAGAAAAAATGATCCAGTTTTTATGAATGCAAAAGTCAATAATGCATTGGTGGGTTATGGTTTGGATTTTATTAAAAACAAGAAATGTAGAGAATTGAGTATTTATGAGAGAATACGAGTTGCAATAGCAAGGCTATCAGTTAGAAATTTAGACGTACTGTTTGTTGATGATATATTTACCAGACTTTCCGAAGATGAAAAGAAAAGAGTGGTAAAAATGCTCAAAGAATTGATAAAGATGAATAATGCAACTGCTATTATTATGGTGGAGAGCGAAGATATAGCCAAGGCCTTTGGATATAATAAAAAATATCTGAATTATGGAACTTTGACTGAAGAAGAAAATCATGAATTTGATTAATAAAGAGTCGATTATTTATCGACTCTTTTTAGTTTTTCTATATCATATTTATGCGTATTGGGGAAATTCTCTGTATTGTCTATGTTTTGTTTTTTGATGTTATTAGAGAATAAAGAAAAAATTTTTTCCATCTGTGGATTGTCTTTGAATAATAATTTCGACATTATCTTCATCATATCATTTGGTTTTTTTTCTTTCTGTGTAAGGATTTGAATTAGTGGTAATATTGAATCAATATCAGAGTTTTGCGAGTTTGTCATTTGTGGCTCGGTGGTATTTTCATACCTATGCTCAGATTGAATCCTAATTTTTTCTTGACCAGATTTGGTGTATTTTATGGGAAATTGACCATAGGGATATTGATTCATGATCTCCTTTGGTATGTTATTATTCTCAAATCTAGTGTCGGTTGTCTGACTCATAATTCCTTCCAAAATCTATTTGTATATTTTATATGCAGATTTAATAATATATGTGCCATATGTAATCACAAAGAAAATCGAATACATATAATGGAATAAGGGGGATGAGATGAAACTAAGTGATTATGTGAATGCATGTAATTCAAATAAAGATAATGAGAAAATACAAAGTAGTGAAATATCAGTTAGTCAACATTCTAACAATCTAAATGAAATGCTGGAAAAATATAGTACATATAACAGTAATGAATTAATGAATGAATTTATTAGAGTGACCATAGAAAAAAAGAAAAATGGGGAATTGAATAGCAACGAATTAGAAAATCTGAAAAAAACGATAGTACCATATTTAAACGATGCACAAAAAAATGAATTAAATAGATTATTGCAGTTGGTACAAAATGTATAATAACAAAATTGATAAACGACTATTAGAAAAAATAAGTATTCAGTCATACAATGAAAAAATAAATGTAATAGTCTTGAGTAAAAATATTAATTGCATAAATAGAAGCCTGAGCTGTTCTAGTAAATATATCATGCCATCACTAAATTGCGCTTTTGCTAGACTAAATAAAAAAGAAATATTTAACCTAGCTATGAATGAAAATATAGAATATATATCATCTGATGCAATAGTAAAAAGCATGGTGTATGAGTCAAAAAAATTTATTGGTTATGATGATGTCTATACAATGTTTAAAAACAATGAGGCTCATACCTGTGTTGTTATTGATACTGGAGTATATCCACATATTGATTTTTGTCTAGGGCATAATCGTATTATAAAGTTTGTTGATTTGATTAATAATCGTGATGTTATGTATGATGATAATGGACATGGTACTTTTATTACAGGTGTAATAAGTGCGAATAGTATTACCAATAAATATAGTGGTTTTGACAATAATTCACATATAATTGTCATAAAGGCATTAGATAAGAATGGAGAAACAACTACATCAAAAATACTAGAAGCAATACAGTGGGTGCTAAATAATAGAGACTCGTACAATATAAAAGTAGTATGTATGAGTTTTGGTAGTCTGAATGATGGGTATGCCGATCCTTTATCTAATGCAGCAGAAATACTATGGGATAATGGTATTGTAGTGGTGGCTGCTGCTGGTAATAGTGGACCATTACCTAGGACAATTATGTCGCCAGGGACATCTAGAAAGATTATTACAGTCGGGTCTCTCGATAGTGTTTATTCTGGTAATATTGCTGTTGCCAATTTTAGTAGTCGTGGACCTGTTTTCGATTATTATAAACCTGATATGTTGTTGCCTGGAGTAGATATTATATCTACCAATATATTTTCTCGTGGTAAAAAATTTTATACTTCTATGTCTGGTACGAGTGTATCTACTCCAATGGTTGTAGGCATTGTTAGTTTACTATTTGCCACCAATGAAAGTTACACTCCCGATCAGATTAAATATATGTTAGTATCTTCGTGTGTTCGTATTACTGGTAATCGTGATGCAGAAGGTTTTGGATGGTTGGATTTGCGAAAATTAAATCTTATTAAATAAAAAGGTGGAGACTATTGCTTCACCTTTTATTTATATCTTGGATGATTTCCTTTATTGCATATATTAGTTTATCTATTTGTTGTTTACTATTTTTTTGATTTAGGCTTACTCTAGTGAGTCCGTTTTTGGTTGTTCCGAGATATTTATGTATGAGTGGTGCACATTGTAGACCAGACCTTGTTGCAATATGATATTTTTCATCTAATATATTTGATACTTCGCTGCTGTCAATTCCTTTTATTGTGAAAGATATTATTCCTGCATTATTTATAGGAGAATATAAGTTTAGATTTTTAATATTGTTTAGTTGGTCTCTTGTATATGCGGTTAGTTGTTTTATTTTTTCATTAATATATTTTTGTTTTTTAATTGTGTATTTTAGTCCTGCCAACATTCCTAATATGCCTACTATATTTGGAGTTCCACTTTCTATTCCATCTGGTATATCTGTAGGTTGTTTTATTTTATCACTGTATGTACCAGTACCACCATATATGAGTGGGGTGACTTTTACATCGTTTAATAGTAATGCACCTATGCCTTGTGGTGCAAATATACCTTTATGACCAGACATAGTTAGCATGTTTATATTCATCTTCTGCATATCTATATTTTCATGACCTATGCTTTGTGCTCCGTCTACTAGGAAAATTAATTTGTTTTTTTTGCAAATTTTACCGATAGCATCTATGTTTTGTGTGTCACCAGTTACATTGCTGACATGATTAATAATGACCATGTATGTATTGGGTTTAATAGCATTGATGATATCTTTTGTGCTTATCTGTCCATTCTTATTGGGTTCCAATGTGGTGTAGGTTATATTGTGTGTAGAGTGTAGATGCTCCAGAGTCCGAAGAACGCTATTGTGTTCGAAAACTGTTGTTATTATATGGCCATCTTTTTTTATAGTTCCATTTAATGCAATATTTATTGACATGGTACAGCCACTAGTTAATATAACATTGTCGGGCGTTGTTCCTACATACTCGGCTAGTAATTCTCTGCATTCGTACACTTTTTCTTCTGCTTTTGTCACAATATTATTACCAGATCTATGTGGATTGACACTATATTTACCTAAACCTTGTAGGCATGCCCATTTAACACAGAGAGGCTTAAAGTGGGTGGTAGATGAATTGTCTAGATATATCATATAATCTCCTTTTCACAAAAATACTCTATTATAAATATTATGAAATAGAATTAATTTTTGTGGAGTGAATATGAATAATATTTTAGCAGTATTTGGTAATAGAAACCATACTATGCAATTTGCATCATATATGCGTAAATCAGGCAAGTTTTGCAAAATAATAGATACGCCTAGAGACATATCAAAAGCATGTGGAATATCAATAGTTTTTAGTAATAGAGATCTGACTGTAGCTAGATTTATACTGAATCGTTTTCAATTATCTTCGTTTAATGGTATGTATGAAATACACGAAAATGGCATATTCAGAAATTATCGCAGGATTTAGATATTACACTTTGAGATGGCGATAATTTGTGATATAATAATTATATGAAAAAATTATCGGCTAGTTTTATTGAAAAATATTTGGATTCAATCATAGAGAGTCCAAAGTCGGAATTGCAGTTTAATAGTCCTTTTGAGCTTCTGGTTGCTGTTATGCTTTCTGCACAATGTACAGATAAGAGAGTGAATATTATAACCAGCAAACTTTTTCCGGTTTATCACACACCAGAAGCATTTGCTAAATTGACTACCGATGAACTGGAAAAATATATTCATTCTTGCACATATTACCACAATAAAGCCAAAAATATCATTAATGCTAGTAGGGATATAGTCGACAGATTTGGTGGTCAAGTGCCTACCAAACATGCCGATCTAGTGAGTCTAGCTGGTGTTGGAAATAAAACTGCCAATGTTGTACAAGCAGTGGCTTTTGGTCAACAGGCTTTTGCTGTAGATACCCATATTTTGCGTGTATCGAATAGATTGGGACTAGTCGAAACTAAAAATCCTGATATCTGTGAGAGAGTATTAAAGCAGTTTTTTCAAGGTAAAGATTATAATAAAATGCATCATCTAATGTTGCTGTTTGGGAGATATTATTGTACGGCTAGGTCTCCACGGTGTAGTGATTGCGAGTTGTGTGATTATTGTATAAAAAAGGTGGGAGAGAAAAATGTTTCTAGATAAAGTAAAAATTGAATGTAAAGCAGGTAATGGTGGTAATGGTATAGTTGCTTTTCGTAGAGAAAAGTATGTGCCAAATGGTGGTCCGTCGGGTGGCGATGGTGGCAAGGGTGGAGATATCATCTTTAAAGTTAATAAAAATATAGATAATTTAGGGGATTTTAGATATAAAAAGAAATTCAAAGCAGAAGATGGTGCTCCCGGTTCAGCCAATAATAAATTTGGTCAAGATGGTGCAGACCTTATCATATATGTGCCTAGAGGGACAATAATTAGAGATGCTTTGAATAATAAAGTTATTGCAGATATGCTTGATTATGATGATGAAAAAATCATATTAAAGGGTGGTCAAGGTGGTAGAGGAAATCAACATTTTTCCACACCTACTAGACAGGCACCACGCTTTGCTGAGCAGGGCAATGTAACAAAATCGTATGAACTAATATTGGAATTGAAAACCATAGCAGACGTTGGTCTGGTGGGCTTTCCAAATGTAGGTAAAAGTTCGCTTTTGTCTAGTGTAAGCAATGCACGACCTAAGATTGCCAATTATCATTTTACAACATTAATGCCTAATATTGCAGTGGTAAATGCTTATAGCAAATCTTTTGTTATGGCGGATATTCCAGGTCTAATTTCCGGTGCTAGTGAGGGTATGGGGCTAGGTATTGATTTCCTTAGACATATTGAAAGAACTAGATTGTTAATACATGTGATAGATATTGCTGAGACCGAAGGAAGAAATGCCTATGAAGATTATCTGGCTATTAATCACGAATTGGAGAAATATGGTAAACATGTAGCAGATTTGCCACAGATTATTGCTCTTAATAAAGCAGATATGCTAATAGACAGGGCAAAAATTGATGATTTTAAAGACAAATTAGATGTTAATGCAAAAGTTTTTGTAATTTCTGCTCATACTCATGAAGGACTAGATGATTTGATGGAATGTGTGGTAAAAACTCTGGAGAGATTGCCTAAGCCAGAGAGAGAAGAAATTGAAGAAGAAGAGATAGATAAAAGAGATTTACGCGAATTCAGTGTACGAAAGGTATCTAATGGTTTGTACGAAGTTACTGGTGAACTGGTATTCGAAATTATGAAAAGGGTAAATCTAGAAGACATGGTATCCAATGCATATTTTCAGAAAAGGATTAAAAGTGATGGGATAATAGATGCCTTGCTTGAAATAGGTTTGCAAGAAGGTGATATTATTCGTATTGGAGACTATGAATTGCAATATTTTGAATAAGGAGTGAATTATGTTAAAACCACAAGAAAGAGCCTTTTTGTCGGGGTTGAGTACCAATTTGAAAGATTTGGTTTTTATAGGCAAAGAAGGTCTTACACCTAATGTTATTAAACAGATCAATGACAATTTATTTGCACACGAGCTGATAAAAGTAAAAGTTCAAAAAAGCGCAGCAGATGATTTAAATGGTCTAGCAGGACAGGTTGCCACAGAATGTATGTGTGAAGTGGTATGTGTGCGTGGTAGCAAGATAGTTCTGTACAAGGTAACAGAGAAACCTAAATTCAAACATTTGCTACATGCCTGATTTATTGTAACTATGATTGTATCTCGCAATTACAGATAGGAGCAATAAAAATGTTCCTATTATGATGTAATATATCGGAAATAGTGTAAAGAGACTGAGAAACAGAGTCAGTAGTCCTAGGTGTAAATATTGCTTAGCATTGTTTTTGTTTAGTGCTATGCAGAGTATGTCTTTATACCTATATTTATGCGTTTTTAGTGAATCGATTGTGATGTTGGGTGGGCTATTTATTTCTACTATTTTTTTGTATATAATATCGTAATTATAGATTGTGATGTCATGGTTTTGATAAATATAATTAATATTTTGGTCAATGGTAAATATGACGATATTTCTGTTATTACAATATTTAATGTGGTTGTCCAATGGTTTGTCTTTGTCTAGTAAAAAGAGAATATCTTTATCATCACTATCTACATAATGGCATGCATCAATTTGTTTAATAGTAGAAATATTGAAAAGTGCTAGAAGATATGATATATTATATTGTAAATTTCCATAAATGAATTGATTTTTGATATTGTCTTTTTGTGTTCTTTCGTCAATTGATTTATGGTGTTTCCTATTTATTGTGGCTATGATAGGTAGAGTTGTTATTATGCATACAGATGTTATAGAGAGTGCAATATATAGTGAATAAAGCATTTTATGGGTATAATAATTTATCCATATAAAGCCAATTATTAGGATTAATGAAAAGATAAAAATATAATTTGATATTTTACTAAATAGTGTGGTTTTGGTATTCATATTATATTATTGTCTGTATTTTATAATTATATTGTTATAATTTGAGTTTTAAGTAGGAATTTTGTATATGGAGACTATTATTGTTAAAAATTTAAAAGAAACTAAAGAATTGGCAAGTAAATTTGCAAAACTTTTAGTTGGTGGCGAAAAGATAATTTTGAGTGGGGATTTGGGTGCTGGTAAAACTACTTTTACAAAATATGTTTTGGAAGCTTTGGGTGTAAAGGATACCGTTACTAGTCCTACATTTACTATTATGCGTGAATACAAGACCAAAAGATTTAAAATTTATCATTTTGATATGTATAGAATTTCGTCCAGTGCTGAAGCTTTAGAATTTGGCTTGGATGATTATCTATATGCTGGAGATAGTAATAGTCTAGTCTTTATTGAATGGGCAGAAAATATACAAGATATATTAGAAGGTAAATTCATCAATATTAAAATTTCAATTGAAAGTGATGATAGAAGAAAATTTGAAATTAGTAGGTAATAAATGAAATATTTAGGAATAGATACAACTAGAAAAAAAGCAAAGGTATTTAAAATTGATACAGAAAATGCCGAACAAAATATGTTTATTGATATAGATGAGAATATTAAACATAGTGAAGGAATGTTTTTGTACATAGAAAAATTGTTACTAGATACCGATAGCACCATAAAAGATTATGATGGTTATGTGACAATAGTGGGACCGGGCTCTTTTACTGGTATCAGAGTGGGTATGGCTACGATAAAAGCATTTGGTAAAGCTACCAAAAAGCCAATCATACCTATAAATACATTTGAAATTCTGAAAGGAATAAATAAAAATGCTGTAATATTATTACAATGTACTAAGAATAGTTGGTATTATGCCGATATTGTTTCTGGTAAAATTGGTAATGTTGGTGTGGTTAATACAGATAAAATTGTTGATTTGATTGGTGGCAAAAAACTAGTTGTGCTAAAAGATGAACAAAAATATCTGGATTTGGAATATAAGAATATAAATATTGTAGAAAACTTCAATAATCTATATGTAGAAGCACTAAAAGAAAAACTTAATGGTGTAGAGAAATTTGAAGTGGTACCATACTATATTCAATTATCTCAGGCCGAAAGGAATGAGAAACATGAGTGAAGTGATAATTAGATGTGCCACAATAGAAGATATTGGAGATATCTGCAATCTAGAAAAACAATATCCTGTAGATATGTATTCTATAGATACTATACGAGCCACTTTTGATAATGATTATTATGAAAATTTGGTTATAACTATAGATGGTATGGTAGTAGGATATATATCTATTACAATTATTTACGAAGAATGTAATTTGGTCAAAATTATTATAGACGAAAAACATCGTAAAAGGGGATATGCTACATTACTTATCAAAAAGATTATGAGTGATGCATTATGTAATAATGCTAGCAAAGTGTATTTGGAAGTTCGTTCTGACAATATTCCTGCTAAAAATTTGTACGAAAAAATCGGTTTCAAAAAAACCAATACTAGAGAAAAATATTATGCGGATGGTATGAATGCAGATATATATTGGTATTTTTTAAATGATAGAGCAGATTGATTATTTATATATTGATGGTGAAAAAGAATATACATATGTATTTTTACATGGTTGGGGTGTGAATAAAAATGCCTTTGACATGGTTGTCCAATCAATGAATAATCATCATGCAAAATTAATATTAGATTTTTTAGGCTTTGGTAAATCTGGTATGCCACGAGAGTATTATGATACTTATGAATATGCGTATCAGGTTTTTTTGTTGTTAATCAAACTAGATATAAAGAATGTGGTTTTGATAGGTCACTCATTCGGTGGTAGGGTTTCAATAATTCTGAGTAGTATATTCGGTATTAAAATTAAATGTCTTGTGCTTACATCTAGTGCTGGTCTAAATAAGTTTGAGATAAAGAAACAATTAAAAATTATGTTTTATAAAATAAAAAAATATCTAGTACGTTTACATGTATTGCCAGCATGTATTTTGAAAAATAGTGGTAGTGCAGATTATAGAAAATTATGTGATACTATGCGTTCGGTTTTCGTACGTGTGGTGAATCAGGACTTGGGGTACTTATGCCACTTAATACAATCCAAAACAATTTTGGTATGGGATAAAAAAGATGCAGAGACTGGCTTTTGGATTGCTAAAAAACTAAATAGTTTAATCCGTCATAGTCGTATATATCTTTGTAGTGGTGGTCATTTCTGCTACTTATATAATTACTATAGGTTTGCAATAATATTAGACAATATATGTATTTATTGACATTAATTATAATATTATTGACAAAAACTAATATATATACATATATATTCATAGGTGTAATATGTATGGATATTTTTGTTATTTAGTTGCGTTTATGGTCTTTGGGTTGTGTGTTTTGCATTTAATCCAAATGTCGTATTATTTGCAATTGGACGGTTATAATTGCAAAGCATTGCTTGTGGCATTTAGTAGATTGTTATATAAAAAACAAATTAATTGTTTTTATGTGTTGCTTGTATTAATGGTGTTTGTTTTTGTTTCTAATATTTTTTGGATTGATGTTTTATACTTAATATTGTCACTTGCGTTGTTTGGTTATTATTGTGTTGATTACAGCGTGTTTAAAAAGATTGTTTTAACTCGTCGACTTTGTAGGATTTTGGTTTTGTCCGTGCTATTATTGCTGTCATTTTTTTGTTTTTTGTTTTTGTGTGTTAGGCATGATTTATTTTTTATTCTACTGCCTGTGTCTATTATATTTGACTATTTGTTTATTCTTGCTTCTTTATTTCTCTTATTGCCAATAGAAAAAATCATTGGTCATTATTATATACATAAGGCTAAAAAGATAATTGCTAGTAATACAAAATTGATAAAGGTGGGTATTACTGGTAGTTTTGGTAAAACTAGCACAAAAGAAATCCTGATGACTATACTTGCTGAGTATTATGATACTATTGCTACTCCACGTAGTTACAATACACCTTTTGGAATATCAAAAACCATAATTTCATCTTTCAAAGATGAAAATGAAGTTTTTGTTTGTGAGATAGGCGCAAAGAGAAGGGGAGATATTTCTTTTCTGTGTAAAACTTATGGTTGTGATTGTGGTATTATTACGGCTGTTGGTAGACAGCATTTAAAAACATTTAGGTCGATTGATGGTGTTTATAATACAAAGAAAGAGCTTCTAGACTATTTGGATGGGAGAATGTGTGTGTTCAATCTAATGAATGGATACACACATAATATGTACAGACACTATAATGGGAAAAAGATAGGTGTGTATGTGTGTATTGGCGCTACTCATTCAAATAAATTACTAATTAAAAGTAAAAGAATATATTCGGTAAATCGTTTAAAAAATTATTCACAATCTAAATACTATGCATATTCTAAAAATAACGCTGTTTTTGCTAAGAAAATTGTATGTGATGATACAGGTACTTCATTTGATATTTATAGTAACGAAAAATATTTTTGTAGCACAAAAATTGAATTGATAGGCATATACAATGTTATAAATGTGCTATTGTCTGTTGCCTTGGCAATTCATTTAAAAGTGCCTAAAAAATATATACTTATTGGATTAAGAAAAATCCATCAAATTTCTGCTCGTTGTGAGAGACGTGTGGCTCCCAATGGGGCTATGGTTATTAATAATGGTTACAATTCGAATATAGATTCTTGTAAATATGTGTTCGAAACATTGTCGTGCTATGATAAAAAATACAAAGTAATAGTAACTCCAGGTATAGTGGAAACTGGTAATGATTATGAGTATAATAAGATTTTTGGAAATCAAATGACCAAATATTGCACAGATATTATTATTGTAAAAGAATCTAATAGAAGGGCACTATTGGATGGAATAAAAGCTTCTGGTTTTGATATGTCTAGGGTAAAAATTTCTGATAATATTAGAGATGTATTGTCCGAAATTAATAAGGCAAATTCTGACTATGTTTACTTATTAGAGAATGATTTGCCCGATAATTATTTGTAGGGGTGTGTATGCAAAATATTTTGTTATTTTTTGGTGGTAAAAGTTGTGAGCATGATATATCTATCATAACTGGAATGCAATATGCACAATGTGCAGATGAATATTTATACAAAATTATTCCTGTCTATATTGATCAATTTGGTGAATGGTGCACTGGCAAAAAATTGTTTGATTTGAGTTTTTATAATGCTGGTGGTCGTGGTAAAATATATAAATGTGCAGTGGTCTCTAATGATAAAAATCTATACATATATTCCCACGGTAAATATAAAAGATATATATACATAGATGCGGCTGTTTTGTGCTTGCATGGTGGGTTGGGTGAGAATGGTGGGCTGGCTGGAATACTAGAAAATAGTGGAATACCATACACTTCGTCTAGTATGTGTGGTAGTAGTGTGTGTATGGACAAAGTGGTGTTCAAATACTTTTGCAAAGGTCTCGGTGTACCAGTTGTTGATGGTGCCGTGGTGACTGATGTTGATTATTATGGCGATACCCAAAAGTGTAAAAGTGATGTGGAAAAATTAGGTTATCCAGTTATTATCAAACCAAGTAGGCTGGGAAGTAGTATTGGTATAGAGATTGCAAAAAATCCCGAAGAATTAGATGATTGTATAGCAAAATCAATGAAATTTGATAAAAAATTATTAATTGAGAAACTAATTGATGTAGATAAAGAAGTAAATATTGCGGTTTTTGAATACAAGGGAGAATTGATTGTTTCTTTATGTGAAGAGCCGGTGCGTAGTGGAGATATTCTTTCTTTCAAAGAAAAATATGTTGCCACTGGCTTCCAGGGAATAAAAAGAAAAATACCTGCAGACATAGATGATGATGTTTATCGTGCTATAAAAGATATGGCATGTTTAGTTTATCAAAAATTAGGCTTGTTTGGTGTTGTTAGATTTGATTTTTTGTTGACGCCTAGTGGGGATATCTATCTAAATGAAGTCAATACAATACCAGGTTCAATGGCCAATTATCTTTTTGATAAAACCAAATTTGATTATCGTAAATTGCAGAATATGTGGATACATGGTGCTATTATGAGAAATGAAAATAAAGAGAAATTACAGACCGGTTTTGATAGTGGTGTATTAAAAAATGGTATTAATTCTATTAAAAAATGAACGAAAATTATCGTTCATTTTTATTGTATAAATATACACAATATAGAATATTTATAATGAATATTGATTGATTAATTTTATGATTGTAGGTGTCCCGTCACTGTTTTTTATTCTACTCATATTTGTTATATAATAATCGGAATTTTTTATTGTTTCATCAATTTTATTGAGTAGGTTTTGTTCTGAAATATCTTCCTGGTATAGTAGATTACAGAAGCCTGATTCTTGAAAATATTGGGCATTTAGTATCTGATCGCCACGGCTATTGCCTTTTGGTAGTGGGATCAGTAGCATTGGTTTTTTAATGGCCAAAAGTTCATTGATTGTATTGCTTCCTGCTCTAGATATTACTATGTCACTGGCATCGAAATAGTCTTCTATGTTATTACAGAATTCTATTTGATAATAGTTTTTGTATTTGAGTAGGGTATTATCAATATTGTTTTTACCGGTTATATGTATTATGTTATATTGTTTTACTAGTTTGTCTAGATTGTTTCTTATTGCTTTGTTTATAGGTGTTGCACCTAAGCTACCACCAATGATTAGTATTATTGGTTTATTGTTTATGATGTGTAGTTGATTTATAATTTTATTTCCATTACCTTTATATATTTGTGTTCTTATTGGAGAACCGGTATAAATAGAGTTTTTCCCATATTTTTCGCTAGTTTTTTCAAAACTGCATAGTATATGTTTTGATACTTTTGCTATTATTTTGTTTGCTAGTCCTATAGACATGTCGCTCTCGTGAGTAAGTATTGGTATATGCATTTGAGCACCGGCAATGGCTACGGGGACGGATACATATCCGCCTTTTGAAAAAATTATTGATGGCTGTATCTCTTTTAGTATTTTTTTGCATACATGTATACTTTTTATTAGAGTAAATGGTAATTTTAAATTTTTTAATGTTATGCTTCTTACAAATTTTGCACTTGGTATCTCTACAAATTGAATGTGGGGGTACTTTTTTAGTATTTCTTTTTCCATTCCGGTTGAGCCTAAATAGTATATATTATATTCTTTTAGTCTATCTATTATTGCTAAATTTGGCATAATATGTCCAGCCGTTCCACCACCTGTAAATACTATATTTTTCATAAAATTCCTTTAATGTATTGTAATTTAATATATTTTATGATTTAATGATTAGTGTTATTCTACAAATATATTATTTGATAGTTTGTTTGATTTGATTAATTTTTAGAAAACTCATTTGTATAAATATAACTAAAATAGTATATTTATAAATTGTCATATAATTAAATTTTTGTAGATTATTAAATCAAAAAATAATTGTATTTTGGCTATTTTTGTGCTATAATGCAACTTGAGAGACTATTGCTATAAGGAGATTTTTTGTTTTGGCTCAAAATTATAATAGTAAAGATATAGTAGTATTAGAAGGTCTAGATGCAGTGAGATTGAGACCGGGTATGTATATCGGTACCACGGGTATCAAGGGTATGCATCATTTACTATGGGAGATTGTAGACAATTCCATAGATGAGATAACGAATGGTTATGGTGATAGAATTGTAATCACAATGCACACAGACAATAGTATCACTGTGCAAGATAATGGTAGGGGTATTCCTGTTGATAAGCATCCTACTCTAAAAGTAAGCGGTGTTCAGGTCGTTTTTACACAATTACATGCTGGTGGAAAATTCAATAATTCTAATTATTCGTACTCTGGTGGTCTGCACGGTGTAGGTGCCAGCGTCACGAATGCACTTTCTGAATGGCTAAAAGTAGAAGTATGTCGTGATGGTCAGAAATACTTTATGGAATTCAAATGTGTAAAAAAATCTAAAGATAAATACTCGGGCGGCGTGCCTGTTGCACCACTTGTATGCCTTGGTCCTACTAAAGAAAGGGGGACTACGGTTACCTTTAAACCTGATGAAAAAATATTTAAAGACTGTGTTTTTGATAGAGAAATGATTGCAAAAAGAGTGAGAGAATTGGCATTTCTGAATAAAGGAATTACAATCGAACTCATTGATGAAAATCAGGTTGAAGAACTTGGCGACCAAAAAAGAGTGTATAATTATACAAATGGTCTAAAAGAATTTATTAGCTATATTAATGAAAAGAATAATGTATTATACAAAGATCCTATATATATAGAAGCAAAAACTAATCTTGTTGAATTATGTTGTGCTATTCAACATACCGACTTGTATTCAGAGAATGTGTTTAGTTATGTAAATAATATTCCTACACCAGAGGGTGGTATGCATGAGACAGGTCTTAAAGGTGGTATCACTAGGGCATTTAATGAAATTGCTAGGAATATGGGACTACTAAAAGATAAAGAAATCAATCTTTTAGGTGAAGATTACAGGGAAGGTATGACTGTAATTTTGGCTATCAAAATGAAAAATGTTCAATTTGAGGGTCAGACAAAAACCAAACTGGGTAATCCGGAAGCGAAACAAGAAGTAGAAAATATTATTTATGATGGTCTAATTAATTTTGCTAATCAAACTAGTAGTAAACAAGTTTTGACAGACATTATCAATAAAGCAAAAGGTGCAGCAAAGGTAAGAGATGCATCTAAAAAAGCAAAAGAAATTGCTAGACAAAAAAATAGTGTAGATACTTATTCTTTAGTAGGTAAATTGTCTAGTTGTACTGGTAGAAATCCATTACTCAATGAAGTATTTATTGTTGAGGGAGATAGTGCTGGTGGTAGTGCAAAGCAGGCTAGAGATAGGTCTTTTCAGGCTATACTTCCTTTGCGTGGTAAGCCACTGAATGTTGAGAAGAAAAAGATTTCTCAGGTACTAGAAAACGAAGAAATTAGGACAATAATTTCGGCTGTTGGAACTGGTATTGGTAGTGATTTCAATATTGAGCATTTGAAATATAATAAGATAATTATTATGGCCGATGCCGACCAAGATGGTGCGCATATTAGAGCAATACTCTTAACTTTCTTCTATAGATATATGCGTGAATTAATAAACGATGGACATGTGTATGTTGCTATTGCTCCACTATATAAGATATACAAAAAAGGCTTTGAAAAGTATGTTTATGATGAAGCAGATTATGATGCTATCGTAAAAGAAGCAGGTTCGGGCTATAGTGTTACTAGATTTAAAGGTCTTGGTGAGATGTCTGCCGATCAATTATGGGAGACAACCATGGATCCTAATAGAAGGGTACTAATTAGAGTAACTATTGATGATGTGGCAGATGCAGAAGAAATGATATCCACATTAATGGGTGATAATATCGATGCTAGAAAGAAATACATTACTGCTAATGCTAATTTCAATAAAGTAGATATTTTCGAACAAAGGAGTGCTAAGAAATAATGAAAGACGATGATTTTTTCGAAAAATATGTAGATAAAGATAGTACTCAGACTGGTAAAAGAAAAGGTAGTGTAAAAAAGAATTTGTTTAATTCTGTTGCACCAAAATCTGAACCTATTAAAAAAGCACCTGTAGTGGAGAATAAACCTAAGGTAGAAAAAACAACGGTTGTAAGCGAAGAAAAAGAAACTCGTACAAGAACTACTGGTGTAAAAAAATCTATTGTAACTAATGAGCAGACAGATATTACCAAAGCAACTCCTGCTAAACAAACTGTAAAAGCAGAAGAGATAAAAGAAGAAACTAAAAAGGCAAAAATGCCTAAAACTACAGAAAAAACTACTAGTAGTAGGACTGCTAAACCTGCCAAGGAACCAGTAATTTCTGCTACAGTATTAGAAGAAAAAGTAGAAACAAATGAAAAACCAAAAGTTACTAGATCAAAAAAGACCACAAAAGTTGTAGATATTCCAGTTGAAAAAGTGGATGATGAGATTGTAGAAGAAGTAAAGGAGATTAAGGCTACTCGACGTTCGACTAGAAAAACTGAAATGGTAGAAGATACCACCGAAGAACCGGTAGAAATGGTAGAAGATACTCAATATTCAGAAGAAACTACTACTATGCAAAATGCAGAAAATACCGAAACAAAGCATAGATCTAGGAAAAAAGACAAAAGGGAAATGACTCTAGAAGACTATAATGTTGATTATGTTACAAAGTCATTATCACAGACAATACATGAGTCCATGATACCATATAGCGAATTCGTTATACTGGATAGAGCATTACCTAGAGTAGAAGATGGTTTAAAGCCTGTTCAGCGTAGAGTATTATATAGTATGCTAGAAATAGGCGTATTGCCAGATAGACCTTTTAAAAAGAGTGCAAGTATCGTGGGTGAATGTATGGGTAAATACCATCCACATGGTGATACTAGTATATACGATACTCTAGTTAGAATGGCACAGCCATTCAATATGTGTGAGCCATTGGTTGATGGACATGGTAATTTCGGATCGGTGGATGGAGATACTGCTGCTGCAATGCGTTATACCGAAGCAAAACTTACTCCACTTGCTCTAGAATTACTTAGAGATTTAGAGAAAGATACGGTTCCTTGGCAATTAAACTTTGATGATAGGCTAAAAGAGCCAGTTATATTGCCAGGTAGATTTCCAAATTTGTTGGTAAATGGATGTCAGGGTATAGCGGTTGGATTGGCAACCAATATTCCTACACACAATTTTACCGAAGCATGTAATGCCGTTATAGCATATATTGATAAACGTTCTATTACTGTAGATGAATTGATGAAAATTATGCCAGCCCCAGATTTCCCAAGTGGTGGTTATATACTGAATTCGTCAGAAATCAAGCAGATGTACGAAACTGGTAAGGGTAAAATTTACATTAGATCAAAAATTCATATAGAGAATGGCGACAATGGTAAGAAAAATATCGTTATTACTGAGATTCCATTCCAAGTAAATAAAGCAGCAATGCTACAGAAAATCGCTAAATATAGAGATGCAAATCCAGATGGCCCAATGGGTGGGATTCAAGAAATTGTAGATGAATCTGATAGATTTGGTACTAGAGCAGTAATTAAATTGAAAAAAGAAGCCAAGATTAATTCTATCTTAAATCTATTATACAAATACTGCGATGTTCAAACTACATTCGGCGCCAATATTGTGGCAATTGCAGATGGCAAACCTAAACAAATGGGTTTGAGAGAGATTCTAGAGTATTATGTAAACTTCCAACAAAAAGTTATATATAATAGGACTAATTATGACCTAGAAGAAGCATTGAAAAAAGAACATATCTTGGAAGGCTTGCTCATCGCTATTAGAAATATTGATGAAGTAGTTAGAATAATCAAAACTAGTAAGAATGTTACTGATGCGAAAATTACTCTCATGCAGACATTTGAATTAACTGAAATTCAGGCACAGGCAATTCTTGATATGAGACTTGCTAGACTTACTAGTTTGGAAGTAAACAAACTGATTACTGATCTGAATAGACTGAGAGATTTGATTAAACGTTATACAGCAATACTAAAGAGTCCAACACTTCAGATGAAAGTAGTGAAGTCCGAATTGCAAGAATTAATTAAATCTTATGGTAAACCTAGAAAGACTAAATTTTTGAATGCGGAAGAACATTTCGAAGACAGCAGTATTGTAATCGATATGGATACTGATGAAGACATTGAGACATTCCATTTTATTGCAACTCCAGCAGGTACAATCAAGACAATTAATTTAAAGAGTTATAAATTGGTTAGCAAGGAATTGAGTGCCAATGCAACACTTAGCGAAGTACCTAGCATTAGCTTTAAGGTTGATAATAATAAAGATGTATATGTATTTACCAATATTGGTAATTCTATTAAAATCCCAGTTGATAGTATCAATGAATGCAAATTTAGAGACAAAGGTACATCATTATTTACCATGGCGAAGAATACTACCAAAGACGAAAAAATTGTTAGTGCTGTAGAATTAGATCAAACACTTGCAGATAGTGGACTGATATTTGTAACGAAGTCTGGTATGATGAAAGTGTCCAAAATATCTGACTATTTGACAACAAAGCAGGTAGTTTCTGCCATAAAACTAGCAAAAAATGATGAAGTAGTATTGGTTGACGTATTTAATCCTAATAAAAAATTAACATTATTTACTGCTCTTGGTAATGCTGTAAAGGTAGATGTATCTGATTTGAATATGCTAGGTAGAACTAGTATTGGTGTCAAGGCTATTGCTTTGGAAAAGACAGATTATGTAGTTGGTGCATACCAGACTAGCATTAGTGATGCATTCGCTTTATTTACCAATGATGGTTATGCAAAAATTATTAAGCAATCTGATATAGAAGAAAGTGTAAGGAATAGAAAAGGTCTATCATACCTTAGTCCAAAAGCAAAAAATTCTAGGTTGGTATATGCTAGTAGACTTAGTGCAAAGAATAATTATGTTATCATGGATAAGAATGAAAAATTACATTTTGTATTAACTACAGCTATTCCTATTGATACTCGTACAGGACTTGGTAAAGCTATTGTTAAGGATAAAGTTACTTTTGTTTATCCATACGTTGTTAGTTAAATAATAATATAAGTGCACATTTTTGTGCACTTTTTTTGTTCTAATTCATTGATAATAAGAATATATTTGTATAGAAATTAGTGTTTTGTTCGTTCGACATAATTAGTCACGATATACCAATTTACTATTGTGCTAATATTATTAATTATGCTTCTTCGGGTTTTATAATGTAGGAGTACTCAATGAGAGTTTTGGTTATTAAAAAGAAATATCTAATATTATCTATCATTTCTATAGTATGCGCTATTATTCTTTCTCTTGATTTTACTGGTGGCGTTGCTGCATCTGTATATTTTGGATATGCTCCTAGACTAGTGCCTATCTATAGTGTAGATACTACTGATATGCGTGTTGCTATATCTTTTGATACAGCATGGGGTGCAGACAAAACTACTCGAATTTTGGATACTCTAGCAGAATATGGTGTTGGTGCAACATTCTTTATGGTAGGCTTTTGGGTAGAGAAATATCCAGATATGGTAAGAGCAGTCTACGAGCATGGTATTGAGATAGGTACACATAGCAATACTCATCCAGACTTCACTAGACTTAGCACTTCACAGATGGAATTAGAGTTGTCTACTAGTATCATGCATATAAAAGATGTTGTAGATGTAAATGTTGAATTATTTAGATGTCCGTATGGCTCATATAATAATTCGGTTATCAGTACTGCTACATCTATGGGTCTAAAGACTATCCAATGGGATGTGGATACTCTAGACTGGAAAGGTTTGAGTGGTGTGGAGATATGTGAGAGGGTAATGAGTAGAGTAAAGCCAGGTAGTATTATTCTATGTCATAATAATTCTGACCATATCCTAGATGCATTACCACTTGTATTAGAGAGATTGAAGGTGGCAGGATACACAGTGTGTTCGGTAGGTGATTTGATATACAGAGATAATTATAGTATTGATCATTTGGGTATACAGCGAAAAAATTAATAGTGTATCAAGGAGAAAATTATGAATTACAATTTAATGAAAAATAATAAGGTATTTGTTGCTGGTGAGATAGTTACTGAGCCTAAATTTAGTCATCAGGTCTATAATGAAAAGTTTTACGAGTTTGATTTGAAAGTGTGCAGACTATCCGATAGTTATGACATTATTCCAGTAACAATTAGCGAAAAACTACTTACTTCTGACATTTGTGTTGGTAAAAAATTGTGTATCAATGGTCAATTCCGTAGTTATAATAAAGTAGAAGATGGCAAAAGCAAATTGATGCTTACGGTATTTATTAGGGAAATACTACCATATTTAGAGACAGAGAATCCTAATAGTATAGAGATTACGGGCTATGTGTGTAAAGAGCCAGTATTCCGTACCACACCATTTAAAAGGGAAATATCTGATGTGCTTTTAGCCGTTAATCGTAGTTATAATAAAAGTGATTATTTGCCTTGTATTGCATGGGGTAGAAATGCTAGATATGTAAAAAATTTTGAAGTGGGTGACAAAGTTGTTGTTTCGGGTAGAATCCAGAGTCGTGATTATCAGAAACGTATTAATGATGAATTGGTTACAAAAACTGCTTACGAAGTGAGTTTAAACAAGGTGGAATTGGTGAAAGAACCATCGGCAGTAGATACTATGTTTACGTCTATTGGTGAAGTAGACAATTATTATGTGAAATAAATGAAATCCATACTATGTATGGATTTTTTATATACGTGATTATTCTATATGTTTGATTAAATCAAGTATATGTGGTAACATAATAATATGAAAGAAACTGCAGATATTATTGAATTAAAGAAACATCAATTCAAAATGTTGATATGTGTATCAATATTTCTTTTTCTTGCTTTTCTAGGTTTTACACTTTATTGGGAGATTAGTTATAGCCACACCATGTCTAAATATGTAAAAACTACGGCAGAAGTAATAGATCATAGTGAGATGTCGGGTGAAATCCACGATGTTGTGAGATTCGTGGCTAATCGTGGTACGGATAGTGAAGCTACACATGAGAGAGTGCTTACGTATGTGTCCAATCACGAGATAGGTGCTATAGTCATTGTTTATTATGATGCATCCAATCCTACAATGGGGCAATTATTGATCTCGGATGAACTTGGTAGTCATCAAGTTATGCAGTATGTATTGCCGATCATATCTATACTATTTGGTGGTATAGAATGTGCGTTTTTATGGCTATATTATAGTATAAATATTGCCAAATACAATACTACTCAAAAAGTAGAAAATCGACCTAAAGAAGATGAAAATCTCAATATTGCTGATGCTGGTGAAAATGATGGAAAAGTCTAAAAAAAGAGTTCTGATGGAATGGACGATAATATTCGTATCGTTGGTAGTGTCGTTTGCTTTGGGATTAATATTCCATGATTATATATTGGGATCGCTTACGTTGTTTTTTGGTTTCATGAATTCATATTATATGGCTGTTGGCAAGTGGCAGAATTATATATTTGGCATATTATTTACCATTACATATACCATTATTTGTACTATTAATGGTCTATACGGGTGGCTAATATTTTCTATTGTATTCTATGTGCCAGTACAAATATATGGTCTCGTTAATTGGTCAAAAAATCAACAAAACAAAGAAGTTAAAATGAAGAGTTTTACATGGAAAAATTCTTTAATTATATGTACTTTGGTGATTGTGGGAAGTGGAATTTTAGGATTTTTGCTTTCATTGATTCCAAGTCAAAGATTGGCTTTTTTGGATAGTACTAGTCAGATTATCAATATCTGTGGCGTTGTATTAGTTGCAATTAGATTTAGAGAATGTTGGTATGTGTGGTTAATTAATAATTTAATTGATCTATCAATTTGGATTGTCAATGTGATTCACGCAACAGAAAATGCAGAGATGACTTTAATAACATCAATCATGTATCTAATTATGAATGTAATAGGTTTGATTAGTTGGATTGTGATTGAAAATAGGCAAAAAAAGATGGGGAATAATATGGATAAAATATGTCAAAGTTGTGGTATGCCTTTGCATAATGAAGATGATTATGGTACAGAAAAAAATGGTAATAAATCTAAAGATTATTGCAAATATTGCTATAAAGATGGGGATTTTATAGATAAAGTTGGTATGGAAGAGTACATAGATATGTGTTCTCAGTATGGCGCACAGGCAGGTATGTCCAATGAAGAAATGCGTATTTTCTGTATAAATTTGTTTCCGAAACTGAAAAGATGGAAAAAAGATAAGTAGGATTAGGTATTATTATGGCATCTACAAAAGAATTTAGAGATTTTGTATTGGACCAATTAAGTGGTTTGGATAATATTACTTGTAAATCTATGATGGGTGAGTTTTTATTGTATTATCAGGGTGTTCTTTTTGGTGGTATTTATGATGATAGGGTGCTTATCAAGATTACGAATTCAAACGAAAAGTATTCTCTATCATTGGCAATTCCTTACGAAAAAGGCAAGCCTATGTATATAGTTGAAGATATTGATGATGCAGATTATTTGGTTGCTCTTGTGAGAGATACATGTGTAGATTTAAAAAAATAAAAAAGGAATTAGTTTGCTAATTCCTTTTTTTATATTTATTTTTTCTTTTTGATTATAATATAACTAGTAATGATTACTCCTAGTAGGATTATTGATATTACAATTATGACGATCAGGATTATCTTGGTATTGTCCAATTTATCCATTTTTACATTGTTGGTTTTTACGTAACCTTCTATAGAGTTTAGATTTTTATCTTTATATATGATTTTTGTATATTCTTGATTTTTATCGTAAGATTCTACGTATATTCTATCTCCATCTTTTAGGGTTAATAGTGGTGTGGTTAGATTATCGTCATATACAGTAACAGGCTCATTGGATATAGATTTGATTTGTGCATTCTCTACATTTAGATATGTAATAGTTTTATTGTCATCCAATACCACATCTGCATTAAAAATAAATCCATAGGTATTATTATTTCTAGTATATAGATAGAATTTCTTACCATCAATACTTACAGGGAAGTGGTTTTGTGATATGAGTATTGATTTATTAATACTAAGTGTACCATTTGTAACTATTGAATTATTGGCTCTAAGAATGGTAGGGTATTTGTATATAGGTACTTGTTTATTAGTAGTAATTACTCTGATGCAATTTGTATAATCAAAAGGTACTTGCTCAACTTCGTAGGTTTTTAGGTATCCCGTAGTGAATGTATTATTGTGATTGAATATTACTCTGTAGTATTCATTATTATAATTCTCTATACCTATACATTCGTGTATACCCGTATATGAATTGCCTATGCCATATGGATAATCATAGATATTTGCATTATATTTCACTGTGAATGCAAGTGGCATGGTGGTAATTTCATTATAGTCTACTATCTGTAGTGGATTTTCTTGTAGAGATATATCGAAATATTTGATGGCTTGTTTTTCCGAATCAAAAGCATACATGCGTCTATTTAGAATATCATAATTAATTGTCGAGAAATTCTCAAAAGCTTCGTTTGTATTAGTTATAGGTGTAGAGAATTGGTCATTGGTAATATTGATTAATGATATTTGATTATTGTAGAGAGTAATGACTGCATTTAGATCTGATGTAATCTCTGTAGCATTGTAATTCATAGTGTGTATTCTGACACCCTCGGTATCTAATAGATGTAGGGTGTTGTTGTTTAAAATTACTAGCAGATCCAATGATTTTATATATTCTATTCTACTATTTTCATCTAGATTTATACCACTAGATAGGAGATTGGTTTTTTCTTGTAGACCACTTTGTGTTAGATATACGAGTTTATCATTGGTGTAGTCTAGCAGATATATTATATTAGCATTTGTGATAGTCGTATCAGATACTAGTCCTAAGTCTACACTGTCAATGGTGGAATACTCATTGGTTTTGGTATAACCGGTAGATGATGGGCTGTATTTGACCAATATAGATTTGCTAGGTCTATTCTTTACGAAATACACATTGTTGTAGGTGTCAGTCGTTATTCCCCTTGGATAAGAATCGGTCTCAAGGTCGTCGATAACTAGTATATTATTTTCAGTGATTATTTGTGCTCTATTGTTTTTATTGTCACTTACATAGATCGTATCACCCTGAGTATGTATGTTTTTGATATCATTAAATCTACCAGGTTGTGATCCGAAACTACATAATAGTACATCTACTGTTTTTAGTTCGGTCGTATTGTTAGTTGTTATTATCTCGTATGTTTGTATGGTCTCATACTTGCTATCACTAGTATAGATTATATTATTGTAGCAGTCGATATCCATTACATCAGATATTTCTAGATTATTGAAAAGTGTAGTGGATACCTTGTAATTATTGTCGGAAGTTTTGAAAAGGTGTAGGGTTTCTTTTGTAAATGCCACTATATATTCTTCATTATTGTGATAGAAACAATCAATTAATTGTACATTGTCTATGATTTCTTCCGGAGTGAGTGTAGATTCGCCATTGTAATTTAATGAACATATCCTTTGTTTGTTTTCGCTATTTTTAAATAATACGTATGCATTGTTGTCGCTGATTGCTACATTGTAGGCCGTATCGAATATAGCATTGCTAGTTTGTTTAACTGGGTTGGTTTGTGACGCTTGTAGATTTGTACCATATTTATATAATTCAAATACAGAGTTTCGAATAAGTCCGATGTATATGTAATCTTGGTCATTGTATATATCTATCGCATCTAGTCCTTCTAGATTGATATCGGTTATTCTCTCCAGGGCATTTGCATTGGTAGTTCCTGTATTCCTTACTATTCTTACATAATTGTTATCTACTACTAGTAGGGTGTTGTCGCTTATGTATTTTAAATCTTTGATATTATTGAAGCCCGTTATTTCTGTATATGACCTAGTATTCTTTTCAAAGATGATTAGATTATTTTTATCCAGGGTGTAGGCTATGTCATTCTGGGTGGCAGATATCTCTGATATGCCATGCAGATTGGTATAGTCTACGACATTGTCGGGATAGTATGTTTCTATCTCTAGTGATGGTTCGTTAGCATGGACTACACGAAAAGACGATGGTAATAGAACCATTACCATTAATGCTACGAATATCACAGATAGATATATTTTTAGTCGAATAGCCTTCACGATTTCGCCTTTTATTTATTATTATTGAGTATTCTTTTAAATTCTATCAATTTTTTATATTTTTGACAATAAAAAAGACAATTGTTTCCTTTGTCCACAATAAATTTTTGTTCAAAAATTCATTTTTTTGAAAAATTTTTTTTATTAAATTTTAATTGCTCTAATTACTTATAGTAATTATGTTCGATAAAAATTCGACACGTTTGTACAAAAAAATAAAAAACTTTACAAATTTTGACATAAAGTTTTGACTTTTGGGTGTTCGATATATTATACTAAGTGTGACGAAATAGCAAAGAGAATATTTTCGTGATAGGAGGTGTGAAAATGAAATACTGGACCAAGTCTATTTTGTCCATCTATAAGTATCTCGGTAGGTTGAGCAATGCTTTGGATAAAATTATTTTAGATGTGGGTAAGGGTAGCAATAGTGTATTGTTGATGCGTAGCCAGACTACTTATTATCAGGCAAATAAAATAATTGAGTTAATGGATAGGAAAAGAAAAACAATTAATTTGAAAGTAGCAGTTGAGGAGGTAATGAGCAAACTAAGTAAAGAAGATCGTAGGTTATTAACGCTTGTCTTTATAGATGGTGTGAAGTCGGATTTGGTAGCACAATTATTCGGTATTAGTCTTCGCACTTTTTTTAGGAAAAAAATAACCGCTTTGGAGAATTTTTCGACCAGACTGGACAAAATGGGCTTTACGGAAGAGTTTTTTGAAGAAGAGTATAGCAAAGAACCTTGGATGGCACCTGTCTATGATGAGTGCGCTAGTAAAAATATCGAAGATGACTTTACTTTGGATCAATCTATCATCAATCGAGTGATGAATAGAATGTCTAAAGTTAATGTCGCCTATAATACTTATATATAAAGGGGGTGTTAGTATTTATCTATAATTTTTCTATTTTTGATTCTTTTGTGTTTAGTCACACGATGTCTAGGCCAATATAGTATTAATAGGATTAGTACACATGGCATCAACATTATTAGTATTATTATTACACTAGGTAGATGAGTCATTGGATTTTCTATATGTGATATATTATCGCTTTTATACGTGATTTTTTCGGTATTTGCATAGGTGGGGGTTATGTGCGAGACGTACTTATTGTAGATGTAACCATAGTTGCCATTGTAGTTTATGTAATACCATGTAGTACCACCGAAGTCTATTGTTTCTTCTGCAAATATTCTACCTATGTATGATATATTGGTTTCGTTTTTATAGATAGTACTTATTACATTACTTTTATTGGATTTTGTGGTGGGAGTAGAACGTAGGTTGCAGTCAGTACCTATTGTTATCAGTATTCCACTAGGGTATGGTGTGTTTGGGATTTCATTTATGATTTGCACATCATTCTTTTTTACATATCCAGATACACCATTGTATTTGACTTTGTACATATTGTTATTATCCGAAATGATTTCTACAAAGTATGTCTTTTCTAATATGCAAATAACATTTTCTATAGTGTCGTTGGATTCGGCATACCTATATAGATTGCTTTCAGTCATAATTCTAGCATATGTGCTCTGAGCATATACACGTGTGTGTTCTATAGGTAATAATATTATCATGAGTAGATATATTATTGTTAAAAACTTTTTCATATCAATATAATAATGCATTTGAATGTTATTGCATATTGTTTAAATGTAAAAAATTACGGGGAATATAGGTATTAATTGCGATTTATGACTAATGAAGAGATAATTGAAAAAATTAAAATAATAGAAAATGAAGAAAGCAGGAGAAAAGAAAAACAGCCTATTGATTTATATAATGCAGGTGAAATCAAACATGAAAAACAATTGATATTTCATAAATGCAAAAAAAGGAATAGGTGGGTGTTTGGTGGCAACCGTAGTGGCAAGACAGAATGTGGTGCTGTAGAAGTGGTATGGTTAGCACGTGGTATTCATCCATATAAAGATAATAAACCTAGAGATGGCTGGGTAGTATCCCTTAGTCAACAGGTACAGCGAGATGTTGCTCAGGCAAAAATATTGCACTATCTAAAAAGGGAATGGATAGCCGATGTGGTCATGATTTCTGGGAAAAAAGGTAGTGCCGAATATGGTATTATTGATACCATTTACGTAAAAAATGTTTTCGGCACTCTTAGCAAAATTGGTTTTAAAAGTTGTGATCAAGGTCGAGAAAAATTTCAAGGAACTACGTTAGACTATGTGTGGTTTGATGAAGAACCACCCGAAGATATCTATACAGAGTGTCGAATGAGAGTACTGGATAGGTGTGGTGAAATATTTGGTACTATGACACCTTTGAAAGGATTGAGTTGGGTGTATGATACTATATATCTCAATAATGCAAATGATGATGAAGTATGGTATGAGCAGATAGAATGGTCAGATAATCCATATTTGGATTCAAATGAGATAGCGAAATTATCATCAACCATGAGTAGTGATGAATTGAATTCTAGGAAATATGGCTTGTTTACTAGTGGAATGGGTATGGTGTATAGTGAATTTGATATTAGATACAATGTCATAGAGCCTTTCGATGTACCGCATGAGTGGTACGATAAAATATCTATAGATCCAGGTTTGCACAATCCACTGAGTGCACATTTTTATGCTTGTGATTATGATGGCAATATATATGTTATTGCCGAACATTATGCTAGTGAGCATACCGTGGAATATCATGCACAGCAGATTAAATGTATTTGTGAAAAATTATCTTGGCCAAAGGTTAATGGTAGGTACGAAGCAATAATAGATAGCGCCGCCAATCAGAGAACTCTCTCTAGTGAGAAAAGTGTAACAGAGTTATTTTTTGAGAATGGTATTGCTTGCAATCCATATGTGAATAAAGATATGTTTGCAGGTATCAATAGAGTCAAGTCATATTTTAAAAATTCTCTAGGCGAACGAAAACTATTTATCTTTAAAAATTGTGTAAATATGATTAGGGAGATAAAGGGATATTTCTGGGGTAATAATGATTTGCCCAATAAAAAAGATGACCATAGCCTAGATGAATTGAGATACTATATTATGAGCAGACCGGAAAATAAAGAAACAAAAATTCACAAAAAATCAGACATTCAGATTAAAAAGGAAAAATTAATAAAAAAGATAAGATTAAATCATTTAGGATACATGTAAGCAATCGTAGAGAATTCTATGGTTGCTTTTTTGGAGCATTATGAATACGAAAAATAAAAAAATAGAAAAAGCATTATTAGACAAGGCTGTGGGATATACCACAAAAGAGATTGTTGAAGAGTATGGCTATAATGGTGAAGATTTCGTTTTACAGAAAAGAAAAGTAAGCGAAAAAAGTTATCCACCAGATATGTCTGCTATACAGATGCTTTTAGATAAAGATAATACTTTCTGTGTGGAGAGTATGAGTGATGAAGAATTAAATAGTGAAAAACAAAGGCTATTGAAATTATTAAAGGAGAATGAAAAGAATGAATATTAGCGAAGTGAATAGGTCGGTCAGATGTGATATGCCTAATTGCAAAAATTTTGCAAAAATCAAAGTGCAGAAACCGGGATTTATAATGGTGGCGGGAATGTATCTGTGTGACGAATGTGCAAAAGAATTGTATGAAATGTTGGGACACAGATTTGTGCCTAAAAGTCCAGATAATATGCTGAACAAAAGAATAAGAACCAAAAAGGAAATAAACAATGAAAACTAAAAGTGAAGAAAATAAAGAAAAAGAAATAGTGGAAAAAATATTAGAAGACTTTAAATTTAGACAACAAGAAAGAAAAAATTTTGAGAATACTTGGCAATTAAATATAAATTTTTTCCTAGGTAATCAATATTGTTATATTTCTCCCACTGGAGATATTACCGATACGGACAAACAGTATTTTTGGCAGGAAAGAGAAGTGTACAATCATATAGCAAATTTAGTAGAACTGAGACAGTCTAAACTATCTAGGGTGAGACCAACTCTCACGGTTGTGCCTTTTTCTGATGATGAAAATGATGTTGCTTGTGCCAAGACTAGCAAAAAAATCCTGAAGGCCATTAGTTCAAAATTAAATATTGCAAAAATACTTACAATGGGTACTATGTGGAGTGAAATATGTGGTACTGTTTTTTACAAGGTAGATTGGAATAATGAAATAGGTAATGTAGTGGGTATAGACGAGATGGGGCGTGAAATTAAAGAAGGAGATGTGGAAATTAGTGTTGTGAGTCCTTTTGAGATTTACCCAGATAGCAATACTTACAATTCTTTAGAAGATTGTGTATCTATTATATATGCGAGATCTTTTCATAGAGATCAAGTGAAAAATATATGGGGTATTGATGTTGAAGGAAAAGATATTGATGTCTTTACTCTAGATTCTTTGGGAACAAGTGGTGGGCTAGGTTACTCTACTCTATCTAATTCTATGTCCAAAAAACTGAAAAAAGATCAAGTACTAGTACTAGAAAAATATGAAAAACCAACAATAGAATATCCATTGGGTAGACTAACTATTGTAGTTGGAGACAAACTGGTTTATATGGGAGATTTACCATATATCAATAAAAACGAAGGTGTTAGGGGATTTCCTTTCATTAGACAGACTAGTATACCTACTCCTAATTGTATTTGGGGTACTAGTATAGTAGAAAGATGTATACCGATCCAGAGATCGTACAATGCTATCAAAAATAGAAAGCATGAATTTTTAAATAGGCTTACTATGGGTATTCTTTCGGTCGAAGATGGTTCTCTAGATATAGAAAATCTAGAAGAAGAAGGACTATCTCCAGGTAAGGTGCTTATTCATAGACAGGGGGCACAACCACCACAATTATTGTCGACTGGTAATGTTCCTATCGATTTTCAATATGAAGAAAATTCTCTTTTAAATGAATTTAGCAATATTTCTGGTGTGAGTGATTTGCTTAAAAATAAAAATTTGAATTATGGTAATATTTCTGGTATTGCCTTGCAATTACTCATAGAACAAGACGATACTCGCCTGATTTCATCTGCAGAAGAAATAAAAAATAGTGCAAAAGAGATAGCAAAGCAGATTTTAAGGCTGTATAAACAATATGCTCCTAATGCACACACATCGAGAATTGTAGGCGACAATGGCGAAGTGGAAATGTTCTACTGGAATGGTTGTGATATTAATAGTGAAGATGTCGTATTTGAGACAGATAGTGAATTGAATGAAACCATAGCACAGAAACGTAGTATGATATTTGAAATATTAAAAACTGGCTTACTTCATGACGAAAATGGCAAATTGAGTAATACTGTCAGGTCTAAACTTTTGGAATTGCTAGGACTGGGAATCTGGGATGGTGGTCAGGATATTAATAGTTTACAAAAAACTCAAGCCGAAAAAGAAAATATTGATTTGCTAATAGATGGCAAAATGCGAGAACCATTAGAGATAGATGATCATGATGTACATATTGATAAACATATTGAGTTTATGTTAGGCAATCAATTTCAAAAAGCCAATGTTGATGGCAAACTTACTGAGATTGTTCTGGAGCATATTAGAGAACATAAAAAATATAAAAACGTAACAAAAATAATTGAAGAAGGAAGGTAAAAAACATGGAAGATAATGTTTTTGGAGAACAACCACTAGATGAAGTAGTTCAAGCCGTAGCGACGGGAGATAGTGTGGGAACAGAAACAAATAGTGGCTCTCCACTGGGCAAATTTAAAAGTACAGAAGCACTTTTTGATGCTTATAACGAGTTGTAGAGTGAGTTTACTCGCAAGTGTCAAAAATTGAGTGATGTAGAAAAAAAATTGCAAGAAAGTGTGTCTAAAGATACTAGTAAATTAGATACACAAAGTAAAGATTTTGCCTGGGATAATAATATTAGTGAGTTTCTGCAATCTCACAAATATGCCAAAAATTTTGTAGAAGATATTACTAATGAAATTATTAATAATTCGGATCTAAAGAATGATAGTATGGGACTCGAAAAAGCATACTATAAAGTTTTAGAGAATAAGTATGCATCTGCAGAAGATTTGGCTAAAAATGGTGAATTCTTGGAAAAATACATTTATTCAAATAAGGATATAAAAGACAAAATAATAACTGAATATATTTCTAGTTTAAAATCAAAGCAAAATCCCATCAAGGTCAGTTCGATCACTTCTCCGGGAGTAGCAACCAAGACGGAATTCACCAGCCTTGATGATGCTAGGGGTTATCTAGAGAATATGTTTAGATTTTAGGGAGAAAATATGATTACATTACAAACAGCAGATAATGCCCTAAAGACAGTTTATCTAGGGGTTATCGGCAATCAATTAAATATTGGAGCAAATCCATTACTTACAAAAATTAAACATACTACAAATAATATCTATGGTAATGAAATAAGAAAGGCTACATCTTACGGTTTTTCTGGTGGCGTGTCCGCAGGTTCAGAAGATGGTTCTTTGCCAACTGCAGATAGCAAAAAATATGTTACATTTACTACCACTCTTAAAAATCTCTATGGTACTATAGAAATTTCTGATAAGGCTATTAGATGTTCACAGAATAGTGCTGGTGCATTTGTAAATCTACTTAATGATGAAATGGAAAGTTTGATTAAATCTAGTGCTTTCAATCTAGGCAGAATGCTATATGGCGATGGTAGAAGTGTCCTTGCTACTATTGCAGCCGACGTGGCAAGTACAGATGTAGAATTAACACTTGATAGTGTTAGAAATCTTATGGAAAATATGACAATCAATATATGTGATAATGCATGTACATTTTATTTGCCTGTTGATCCATTTGTTATTAGATATATTGATAGGGTAAATAAAACTGTTACACTTAGCAGAGCACCAGGATTAAATATTAAAAACTATCATTTGACTACAATTAATGGTCTGAATAAAGAAATAACAGGTTTAGGCAAAATATTTGAACCTAATGGCACTCTATATGGTGTAGATAAATCAACCAATCCTTGGATGAACCCATATTCTAAGGGTAGTGTTGGCACATTGTCTGAGACTGTAATGCAGGAAGCAATTGATACTGTAGAAGAAAATACAGGTGCAGAAATTGACTATATTGCATGTTCTTCTGCTGTTAGAAGAGCATATCAAGATGGTCTCAATACATATAGAAGAAATGTAGATATTATGAATCTACAGGGTGGATTCAAAGCCATATCTTATAATGGTATTCCACTAGTAAATGATAGATTTGTAGAAGATGATACTATGTATTTATTGTCTACCAAGAACTTTGAGATGTGTCAATTATGTGATTGGGAATGGTTAGAGAATAATGATGGTAGAATCATTAAACAAAAAGAAGGTAAGCCTGTATATACAGCCACTCTTGTAAAATATGCAGAATTACTATGTGATAGACCAAATGCTCAGGCAAAATTGTCTGGTATTACTATATCTTAATTTTAATGCTAGGGCACATTTGCCCTAGCAAATTTTTTAATTAAAGTGAAAAAATATGAAAATAAAAATAGATGAAGATACTTTTGATATCGTAAAAAGAATAAAAGAAATAGATGAAAATTATTATGTTGTTTATGATACGAAAAAAGAAAGATTTGAAATGCATTATGCTGGACTATGCCAGACATTTTGCTTTGTAATTGGCGATGAATTGGATAATAGGGCTATAGATATGATTCACTATACCAGTAGTAGATATTTAGATGAAATATTGGATTATATAGACGACAATAATGAAAAATTGGAATCAAAATCTATGGAAACTATAAAGTCCAATGCAGACTATGTTTTAAGGGAAATTTATAAATTTAGTGCCAATTCTAGCAAAGAAATGAATGGTGCGTTTCAGTCTACATGGAGATAATTATGGAAGTAAAAAATATTATATTGAATACTGCTAAACTTTTAAATATGTCAGATTTGATTACATATCTAGACGATATGCAACATGTTGTACCTAGTGCCGATACTCTAAAAGATATAGAAGATATGATTCTGGCTGTTAATATTACTAATAGCAATATTGCTTGCAATTATATAGAATTGACATCGACTAAAAGAGTACATTCGGATAGTGGCGTCGTTGTATATAATTATTTATCCAATAAAAATATTATTGAAATAAAAAGTGTAAAGGACTTGAATGGTAATAAAGTGAAATATACTGTGCGACCAGATAATTTACTTATACCTAAAGGTTCTCATGATATTGAATTTAGTTATTATCCTGCTAGTGTAGGATTGGCCGATAATATTAATTATTATTTGAAGATTAATGAGATTATATTTGCACTTGGTGTCGCTGGTGAGTATTTGTTTATTAAAGGAGATATAGATGACGCATATATGTGGGATAAAAGATTTAAACAAATGATGTTGGGAGCATTGCGACCAAAAAGACAAATTGATATGCCTGTTGATAGGTGGTGCTAATGTTTAATCCCAATACATTGAAATTAAAAAATATCTCTTATCTAAAAAGAAAATATGCGTCGTTTAAAAATGGTATTAATGTTGATTACGATGAAAATCTTTTGCCGATAAAATATAGTACCAATACATATAATTACGATTATACCAATGGAGCATTGCGTGATGGTATTGGTATCAATGCACCAATTATCCATTACTCATATGGTAGATATGATTATACCAAGCATATCAATACTCAGAATAAAGATGTTCATGGTAGTTATTTATTCAATTTTTGGTCGCACACTGATCATAGGCATTATTCATTATTGTTGCTTTATTGTGGAGATGGCAAAGTATATTATAATGTGCTCCATATGTCGTCAGAAACGATAACGGCAATCCCCAATGTGACTTTTACGAGTATGCCTAAATTTTGCAGTTTCAAATTGAATGGAGTAGATACACTCATTATGACTAGCGAAACAGATGGCATGTATACATGGACGCCATATCATCAAGCAGTACATGTGGAGAATGCGCCACAAATTAATAATATGTGCATACACAATGAAAGATTATTTGTTACAACTCTGGGTGAGCGTCGTTCGGTATGGTTTAGTGATGATCTGGATCCTACCAATTTTAATCTTACTCTGCAAGAAGGTGGATTTATAGAAATGGCTGATGATTTTGGTAAATCCAATAAGGTGGTGACTCTAGATGGGTATCTGTATGTTATTAGAGACTTTAATATAGCCAGAATAATTGCCTATGCTGATCAAAAGAAATTTACATTACAGCAAATATATGTTGGTAATAGTAGGATATATGAAAACACTGTAGCAGTATGTGGAGATAAAATTTATTATCTAGCGAGTGATGGACTATATGTCTTTAATGGATCGTCTGCTAAAAAAGTAAAATTATCTATCAACAAAATGTTTGATGAGACCAATAATTATTTTGCAGTTGCAGGCTACATTAATGGTCATTATTATTTGGCATGCAATATACATTTTAATGATGAAAAAATAGTGGGCTGTGAGAATAGTCGATTGGCTAAAAATAATGCACTAATCAAAATTAATGTTCAGACGGGTGAATTAAATATACTCAGGGGCTATGATGTAAGAAATATTTGTGCAATTAATGATTTGTATGATCCTTGGTTAATGGTATCTTACTGGGATTATCAAACAGACAATTATGAATTTTGTAGACTAGATATGTCTGGTACTGTTCTAGGGGTGGCTACTAGTAAAGAATGGCAGTCTCCTTATTCAGACTTTGGATATCCAGATAGAGAAAAACTAGTAAAAGAAATAACACTATATAGCAAGAGTGATTGTAAGATAGAAGTGTGCTGTGATGGTCAGAGTAGAATATTTGAGATACAGGGTAAAGATAATTACCAAACCATAAGACCAAAAATGAAAGGTAAAAGAATTGCATTAAATTTTAAGTCCAATGTTGAAAATACATATATATCAAATCCACAGATTGTGGTGGGGTTGTTGTGATGAATAGATTTGATGAGATGCTGTGTAGGTATAATGTCCTTACCGAAGATGCTAAAAAAACAGACAAAATATGTTATAGAATTTTCAAGGGAAATAGAAGGTATACGCTAGAGAGTGATGAAAAAAATACAAATGCCATGATAATGATTCAGGTAAGTAGTGCTAGTAGTCTACAGATATATCTGGGTGGAATAAAAATATATGATTATGCAGGTATAAAGAATGCATATGTCCCAGTTATAGTAAACCAAAGAAAAGAATTACGAATAATTGGAGATTGCGAATATCTGGTAGTAGTAGCGTTAGGAGCAAGTTTTGTAGAAAAAGAAAGAAACTTTTATCTAGATAGAATCAATACATACATTGAAGATTGTGGTGAGTTCAGAATTCAGGAATATGCCAGTCTTGCAGATTATGTTTGCTATAATTTCAATACAGTCAAAATTCTAGAAGATGTAATCGAAGCCAAGGTAATAAATTATAATGGTAATGAATATTGTGGTGTAATATTCAAGGATAATGATGGGGTGTGTTTTTCATCTTCTATAGATAACTATGTAGGGAAAATTATTATTACAAATGATTGTGATGATATTGTCGTACTGGGTAGTACTAGTCATGATAAACTATATTTTGTATACCTAATATTTGGAGAAATATATAGAGCAACATATGATATATCCAGTGGTGTTTTGAGTGGTGCCGTGCTTATTGATATTGATGCTAAAATTGATAATGGTTCTGTGGTTGGGTTTATAAAAACACAAATTAATTCTGACGAGAATGTGTTTGTGTGTATTAATATATCAAACAAATACATGGTAGTTTATGACATAAATAATAATATTATTGTCAATAATTATAAAATATATGACAAAAACGTAAATACAATCATAAATAATAATGAAATATTAATCTTTCAAAAATTATATAAAAAAATGCAAATTATTAAAATTATTTATGTATACAATAATAACTAATATTTGACAAGTCAAAGTAATTATGTTGTTATAGACAATGTAGATTGTTGCTGTATTGTGGCTGGTAAATATGTTTTATATAATTGTATAAATACTACGGTGAGTGATGATTTATTCTGAGATTGTTAGAGATGTTGTTAGGTTAAATTTGCATAATAATTTTTATAAAGGTGGTAGTACTTTGGAATATAGAATTGGTAATGATGAAACAAATAAAATTAGAGATATGTATAATTCTGATTTGAATAAAAATAACCTTGATGATTTGATAGGTAAGATAAAAGTAATCGATGATACATATAGATTATCTGATTATCCAGAATACATTGATCCTGGTTTTGAACGTATGCCTTCTGTTAGTGTTGATGCTGATACTATTAGAGAAAATGCTATAGAATCTTTAGGTGAATATAAAAACAAATCTATCGATAGTATTAATTCTGACTATGATTCTCGTAGTCAAAAGTTACTGGATGCTAAAGATGATTTGGCTTTTGATTTGGAGTCTCAGAAGTCCAATGTTTCTTCTTATTATGATTCTGCTAGAACTAGATCTAGTAATGATGCTTTGGATAGGGGGCTAGCCAGGAGTAGTATTATTATCAATGTTTTGGATGCTTTTGATAATAATGAAATTGCTGATTTGCGTGCCCTTGATGATGAATATACCAAGTCTTTAAATACTATTGACTTTCAATTAAATTCTCTCAAATTGCAGAGAGAAAAGGCTTTGTCCGATTTTGATATTTCTTATGCTGTAAAATTGGGAGATAAAATATCTTCTTTGACTGCAGATATGGAGAAAAAGCGTTCTGAAGTTATTAAATATAATAATGAGATTGCTGAAAAAGAAAAGAAATATTTGGACAACTATAATAAGTTGGTCTTGGATATTAAGAAGTCAAATATATCTAATAGTAATAAAATGGTAGAGTTGGTAGGTAAATATGGTGATAAGGCAATTAATAGGTATCGCAAAAATCAAATATTTGACCTTTTAGATGAATATTTTGCTAATATGAGCAAAGATACTGCATTGGATGTTTTGAATACCAATGATACTTTAAAGGATGCTCTAGGCTCTGATTTTGATGAATATATAGGTAGGTATCAATAATGTGGGAGCAAATAGTTAATTTAGCCGTTAGTAATGGTTTATTTGCTGTTATGTTTCTGGGGCTTCTTATTTATCTATTACGTGATAGCAAAAATAGAGAGAATAAATATCAAAATACTATAGAAAGGCTAGGGCATGCTTTAGAAATCGTGCAGGATGTTAAGGATGATGTTGAAGAGATTAAATCTATTATTGATGATAGATATGTAAAGAAAGGGACTCGTGATGTGGAAAAAAAGAACTAAAACAACTTCTTTTTGGATTGGGCTTTCATCAATACTTGTTTTAATTGTGGATTATGTTAGTAGTGAATTTGGATTTTCTATATGTTCTGATTTAGTGCCTAAAATTATTTTGGGTTTATGCTCGTTTCTTGTGTTGGTGGGTTTTGTCAATAAAAAAGATGTTGATGGTGAGCCTTCACAAAAAACTGAAATTTTAGATGAAATCAAATCTTTGAATAATTATACAAAAAATAAATCAAATACCAAAAACGAATTATTAAAAAAATCGAACGATAAAAATTTGAATAATTATACAAATATTTCGCATAATTATTCGGATTCTGATGATGAGACTAAGTAATTTTATTTGTTTATTAGTGTGGCTCCTGTATTTTTATGGGAGTCACTTTTTTTTATAATTATTTGATTTTGGTTTTTATTTGATATATAATGGATTAAGGTATAAGTTATGATATTCAAAAATTCGCTTAAAATACTTTTTTCTAATTTTAATATTGTGTGGAAGACACTTCTCTATTTATTTGTTGTCTTTCTTTTATCTGCTGTTGGTGTGTATTTGTCTCTTAAGCCTATATACGATCTTTTAGTATTGTCTGGGCTTATTGATTCAATTAGCGAGATTTACACTAGTTTTATCACTTCGCTAAATTTGGCACAGTTTTTTATGTCGTCTAGCGATTTGATTGCTTCCATTTGGATGGTTATTGTTGGTAATATTTCATCCATCTGGTTTAGTATTGTCTGTTTTGTATTTGTGGTTTTTGTATTTAAGGTATTGGCTTCCAATTTGATTATTATGGTTAATTGTGAGTGTTTGCATTATTATATGGGTAGTATGAATAGGGCTTCATACTTTCACGAGTTTGGTGCTACTTTGGGTAAAAATATTAGGATGCAACTTTGCTATTATCTAGTATCACTTCCTATCAAATTGCTAATTGTTGCTATATGTTACTTTGAATGTATGTTAATAGGTGGTGGGCTTTTACAGGCCATATTTACAGTTTTCTTCTTGGTGGTTTCTTTTGTAATATTGGTTGCTTTGAAATATACTTTATTTGCCACTTGGATGCCTACTGTGGTGGTAATGAATTATGGTGTATTTAAATCACTAGGTAAAGCGCTTAAATTATCTTTTAGGAAATTTGGTCGTATTTTTGCCAATGCGCTAGGGGTGGTTTCTGTTATTTATTTCGTAAATGTGTTTTTTGGTCTGTTTACATTCTTTGCTGGATTGCTGATTACTATTCCTGCATCATATTTATTCTATAGCGTGTTTGGAATGGTTGTTGTTTATGATTGTCAGGGTATGAGATATTATGTAGATGTGTATAATGTTGTATCTCCAGCCAAAAAGGAAAAGTCCGATAAATTGAAACAAATGAAATATATTGTGTAAAAGGCAAATTGATTGCCTTTTTTGTTGTAATTTGGCATTGAAGATGTCATGATGAAAAAAATAATTGTGAAATTATTGATTTTTTATGTTTTTTAATGTATATTATTTATAACGAAGTTAGTTTAATATTGTACATAATGATTTTTGCATACGTGATTTGTTGTGGCCAATAATTGATTTAGGTGTTTTTTGCTTTGGTTATTTTGTGTATGCGTGTGCGATTTCATATGCTTTTATGTGTTCATTTAGTCTAATTTTTTAGACTTTCAATATATTTTGGCTTTTTTCTTGTTTGCAATTACTACTAACGAATTTAATTACTTGGAGGATATTATGAATAAACAAACGAGTGGCATCAAACTATCTTTTTTAGGTGGTGTGGGCGAAGTTGGTAAAAACCTAATGGTGCTAGAATATGGTAATGAAATGTTGGTTATAGATAGTGGACTCGCATTCCCATCGGACGATATGCCAGGCATTGATCTAGTTATTCCAGATTTTACTTACCTAATAAATAATAAAAATAAAATTAAAGGTATACTCATTACTCATGGTCACGAAGACCATATCGGTGCTTTACCTTACTTATTGCAAGAGTTACCAGGTGTGCCTGTTTTTGCTAGTAAATTAACTGTTGCATTGATTGAGAATAAATTAAAAGAACATAGAAAGATTAAATGCAAACCTAATTGTGTGAAGCCAGGTCAAACAATCAAACTGGGCTGTTTTTCGATCGAATTTGTAAAAGTTACACATAGTATTAGTGGTGCGATGGCTTTGGCTATTACTACTCCTGTTGGTGTTTATTTCCATACTGGAGACTTTAAACTTGATTACACCCCAATAGATGGCGATGCTATGGATTTGGTCAGATTGGCCGAGATTAGTAAAAAGGGTGTATTATTGCTTACTGCAGATAGTACCAATGCTGAACGTCCAGGATTTAGTATGAGTGAGAGAAAGGTGGGTGCTACCCTAGATAATCTCTTTGTTCAGAATCAAACAAAAAGGATAATTATAGCCACTTTTGCTAGTAACGTTCATAGAATACAGCAGATTTTAAATATCTGTGAAAAATATGGTAGAAAGATTATTTTTACAGGTAGGAGCATGCTGAATATCTGTGAGACTGCTGCTAAAATTGGTGAATTGAAGTTTAATAGAGAATTGGTAGTAGACATTAATAATATCGACAAATACGAAGATAAACAACTCTGTATCTTGTGTACTGGTAGTCAGGGTGAAGAGAATAGCGCATTGACTAGAATGGCTAATGGCGAATTTAATAAAATAGAAATAGGCAATAATGATTATGTTATTTTCTCATCATCTGTAATACCTGGTAATGAGAGAGAGATTAATAATGTTATAAATCTACTATATACAAAAGGTGCATCTGTAATATATGAGTCACTTGCAGAAGTCCATGTTAGTGGTCATGCATACCAGGAAGAATTGAAAACATTACATTCTATACTTAGACCTAAATTTTTCGTGCCATGTCATGGTGAATATAGACATTTGAGAGCACATAGCAATATCGCAAAAGATCTAGGTATGAATGATAGAAATATTGTTATTCCTGATTTAGGCGATACTATTATGGTTACTAAAAATAGTATTAAAAAATCCGGTACAGTTCCTAGTGGTATAAAATTGGTAGATGGCTACGATGTTAGCGAGGCTGGTGGTGTGGTTCAGCGTGATAGGGTGCAGTTGGCTACGGAAGGAATGTGTATTGTTACTGTTACCATTTCATCTAAATTCTGGTCTTTAACATCCAAACCAGATATTATTACCAAAGGTTTTGTTGTTGTAAAAGATAATGAAGAATTGCTAGAAGAAGCAAAAGACATGATTCTAAATTTGGTTATTAATACCAATTTTAAAACACAAGATTGGAATGCTATTAAAAATAATATTAAGAAGACATTACAGGCATTCTTCTATAAACGTATGAAAAGAAAACCTGTAATAATACCACTAATTATTGAAACGAAATAGAAAAGGTGAAAAATGGATTTTGATGAATTGCAATTAAGATTGCACGATATCAAGCAATATGCAAAAGAAAAATATATTCCTATAATTAGGGACGAATCGGCTAGATTTCTATATGACTATGTTATTAATCATAGGTGTAAAAGTATTCTAGAGATAGGCACTGCAATAGGTTATTCTGGTAGTATTATACTTGCTTCTAATGATGAATGTAGGCTCACAACGGTAGAAATTAATGGCGAGAGTTTTGATAAGGCGAAAGATACTTTTGCGAGACTGGGGTACACTGATAGGGTGGATATGTATCTAATGGATGCAAAAGATTTATTGGAAAAATTGGTAAGTGAAAAACGCCATTTTGATTTGATTTTTCTAGATGGTGCTAAAGGTCAATATTACAATTATCTACCTAATCTTACGGAATTATTGATGCCGGATGGGGTAATTCTTGCCGACAATGTGCTATTACAGGGAATGGTTGAAAGTGATGAAATTCCGTCACATAAACATAGGTCAATGGTGATGCATTTAAGACAGTATTTAGATGCTGTAACTCACGATCCGTATGAGACGGAAATTGTTAGACTTGAAGATGGTCTTGCTATTACGAAATATAGGGGGAAGAAATAATGGTAGAATTATTAGCACCAGCTGGTAATATGGAAAAATTAAAGGTGGCATTTGCATATGGTGCTGATGCGTGTTATCTGGCTGGTAAAAAATTTGGATTGCGTGCATTTTCTGGTAATTTCGATGAAAACGAACTAAAAGAAGCAGTTAAATATGCTCATGATCTAGGTAAAAAAATATATATTACTGTGAATATTGTAGCGCATAATGAAGATTTTGTGGGGCTGGATGAGTACCTGGTATTTTTGCAAGATATTGGTGTAGATGCAGTCATTGTAAGTGATATCGGTATTATTCGGTTGGTTAAAAAGGTAGCACCTAAACTGGAATTGCATGTTTCTACACAGGCCAATATCACCAATAAATATACTGCTCAGACCTTTGTGGATATGGGGGCAAAAAGGCTAATACTTGCTAGAGAATTGAGCCTAAAAGAAATAAAGGAAATACGTGACTATGTACCAAAAGACGTAGATATAGAGACTTTTGTCCATGGTGCTATGTGTATTTCATATTCTGGTAGGTGTTTGCTCTCTAATTATTTGAATGGTAGAGATAGTAATAGGGGTGCGTGTGTTCAAGCGTGTAGGTTTGAGTATTCTATATGTGAAAAAACTCGCAAAGGAGAATACTATGATATTCAAGAAGATGATAGAGGTACATATATTCTTAATAGCAAAGATATGTGTTTAATCGAGCATATTGGGGAATTGATTGATACTGGTATATTTTCATTTAAAATAGAAGGAAGAATGAAAAGTCCTTATTATGTGGCAACTGTTGTGAATGCCTATAGGAGAGCCATTGATGATTATTATGCAGGCAAAAAGTTTAATCCTGAATTGCTAGAAGAATTGGAAAAAACCAGCCATCGTAGGTATTCTACAGGGTTCTATTTTGGTAGTAAGGATAAAGAATATCGAGAGTCTAGCATGCCAGTACAGTCTTATGAATTTATGGCTATGGTTAGAAGTGAGAATGTAGATGGATATGTTGAGATAGAACAGAGAAATAGATTTAAGGTGGGGGAAACACTCAATGTGCTCAGTCCTGGTGATGAATTTAATAAAGACTTTGTTGTAAAAGAAATGTTGGATATAGATGGTAACGTGGTTGATGATGCTAGTCGTGTACAACAGATACTCAGAATAAAAACTCAATTAAAACTAAAGCCAGGAGATATTCTCAGAAAAAGAATTGAAGATAAAAATGAATTGTTATAAACACAATTCATTTTTTATTTTTGTATAAATATTTTTTACGTTGTTAAAAAATCCCTAAAATAAATATGTAATATATTATAAATATTTAATAATTAATATATTTATACAAAATTATAAAACGACATATTTGCAATAATATTCAAAATACATTATATTTATACAACTATGCAAATATTTAAAAATTATGTAAATATATACATAAAAATAAATAAATATACTCAAATGGTTGAAAGCATTGTAGTGCAGTTACAGCAAATTTTATATAGTATATATATACAAAAAATAAAATAATTATGCATTAAAAAGATTTTTTTGGACAAGCAAAATTCGACAAAATAAGACATATATTATCATATAGGTGGTGATATATGATTATTGAGAGTTTTGTTGCGTTCATCCAGAAAGTAATGTTTTTTACTTCGTATATAAATAATAATTCTTCATTCCCGAAACCTCTGACTGTAGAAGAAGAAAAGAAATATTTGGATGCAATGGAAAATGGTGATGAAAAGGCAAAAGAGATTTTGATTCATCACAATCTTAGACTTGTGGCGCATATTGTTAAAAAATACAATCAGTCAGAAGAAGCAGATGATTTGATTTCGGTTGGGTGTTTGGGATTAATAAAAGCTATTAATTCGTATAAATCCAATCATGGTACACAGTTTAGTACTTATGCTGCTAAATGTATCGAAAATGAGATATTGATGTTAATTAGGGCTAATAAAAAACATAGAAGTATTATTAGTATTGATGATGTATTGGGAGCTGATGATGAGCAAAATGAAATTACCATTGGTGATTTAAACTTTGATGATGATAATGATGTCGAAAAAATTGTATCCAATAAAGTTTTGGGAGAAAAACTTGATTTTGTTTTAAAAAAGTATCTTACACGCAGAGAATATGAGATTATGTGTTTAAGATATGGTTTAAACGGTTTGCCTATTTTACCACAGAGAGAGGTGGCAACTAGACTGGGTATTAGCCGAAGTTACATATCCAGACTGGAGACCAAGGCATTGTCGGTTTTGCGTGCCAATATGAATAGAAACGATTATTACTGATTTTATATTGAAAAATATTCATATTTATGTTAGAATAGTATTGTTAGATATACAGACGATTGCGAGAGCAAATGCTTTTGAGGAAAGTCCGAGCATCATAGAGTAGGATGCCAGTTAACGACTGGTGGAGGCGACTCCAAGGAAAGTGCAACAGAAAAAATACAGCAAAGTTATTTTGCGATAGGTGGAATAGTGGTGTAAGAGACCACTAATGGTATAGGTAACTATATCATTGTGTAAACCCCATCCGATGCAAGGTAGAGAGACGTTATAAAGTTACTCGCTAGTCTCTCATTACACCGCTTGAGATTATTAGTGATAATAATACTAGATAGATAATCGTCAGATACAGAACTCGGCTTACGTGTATCTAATATATTTTATTTGCACCATTTAGGTGCTTTTTTGTTTAATTAGTGTTGCATAGATATTGGCTTTTTGATATAATTATGGTGTATTTGTAGGTGATTTTGATGGATAATATGTTTGAATACAATACTAGTGTTGCTAGACCTTTGGCTGATAGGATGAGACCTAGTACTCTAGATGAGTTTTTAGGGCAAGAGCATCTGATTAGTAAAAATAGTTTTCTTGTTAGAGCGATTTCGCATGGTACTATTGGCTCTTGTATTTTTTATGGTCCTCCAGGATGTGGCAAAACTACAATCGCTAGCATCATAGCCAATACCACACAGGGTATTTTCAAAAAACTCAATGCAGTTAGTTCTGGTGTTGGTGATGCCAAAGAGATTATTGCCGAGGCAAAATCAAATCTAGAATTGTATGGAACAAAGACATATTTGCTACTAGATGAATGTCATAGATGGAGTAAAGCACAGAGTGATTGTGTACTCGAAGCCATCGAAAAGGGCTATATTATTTTTATTGGATCTACTACAGAAAATCCATATATATCTATGACTCGTGCTATTGTTAGTAGGTGTAAAGTATTTGAATTCAAACCTTTGACTACAGACGATCTAGTTCGTGCTATCAAGTCTGCTCTAGCAGATAAAGATAGAGGACTGGGTAATTTGCAAGTAAATATGTCAGAAGAAACTATCAAATATCTAGCATACAATTCTTCAGGTGATATGCGTACTTGTTACAATACATTGGAATTTGCAGTTACTACTACGCCACCAGATAAAGATAATATTATCACTATTGATAATGAAGTCATTAATGAATGTATGCAAAAGGGCAATATTGCTCTAGATGAAAATACTTCTTACGATATTCTCAGTGCTTTTTGCAAAAGTTTGCGTGGTAGCGATACAGATGCAGCACTTTTCTATTGTCAAAAATTGCTTGTCAGTGGTTACGATCCATTGATTATCGCTAGACGTCTAGTTGCACATGCTAGCGAAGATATTGGTATGGCAGATAGCAATGCATTACTAATGGCTATATCTGCTCTTACTTCGTGTGAGAAACTTGGATTGCCAGAGTGTAGTCTTACATTATCTCATGCAATTATTTATATATGCGAAGCAGAGAAAAGTAATTCGGTATTACTCGCTATGGATGCCGCTAGGGAAGATGCAATCAAATATAAAAATGCTAGAGTGCCTAATCATCTAAAGAATCATCCATCTGGATATAATGATGGCCATGGTAAATATAAATATCCACACAATTATGGTGGTTATGTAAAACAACAATATTTGCCTGATGAATTAAAAGATAAAATTTATTATGAGCCAAAATCCAATGGTAGAGAAAAAAATATTATTAGGAAAAAATCAATGTACAATAAATAAGGTGTTTTCATGAAAAAAGAATACGTAGAATTATATGATAAATTTATAGAAACTCGTGGTATAGATAGTCAGATAAGAATGTGTATAGAAGAAATGAGTGAACTTACCAAAGAATTGTGTAAGTATTATAGGAGCAAAGGAACAGACAAAGAGATGGAGACTATTGCTCATATAAAAGAAGAATTGGCAGATGTAACCAATACGATAGAACAGATGACACATTATTTTGGCGAAGAAGATATAGCCAAAATCCGTGAGTATAAGATGGGTAGGGCGAGAGATGAATTAAAAAAAGACCATAAGTAATGGTCTTTTTTTTTATGGTAGTATCATATATGTGCTTATTCCATTGGTGGACATTTGTTCACCGGAGTAACCAGAGCCACCTCCAAATAGTGTTACTTGGTATTTTATGTTGATATATTGATTTGCCGCATTTATTAGATCGTTTATTTCAATGGTGAAATTTAGTTCTATTTCAAATACTCCTATAGATAATTGAGAACCTGTATAATAATTGTTGTATAAATATTCACATAGGGTATTGAATTCATTTTGGTTATCTATACACAAATCAAAGTTTGTGCCATATATTTCATCGTAGTTCTCATAAAAATCATACTGGGTATTTGCTACTAGTGCATCAAAGTCTTGAGATGTAAAAGATAGGCTAGTTTTGTATGTGTCGGTGAATAGAAATTGTGTTAAACTAAATACTTCTTCTTGAGTGCTTTGTATTCCGCTACCACCATGTGTGGCATCTAGTCCTTGCCAGTGACCATCTATATATACTCTATTCCATGCGTGTGAATTTCCTGTTACTCTGATTGCAGGGATATTCTCTATCTGTGCTAATACTACGAATGCTTTGGATATTCCGTCGCACACAGCTTCTTTGCTTATTAATGCTCCGTCAGCATACCATGAGTCATACTCTGGCCATAGATTACTTGGATTATTATTAAAAGCACTGCTTGCAGCATAGTTGTCATATGCTACTTCATTTATTAGCCATGTGTATATTGCATATGTTTTTTGTATATCCGTCATTAAGTCGTTGCAGATATCTTTTAGTATATTTTTTGCCACATTGTACAATGTCTCTGCTGCAGATGACGCTGCACATATTGGCTTAAATCCAGTCTCTAGTGCAAAAAATAATTGATCACTTGTAGATACGATTATTGTTTTTTGTACTTTGTTTCTATTGAAATCGTCATAGTCGTTTGCTCTTTGATTGTGTAATTGTTCTGCAAATGCAGGGGATAATTGTGTATATGCAGATGCGTGATATGGATCTGCTATTTTTGTACATTCGCTACTTGTATGGTCGCTATTATACTTTATGTATCCTATGCTACTACTTTCGGCGTATGAAGTCAGTCCTGTGTATTTTATAGGGTAGATGCTATCGCTTATTGCATTAGATAATTGTTCTGTTAGTTTGGCTTGGGTGTATGAGCCATCTGCATAGTTTAATTGCAATCTGTATGTATTAGTAATATTGTAGAAGTTTACCCAGTCTGCCCATGCAACTAGTTCATTATAAGAATTGATTGGTAGTATGCTGCCTGTGCTAGCCATAGCAAATTTATCATAATATTTGTAGAATCCGTAATCTATAAAATATGTCCATTTTCCATATATATTTACATCACTATGTATTTCGTGTCCAAATTCATATTCTTGAGTGTATGTATTATCTGTGTACCAAGTATCTATTATATATCCCGACATACCATATTCGCTAGCATTGATGGTAGGAGCATATGTGACTTGTGTGTTTGGTAATATTATTTGATTGTTTGTCAGTAATTGATTATCTGCATAAAAATTGACTGTATTTGTTAGTGATTCGTAGTGAGCAGTGAATAATAGATCTCCATACGAGCCTTGTTCTATTACCACATGTGTAGATGGTGTAGTAATGGTATCGCTTGTCCATCCTATGAATGTGTAGTTATCTTTGCTAGGGTTGTGTAATGTGATGTCGCTAGAATATATTGTATATTGAGTAGGATTAGGTATTGTGCAAGTACCACCATTGGTTATGTATGTAATTGAATATGTCGTTAGAGTAAATCTAGAGTATAGTGTGTAATTAGTCATGCTAGATGTTTCGATTGTGGTAACCTTTGTTCCCAGTCCCAGTGCTGCGGTGTACCAGCCTTGGAAAGTATATCCATTTTTCGTAAGATCTAATAGTGTGATGTCTTCATCTTCTATAGTGTAAATCGTCGGATTTGGATTTGGGACTTCGTAGTCTAGTACGTAATCAATACTGTATGTATTAGCTATGAAGTGTGAATATATTGTAATATTGGCTTTAGTACTGGTATTAATTACAGTTACTCTAGTACCAGTCCCATTAGCTCCGGTGTACCAGCCATGGAATGTATATCCATTTTTGCTTAGGTCTATTAGAGTAATATTCTCATCTTCTATAGTATATGATGTTGGATTTGGATTGGTTGTTTCTTGGTCTAATATGTATTCTATTGTATATGTTTGCAGAGTGAAGTATGCGTATATGGTGTAATTGGTTTCTGTGCTAGTATCTATTACTATTACTTGAGTACCGGTACCATTAGCTCCGGTGTACCAGCCATGGAAAATATGTTCTGACCATACAGCATCTTGTAGGGTTATATTATCACTCGCTATTGTGTATGAAGTTGGGTTGGTATTGGTGGCGTTGCTATCTATCACATACGTAATAGTGTTTATTTTTTCAAATCTTGCTGTGATATTATAATTATGCTCTAGGTTGGTTAGGGTGTATGGATTTTCATTGCTGAGTAGGGTGTCGCCATCGTACCAGCCTATGAATTGGTATCCATCATTTGCAGTGGCTGTGAGAGCATTATTAGAGTGTGCATTATATTCGCCATTACCAGATACTTGACCATATTCGCCATTTTTCATTATATCTATGGTATATTGAGTGGTTGGATCTTCTTGAATCTCTACAGGTGGGGTGTTTTTAGCCTGTGGTAATTGCATGTAAGCAAATATTCCCAGTCCCACAAATACTATCAAAAATCCTAATCCTATTATTATTCTTTTTAATTTATTATGTTTCCCTTTCATATTTCACCTTGCCATACAATAAGTATATCAAAATACCATTATTGTGCCAATAAATTTATGAAATGTTGATTGAATTATTTGTGTTACATATTTATAAATATTATTATTTTTTCAAAATTTGAGCATAAAATGTACAAAAAATATGCACTTCATGCTAAATTATTTGATAAAAAGCAGTATTTGTGTTAATATAATTGTACATAAAAAGGAGATTTTTGTTATGCAAAAAGTGAAAAAAATTGTTTCTATTTCAACAATTGTTTGTATCGGTATTGTTGCTTTTTTGTTAATAGGCTTGCTTTTCAATTTTACAGAGACTATATTTGGTGGCTATACAAGCAAAGTTCTTATTACATTCGGAGCATTGGCTGTTGGTGGATTCTTTGCTATTAGTAGTATGAATATGACCATGAAAAATAAAGTATTGGGTTTCATTTCTTTGGGTTTGATTACTGGTTCAGTATTCCTAATACTACTTGTAAACTGGGTAAGTATTGAGAATCCATTATACCTACAGATAATGTTCTCTATTGGATTGCTGTCAGTTCTTTTCAATGTCATAGTTTCGTCTGGTATAGATTTGGGCAAAAAGTATATGATATTCCAGATATGTGTTTATGTTGTAGTTGGAGTAGTTGACCTATTATCTACACTTATGATATTCGGTGCTATCAATCCATTACCTATTTTAACATGGTATTTGACTGCAATTATCTTGGCAGTAGTTGGTGTTATTATTCTGAAAGTATTTGCAAAGAAGCAGACAGGTAATAGAATAGAAAAAGATATTGAAGATGTCAATTTCGTTAGAATTACAAAAGAAGAATATGCTATGCTTGTAGAAAAAGCAAAAAAATATGATGAATTACAGGCTCAGGCTGGTAGGGTAGAACAACCATCACAACCACAAGAGTAAAAAATAAAAAGCACTTTAAATAGTGCTTTTTTTGTCGTCTGTGTGATTTTTAATAATGTCCAATATTTGATTTACAGTATCATCTATAGTTAGGTTTTCTATTTGGTAATCAAAAAATTTGGCATCTTTTATGTACGAGTCATAGTCATCCAGTCTAGCATTCATACTGTCTTCTGGTTCATTCCTGCCTATGAGTCTCTGTCTGATGATTTCTTTGTCGCAGTACAAGAAAATACTTATTACATTATTTCCGTATAGTTTTTTTAGAGCATCTACACCAAATCTGTCACAATCACGTACTGGTATTTTTCCATCTCTCATGATACTATCGAAACTAGATTTTCGCATACCACGATAAGTGCCATGTCTCATTGTGTGCTCAAATATATCTCCAGTGGCTCTTAATCTAAAGAATTCTTCTTCATCAATGAAAAGATAGGGGTTGCCTTGACTTTCATTCTCTCTCATTGGCCTAGTTGTTGCATTGATTGGGTGACCGAATTGTTCGGGGTATCTCTCTAGTAATGTATTAATTATTGTATCTTTACCTACGCCACTAGGTCCATCTATTATTACTATTAGTTTATTTTCCATGTTTTCCTCTATATTGTCGGAGTGAAATGTGAGAAGATGATATTGTCTGCATGTTCAGCGACAGACAGATATTGGTTCTGATTGGTTACATTGTATGCCAGAGTACCTATAGGTTTGTGCTTTTCTACATAAGAAGATGGCAACAATTCATAAGAATAACTGATAAAGTCTGCATGAGTGATTTTATAGTATTTTAGTTTTTTTAGTTTTTTGGTCTTTATAGAACCATAGTATTTTTCTGTAAAATTGCCACTTTTGAGAATTCTTACTATATATGGGCATAATTCATATATGTATTCTAGTGAATATGGATTAATAGCCATTATGGCTACTTTATTATAACAATCATATTTGTTTATGTAATTATTGACTATATTTAGGACTTTTTGCTCAAATTTTCCTATGCTCCCATCGTTGCTAATTTCTAGGATTATCTCTGTTTTGGCAGCAATAATATCAAGTGCTTCTTCTAGGGTAAGCATTGTTTCGCCATTACCTAGATCTAGTTTTTTTATCTCATTAATGGATAGGTTGTTTAGATAACCACTCATAGTGTCTATTATTTTAGATAGGTTTTTATGAGCACAGCATACAATGTTTCCATCATCTAGCATCTGCAGTGGTATGGATATAGCATAATTGTTGGCTATACATTCTTCATATGCTTGTTTTGAATTGGCAGTGATTGTTTCATCTATTTGACCATTTTGGCAGATATATTTGTCTATAATCCAATAATTTCCGAAAATATCGAAATAATCTTCTTGCAATTTTAATTTATCTATCGTCTTGTTGGCGATATGATCGTTTATTATATTTTTATATTCGTCGTAGTTGAGTCTACTTTGAATGTTGTTTATTTGTTTTTTCATATATCGAACCTTTGTTACTTTTGCATAATGCAAAGGGTATTTGATTATTTTATGTTAATGACTATATGTCATTATGTTAATTTTACCAAAAATTTTTCAAATTAAAAAGTAAATTTTTCATTATTTCGCATATTTTTATGTTTTTGGCTAAAAAATAATCAATTTTCAGATATTTTATTGCTAAAATTTATGAATTTATATATACTTATTTTGACTAATAATAAATGTGGGGTAACCATGTCTAGACAGAAAAATATTAGGAATTTTTGTATAGTTGCACATATCGACCATGGCAAAAGCACTTTGGCAGATAGGCTTATTGAGATGACCAATACTATTGCTAAAAGGGATATGACCGAACAGATGCTGGACAGTATGGATATTGAAAAAGAAAGGGGTATTACCATCAAACTTACTCCTACTACAATGAAATATCATCTAGATGGCGAAGAATACACACTCAATTTAATAGACACTCCGGGACATGTGGACTTTACATATGAAGTCTCTAGGTCTCTTGCTGCATGCGAGGGGGCAATACTAATAGTAGATGCTACTCAAGGAGTGGAGGCGCAGACACTGGCTAATGTATATTTAGCACTTGAGAATGACCTAGAGATTTTACCCGTTATCAATAAAATCGACTTACCTAGTGCAGATATAGAGAAGACCAAGCACGAGATAGAAGATGTCATTGGTCTTCCTTGTGATAATGTTCCTTGTGTTTCGGCTAAATGTGGCACCAATATAGAAGATGTCTTGAGAGCAGTGGTTAGGTTATTTCCATCGCCAAAGGGTGAAGAAAAGGCTCCACTTAGGGCTTTGATATTCGATAGTTATTATGATAATTTCAAAGGTGCTGTATGTCTAGTTAGAATTGTAGATGGCGGAGTAAAGAAAGGCGATACTATTAGATTTTGTACTACAGGTAGGGATTATGAAGTCACAGAAGTAGGTATATTCACTCCTAAAACTACAGAAAAAGACGAATTGCTTGCTGGTGACGTTGGATATATTTGCGCTAGCATAAAGAATGTGAGTGAGACTAGGGTTGGTGATACCATTACTCTAGCAGACAATCCGTGTGCTGAGCCACTACCTGGATACAAGGAAGTGAAACCCGTTGTATTCAGTGGAATTTTCTGTGTGGAAGGCGATAAGTATAATGATTTAAAAGATGCTTTGGAAAAATTAAAATTGAATGATGCGTCTTTAGAATATGTCCCAGAGGTATCTCAAGCATTAGGTTTTGGCTTTAGATGTGGATTTTTGGGGCTTTTGCATATGGATATTATCCAGGAGCGATTGGAGAGAGAATTTGATTTGGATTTGATTACTACTGCTCCTACTGTTAATTATCGTATTACAAAAACCAATGGCGAAGTGTTGGAGATTAGCAATCCTGCTGATATGCCAGAGACTCAGAGCATAGCCCTGATGGAAGAACCTATGGTAAAGGTTAATATTTTCACTCCACCTACTTATGTGGGTGAATTGATGCAATTATGTCAGGATAGACGTGGCATACATATAGACTTGCAATATCTAGATGCTAGTCGTTGCCAATTAATATACAAAATGCCTTTAAATGAGATTATTTTTGACTTTTTTGATGAATTGAAGTCTCGATCTAGGGGCTATGCTAGTTTAGATTATGAATTAGTTGGCTACGAAGAAAGTAGTTTGGTAAAATTGGACATTCTGCTCAATGGTGAAGTCTGTGATGCCTTGAGCCTAATTGTTCATAAGGATAAGGCATATCAAAGGGGTCGTGCTATTGCAGAAAAATTGAAAGATGTTATTCCTAGACAATTATTTGAAGTTCCTATTCAAGCAGCAATAGGGAATAAAGTTATTGCTAGAGAGACCATAAAAGCCCTTAGAAAAGACGTTTTAGCCAAATGTTATGGTGGAGATATTACTAGAAAAAGAAAATTATTAGAGAAACAGAAAAGGGGTAAAAAGAGAATGAGAAAAATAGGTTCGGTAGAAATACCATCCGAAGCATTTATCTCTATTCTTAAAATTGATTAATATGGCAATAGGTATTTACGTACATTTTCCATTCTGTGTTTCGAAATGTTTATATTGCAATTTTAATTCATATGCCGGCAAAAATGACATGCAAATCAAGTACTTTTCGGCTTTAATAAAAGAAATATCCATGTATGGAGATAAAAAAATTGATGTAGATACAATATATATGGGTGGTGGAACTCCGAGTATAATGTTTGATGGCTGTGTATCTACGATAATGACCGAAATTAGAAAGAATTTTAATGTGCTAGATGATGCAGAGATTACTATAGAAGCCAATCCTAATTCAGTCACATCAATGAAATTATCCGAATGGAAAGATGCAGGAGTCAATAGACTCAGTATTGGATTACAGTCGTCTAATGCTAATATTTTGAAATTAATTGGCAGGCCACACAATAAAGCCGATTATATCAATGCTGTGGAAATGGCCAAATCAGTTGGTTTTTCTAATATCAATACGGATATTTTGGTTGGTTTGCCTAGGCAAAAATTGTCAGATGTAAAAAAGACTCTAGACTTGGTGGTGAAGCATAATTGTACACATGTTAGTGTGTATTCACTCATTCTAGAAGATAATACGCCACTGTATAATATGGTTGCAAGTGGTGAATTGCATTTGCCTAAAGAAGAAAAGACATTGGGTATGTACAATTATGCACTCAAGTTTTTGCGAGAAAAGGGCTACGAAAGATATGAAGTTAGCAATTTTGCTAGACCAGATTATGAGAGTAAACATAATATGCATACTTGGCAGATGCACGAGTATATCGGTCTAGGTGCAGGTGCGAATGGCTACATGGATGGTATTAGATATGGCAATTTAGAATCTATAGAAGAATATGTCTCTGCAATAAATAACAATACAAAACCAATCTCATTTTCAGAAAAAATTAATTCAAAAGAACAACTGGAAGAAACCATAATGCTTGGACTTCGCACTGCCAGGGGTATCAGTTTAAATGAGATTAAAAAGCAATTTAAAGTGGACCTAATAAAATCAAAGGCTGAAACTATAGCCAATCTCACACAGTGGGGACTAATAAAGATTGATAAAGATTACCTTTTTGCTACAGATCTAGGTTTTACCGTACTCAATAAGATAATTTTAGAATTAATTAGTTAGAGATGTGCAAAATTATTAATTGCACATCTTTTTCTTTTGTCTAAAAATAGGGGGAACATTCATGGTGAATACAGAATAAATATTCAAAAAATAAAATATATATACATATTTACGAAATCGTAAAAATATATAAAAATACAAAAAATTACATAAATATACATAAAAAACAAAACATGATAAACGGGTGTTTTTTATCTTAATATAAATATTATATATAATAAAATAAACCATATAAAATAGGCATTATTTTTGTTCGACAAAAATTTTTAAAAAAGTTTCAAAAAATATGACATAAAGAGTTGACAATAGCATATAACTATATTAGAATATGTTTAGCAGTCTCGGAGTGAGAGTGCTAACAAATTAAAAATATTATTGCTAATAAGGAGATTTGTGTGTCAGGAGATTTCAGTCTAAGCGACAGAAAAAGAGATATTCTACTCAGTGCTGTTGGTAATTATATTGATAATGCATTGCCTATCACTAGTGGTAATGTTCAGAATACTGCTTTTAATACATTGAGTTCGGCAACACTTAGAAATGAATTAAATGCCCTAGAAGAAATGGGGTATTTGAAGCAATTACATACTTCTGGTGGTAGGGTACCTACTAGCAAAGGTTACAGATATTATGTTAATTCTTTGCTGGCCACTCAGGATTTTGATAGTGAAGTCGTAGACAGTATCAAAAATAAATTTGTTAAAAGAAGCAATTTTATTCTAGATGTAGTAGACGGGCTTGCCAAAAATATGAGTGATGTACTTAAATTGCCTACTTTTGTAGAAATGCAGAATCACGAGAATTTTACTCTCAAGGGTATAAATATTATACCATTAATCACTGGTCAGGCATTATTCTTAGTACAGACAGATTCTGGTATTATCAATAATACAATAGATTTGCCAGACGGCGTTAGTGAAGAAAATTGCAAAGATGCATCAAAATTCCTTACGACCAATCTTTATAATAAGAAAATCATTGATATTATAGAGAATTTTGATTATTACAATGAATTATTTAAAAATCAAATTAAGTATTTTCAAGAATTCTTTGTATCATTGACTGAGACTTTAAAGACTTATTCACAATCACATACATTCAAAACTCATTCTAGTATTACCAATTTGCTAGAGAATCCAGAATACAAAGATATAGATTCGGCGAAAAAGTTTTTAACATTGGTTGAGAATGAAGATAAAATTAATGAAGCCATAAAAGATATAGATGATACTAGCAATAATGAGATTGTGTATAGTATAGGCGAAGAGAATAATAATGACTATGCCGATTATAGTATTATCAAGGCTAATTATAGTCTAAAGAATGGTGTAGTTGCTACAGTTGGTGTGGTAGGTCCGCAGAGATTAGATTATTGCAAGATTGCATCTGCTCTGAAATTTATTACAGAAGAGATGAGCAATATGGAAAAGGAACTAGAAGATAAAGGAGGCGATCATGACGGATAAAAAAGATATGAAAGAAAAGCATCATAGAGAGCATCAAAGCCATACTGAATCTAGAGAAGCAGAATATTTGGAATTAGCTCAGCGTATCAAGGCTGAGTTTGATAATTTCAAAAAAAGGAATGCAGAGATATCCAGTCAGAGTTTTGATAATGGTGTAGCGACATTGGTTGCTAAATTGCTACCAGCCATAGATAGTTTCAAACAAGCAAAAGACAGTGTCAAAGATGAGAATGTAATCAAAGGATTAGATTTGGTGTTGTCTCAAATACTTGGAGCATTTGAGAGTGTTGGTGTAAAGAAAATAGAAGCAGTAGATACTACATTTGATCCTAATCTTCACAATGCAGTGCTAGTAGGTCATGATGAGACCAAACCTGATGGACAAATACTTAGTGTTTATCAAGATGGCTTTATAATGAATGATAGAGTAATACGACATAGTGTCGTACAGATTAATAAATTAGATAATTAAAAGGAGATATTATTATGGGAAAAATTATAGGTATAGATTTAGGTACAACAAATAGTTGTGTTGCAGTAATGGAAGGTGGCGAGGCTACAGTTATAGCAAATGCAGAAGGTAGCAGAACTACTCCATCTGTAGTTGCTTTTGCTAAAGATGGCGAAAGATTGGTAGGTCAGGTTGCTAAACGTCAGGCAGTTGCAAATCCTGAAAAAACGGTAATTTCTATCAAAAGAGATATGGGTAGTGACAGAAAGGTTAATATTGATGGCAAAAACTATACTCCACAAGAGATTTCTGCTATGATTTTAACTAAGTTAAAAAATGATGCAGAAAGCTATTTAGGTGAAAAAGTTACTGAAGCTGTTATTACTGTACCAGCATATTTTAGCGATAGCCAGAGACAGGCTACAAAGGATGCTGGTAGGATTGCTGGACTAGATGTAAAGAGAATTATTAATGAGCCTACTGCTGCTGCTCTAGCTTATGGTCTAGACAAGGGTGAGAATAAAAATCAAAAGATTTTGGTATACGATTTAGGTGGTGGTACATTTGATGTATCATTACTTGAGATAGGTGATGGTGTATTTGAAGTATTGGCTACTGCCGGTGATAATAGACTCGGTGGTGATGACTTTGATAATGAGATTATCAAATTGCTTATTGATGATTTCAAAAAGACTAATGGCGTTGATTTGTCTGGTGACAAACTTGCTATGCAGAGATTAAAAGAAGCTGCCGAAAAAGCAAAGATTGATTTGTCAGCAGTTACTAAGACTACTATTAGTTTGCCATTCATCACTGCTGATCAGAGTGGTCCTAAACATCTTGAGTATGAATTGACCAGGGCTAAATTTGATAATATCACAGAGTACTTGGTTAATAAGACTGTTGATAAAATGAGACAGGTTATCAAAGATGCTAAACTATCTTATAGCGATATCAATAAAGTTCTTTTGGTAGGTGGTTCTACACGTATACCTGCTGTCGAAGCCATTGTTAAAAAAGAAACTGGCAAAGATCCATACAAGGGTATCAATCCAGATGAGTGTGTTGCTATTGGTGCTGCTATCCAGGGTGGTGTACTTGCTGGTGATGTAAAAGATGTATTGCTACTAGATGTTACTCCACTTTCATTGGGTATTGAGACTCTAGGTGGTGTATTTACCAAATTAATCGAAAGGAATACTACTATTCCTACCAAAAAGTCTCAGGTATTCTCTACTGCTGTAGATAATCAGCCTGGTGTTGATATTCATGTATTGCAGGGCGAGAGAGAATTTGCTAAAGATAATAAGACTCTGGGTAGATTCCAATTAAATGATATCCCACCAGCACCTAGAGGTGTTCCACAGATCGAAGTTACATTTGATATTGATGCCAATGGTATTGTTTCTGTATCTGCAAAAGATTTGGGTACTAATAAGGCTCAATCTATTACAATTACTGCATCTTCCAATCTAGATGAAAAGGATATTGATAAGGCTATCAAGGAAGCTGAAGCACATGCAGAAGAAGATAAAAAGAGAAAGGAACTAGTTCAGACCAAAAATGATGCAGACAATCTAGTATTTGCACTTGAAAAAATGTTGAAAGATAATGGCGATAGTATTTCTGCAGAAGATAAAGAGAAATTACAAAAAGCCATTGAAGAAGCAAAGAAAGAATTTGAGACTGATGATATAGAGAAATTACGTGCTGCTATTGATAAATTATCTAAAGAAAATGAAGCAATAGTAACCAAACTATACCAGAATGCTGCGGCTAAAGCACAACAGAATAGTGAAGGAGAGAAAAAGGGCGACGACGAAGTAATCGTTGAAGATCCTGATAAAAAAGACAATAAATAATAAAGGTTTGTTATGGCGGACAAGAATTATTATGATATTCTCGGGGTTAGCAAAGATGCTAGCCCTGATGATATTAAATCAGCATATAGGAAATTAGCCAAAAAATATCACCCAGATATAAATAAGGAACCAGGTGCTGCCGATAAGTTTAAAGAAGTTAATGAAGCATACGAGTGTCTGTCCGATCCTACCAAAAAGTCCAATTATGATAATTATGGTAGTGCCAGTGGACCACAAGGCTTTTCCGGAGGCTTTGGTGGTGGAGCAGGTGGTTTCGGTGGCTTTGGTGATTTCTCTGATTTTGGTGATATATTTAGCAATATATTTGGTGGTTTTGGTGGCGCTACTAGGACACAGGGTGCTAGGGGAGAAGATCTGCAGACGCAGATTACTCTTTCCTTTGAAGAAGCCGTATTTGGCTGCACCAAAGATATCAATATTACTAGAGTAGAAAGTTGTGCTAGTTGTAAAGGCACTGGTGCCAAGAATGGTACCGAATATACTCAGTGTAGTGAATGTCATGGAACTGGTCAGGTACGATATACCGAGACTAGCATGTTTGGTAGGGTTATTCGTCAAGGCCCATGTAAAAAATGTAATGGTACAGGTAAAGATATTAAAGAGAAGTGTACCGATTGTGGTGGTAATGGATACAAAAGAGTTTCTTCCACTATCTCTGTTAATATACCTGCAGGTATTGATGATGGTCAAGTACTTACCATGCGTGGCAAAGGTAATTGTGGCAAACGTGGTGGCGAAGATGGAGATCTACACATTATTGTGAAAGTTAAGGAACATAAAGTTCTGGTTCGTGATGGATTTGATTTGTCTTTAAAGGTTTATGTGCCATTCTATACATTACTTTTGGGTGGAGAAATAGAAATACCACTACCTAAAGGAACTACTACATTAAAAATCCCAGAACTTACTCAGTCTGGTACGCTTTTCAAATTAAAAGGTAAAGGTATCAAATATCTCAATCGTGAGACTTATGGCAATCTGCTTGTAACTGTAGTTGCCGAATCTCCAAAGACTCTATCTAAAAATGACAAAAAGATGGTGGAGGCTCTGAGAGATAGTATCAAATCGGATAATTTCTCTAGATATAAAGATTATTTGAAAGATATGAAAAATCTATAAAAATATAAAAATACTTCAATGCAAGATTGGAGTATTTTTTGTATTCGTGCTTTTCGATTATTATTCGATTGAATTATGGTTTGAATTGTGATATTATATTATTTGTATTATGAAAAGATTTTTTGTAGATAAAAAACTTAATAATGTAGATCGTGTTACTATAGAGGGCGTAGAACATAATCATATCAAAAATGTTATGCGTCTGAGTATTGGTGATAGAATTATCCTAGTCTGTGGTGATGAGTTTGACTACCAGTGTGAGATAATTGCCATGAGCAAAGGCTCCACCGATGTTCGCATTTTATCCAAGGAAGTCAATGTTTACAATTCTAATGCAAATGTAGCAGTTTTTCAGGCATTGGTAAAATCGGACAATATGTCACTTATCATTCAAAAATTGACCGAATTGGGTATTAGAGATTTTTATCCATTCGAGAGCGAGTTTATTACAGCCAAAGATAAGTTTGGCAAAGTGAATAAATGGCAAGAGATATCTAATCAATCTATCAAACAATGTAAAAGAAGCATACCTATGACCATTCATGACGTACTATCTTTTGATAGTATGCTTAGTGTTTTGGCAGACTTCGATATAATTGTTTTTGCTAATGAGTGTGAAAAACAAGATAAACTATCCGATTTGGCGTTTACCCATAATAGTAGAGTGGCGATAGTTATTGGTAGCGAGGGTGGTTTCAGCGAACACGAGATTGCTAGATTGAATGAAATAGGTGCCAAGTCGGTGACACTAGGTAAAAGGATACTCAGGGCAGAGACTGCATCTATTGGATTGTCATCAGTTGTAATGTATCTAATGGGGGAATGGGAAAATGAATAAAGTCTCTATTATAACCCTAGGGTGCAAACAGAATAAATACGAGTCAGATTGTATGGCTAGGATTCTTTCTGAAAATGGATATACTGTTACCGAAAATTTAGAATTTGCCGATATATACATTTTGAATACATGTGCAGTTACGTCAGAAGCAGAGAAAAAAAGTAGACAACATATAGTTAAATTCAATAAACTCAATCCTGCATGTAGAATTATAGTCTGTGGCTGTGCTAGTGAAAAAAATAAGGATCAATTTATAGATAAACCAAATGTAAAAGTGGTTTTTGGTACAGAAGGCAAAGAAAGAATTTTGGAATATGTGCAGGGGACTCTCTCTCAGGGTGTTCCGACTAGCAAAGTTTATGCCAGTCCTATCGGACCTATTAAGTCTACGACCAGAGAATACGTCAAGATTCAAGATGGTTGTAATAATTTTTGTTCCTATTGTATCATTCCATATTTGCGTGGTAGGTCTCGTAGTAGAGATTTGGATGATATTGTGCATGAATGTGAGATTATTGCTAATAGGTCTCATGAGATAGTACTGACGGGTATAGATATTAGCAGTTACTCCATTGATGGTAAGCCTGCTTTACATATTCTTATGGACAGGCTCTCACATGTAAATGCACTTATTCGTTTAGGCTCTCTTGAAGTCGGTGTTATTACCGAAGAATTTATGCAAATATTATCAAATATGCCTAATTTTGCACCGCATTTTCATTTGTCTCTGCAGAGTGGTGATGATGATATTTTGAAACTAATGAATAGGCATTATACAGCAGAAGAGTTTTATAAAAGGGTTTTGCTTATCAGAAAGTATTTTCCAGATTGCAATCTTACGACTGATGTTATAGTTGGTTTTGGTAATGAAAGTGAAGCACAATTCGAGAATACCAAAGAGTTCATCAAAAAAGTTGGCTTTTCATTTGTGCATATATTCCCATACTCTAGACGTGCTGGTACTAGGGCATATACCTTTCCCGATTTAACTATGGCTATCAAAAAGCAAAGAGTTGATGAATTGGAAGAAGTAAACAATATACTAAAAGTAGCATATCTAGAGAAATTTATTGGCAGGGAGTCTGTTGTTCTTATAGAAGAGAAAAAAGACTTTTTCGAGGGGTTTAGCCCCGAGTATATTAGATGTTACACAGATGAAAATGTAGAGAGTGGTCACTTGTATAGAGTGAAGTTTACTGGTATTTATGATAATGGTATGAAAGTTAAAATTTTAAAAGAGGTATGATTATGTGTTTGTTTTGTGATATTATTTCTGGTAAAATTCCTAGTTATAGAATATATGAAGATGAGTTTACATATGCTTTTTTAGATATATCAGATGATGTAGTAGGTCATACTCTAGTTGTTCCCAAAAAACATTGCGTGAATATTTTAGATTGCGATAGTAATACACTCAATCATGTCATTGATACTGTGAAACTTATATCTGAGCATTATGTGAATAATTGTGGGTATGACGGTGTAAATATATTGAATTGTAGTGGCGAGTCTGCACAACAGTCGGTCTTCCATTTACATGTACATATCATGCCTAGAAATTCGGAAGATGGACTAGATTGTTATCCAGTACTTACCAAAAAGAATTCAGATTTGTCTGCAGTGTGTGATAGATTGAAAATTAAATAGTTTTTTACCTATTTTATTTTTAGAAAACACTTGACAATCGCGAATTTTTAAATATAATTAAATAGAATTAAGAACAAAAGTGGGTGAATATTGTGTCTACAGTTAGAGTTGGTGAAACTGAGAATGTTGAAAATGCTATCAAAAGATTCAAAAGAAAATGCCAGAAAGATGGTATTATCGGTGATTTGAGAAAGCATGAACAATATGAAAAGCCTAGTGTTAAAAGAAAGAAAAAACAAAAGGCAGCAATTAAAAGAAACAAAAAAAGAGTATAATAATTTAGAACCTATCTATATGATAGGTTCTATTTTTTTTGTAAAATTTCGACAAATGTAGTCATTTTTTTATACTTCAAAGATTTTTAATTGTATGACAAACTTGCTATAATACCTATAATGAAAATCAAGAAGGAAATGGAAAATGAGAAATAATGAATTGAAGTTTTTGGCTAGCCTTGCAAAACAGCGACTGATGAATAAAGATTATAGTGATAATACCACTACGCATAAGAAAAAGAGTGTTAGTAATTATTACATAGAAAATGCACGTGCGCTGAAAAAATTGCAGGCAGAGACCAATTATATTACGATTAGTGAAAAGGAAGATAGTGAATTTGTTGAGATGGTACGTAAACTTATAGCCGAAGATTGTTACAATCCATTGGGACTATTATCCGATAAAAAATATTTTAATACACTTGATGAGAGCCAAAAAGAATTCTATATCTTGAATCTGAGTGAAAAATATAATAGGGTAAAAGACGAACTTATGTGTGGTTAATAAAGATAAGTTTTTAACTTATCTTTTTTTATTGTTTTGAGAAAATATTTATGTGTGATAGACTATTTATGTATAATGACTAAAGGATAAGAATATGTTTTCACTAGACACACTTAATGACCAACAGAAACTAATAGCAATGGATACCGAAGGGGCAAAACTAGTTACCGCAGGTGCTGGGTCGGGTAAAACCAGACTACTTACCCATAGGATATGTTATCTTATTGACGAAAAGGGAGTATCGCCTAGTCATATTTTAGCAATAACATTTACCAATAAAGCAACTAATGAAATGAAAGAAAGAATTGCTCAAATGATACCATATTCACAGGGTATTACTATTAGGACATTCCATTCACTATGTGCTAGCATTCTTAGAGAGAATATACATAAACTGGATGGTTTTGATAGCAAGTTTTCTGTGTATGATGATAGTGATAGCGATAAACTTCTGAAAAAAGTTATAAAGGAATTGGCTGTTTCGGAAGATGTTGCAAAGAAATGTGCATACCATATATCCAAGGCAAAAAATTTGGGCTTAGATCCAGATGAGTATCGCAAAGAGAATAAATTTGAAAAAGATATCGATTCTATTTGTAAAGTTTATGCTGAGTATCAGAGACAATTACAGAATAATAATTCGCTAGATTTCGACGATTTATTGCTAAAAACTCTTGCTTTATTCTATATTAGCCCAGACACTCTTAAATACTATCAAGAGAAATTTCAGTATATTCACGTTGATGAGTTTCAGGATACCAATTTGGTTCAATACAAAATTCTTAAACTAATTGCCGATAAGTACAAAAATATATTTGTCGTAGGTGACGAAGACCAGTGTATATACTGTTGGCGTGGTGCCAATATTGAGAATATAAATAGTTTTGTTAGAGATTTTGATGCCAAAATTTATAAACTTGAGCAGAATTATAGAAGTACCAAAAAGATTATATCTGTAGCAAATAGACTTATTAAAAATAATTATTCTAGGATAGATAAAACTCTGTTTACCGAAAATCCAGATGGCGAAGATATTACGTATTATGAAGGCTACAATGAAAATGAAGAAGCAGAGTATGTGGCTAGAGCAATATATAGATTGCATACCGATGGGGTATTGCTGAATCAAATAGGCGTACTTATGCGTGTGTCTGCACTCAGTAGGCTTATGGAAGAGAAATTGCTTAATTATAATATTCCATACAAAGTTAGTGGTATTTTTAAATTTTTCGAACGTATGGAAGTAAAAAATATTTTGGCATATCTTACTATGATAGTTAATCCTAAGGATAATAGTTCTATACTCCGTATAATCAATTTCCCTAAACGTGGTATAGGGCAGGCAACTATTGATAAACTACTTGTGATGTCAGAAGAAAGTCGTATGTCATTGGTTGATTTGATAGAGAATTATAGGACACTAGATATCAGTAGTACTATTAAAAATAAAATTGCCGATTTGGGTGACTTAATAACAGACTTAAAAAATGCCTATGAAACTAAAGATTTATACGAATTTGTGCAGTATGTAGTAGATAGAACTGAGATAAAAAATGTATTCAATACCGACTCGGAAGAAGACATAGATAGGATAATGAATATAGATCAATTATTACAATCGGTAAAGAGTTATGAGCATCTCAATGATGATGCCAATCTTATAGATTATCTAGAGAGTGTTACATTACAGAATACTCTAGATGAAGAAGATGACAATGAATTGTCTGTGGCAATATCTACCGTTCATGCTAGCAAAGGCTTGGAATTTGATTATGTATTTATTATTGGTCTAGAAGAAGGCAAATTTCCACTTTCTAGAGCAATGGATAGTATGGAAGAATTGGAAGAAGAGCGCAGACTAATGTATGTTGCTGTGACCAGGGCGAGAAAAAAATTGTATATTACTAGAGCCAAACAGCGCTATATGTATGGTAAGACCGAATATCAGTCTCCGTCTAGATTTGTGAAGGAAATGGGTTTGGGAGTAATTCATTCCGATAATGTCAATAATTATGGATATTCTCACTCAAATCAATATGCATCTAGCTCAATGTGGTCGAATTATAGAGACTACGATTCTAGTATGCAAAGTCGCCAAAAATATAGTAATCAAGGCGATTATACTACTTATAATAATTATGCTAATGCGAATAGAGAGTATCATGCCGAAGAGAATAAAATTGACAATCTGCAGAGTCTCATGGCTAGCAAACTCAATAATCAGAAAAAGAAATTTGCTGATTATAAAGTGGGCGTACAGGTACTGCATACCAAGTTTGGTGTTGGTACTATTGTAAAGGTAGAAGATGTAGGTGGTAATAATTATTGCTCGGTTGATTTTGGCAAATTAGGTGTAAAGACCTTATCACTCAATTTCGCTCCATTACAAATATTGAAAAAATAGGTGGTTTATGGATAAATTTGCTAGAATGCAAGAATTAATTGCATTGATTAAAAAATACAATTATGCGTATTATACCCTAGACAATCCCATCGTATCCGATAAAGAATATGATGACCTTTATTATGAATTGGTAGCATTGGAAAAAGAATTAGGTGTCACTCTAGATGATAGTCCTACCAAGCAAGTGGGAGATGTAGTACTAGACAAATTTGAAAAAATAACTCACGAAAAGAAACTTTATAGCCTAAACAAAGCCAATACTTACGACGAACTCGAAGACTGGTACAATGATATGCGAGCATTGGGCGCGAAGAAATTTACTGTAGAGTATAAATATGATGGCTTGCGTGTTGTTATTAAATACGAGAATGGCATTATGAAACAGTGTGCCACCAGGGGAAATGGTATTGTTGGTGAAGATATTACTGCTCAAGTAAAGACCATTAGGAATGTCCCTAAAACTATTCCTTATCGTGGTAAAGTGACCGTTATGGGCGAAGTTCTTATGAAACTATCCGAGCTGGAGAAATACAATAAGAGTAGCAATGAGCCATTGAAAAATGCTAGGAATGCAGCAGCAGGTGCACTCAGGAATCTAGATACAAAGGTTACAGCAAGTAGAAATCTAGATGCCATAATGTATGATGTTCTATCTATTGATGGAGAAATGATGTCACAGACTGATGCTCATGATTTTTTGCAAAAAAATGGCTTTGATACATTCAATTTCTTTTCTGTAGTTGATAGTTTTCGCGATATATGTCAGTTGATAGAAAAGGTGGATAATACAAAGTCATCACTAGATGTTTTGATAGATGGAATGGTTGTCAAAGTTGATGACTACGGAGTAAGAGATAGTGCTGGATATACCGAGAAATTTCCTAAATGGGCTATTGCTTATAAATTTAAAGCACTAGAAGTAACTAGCATTGTCAGGAATATTGTCTGGCAGGTGGGTAGAACTGGCAAATTGACTCCGGTATGTGAGATAGACCCAGTGGAATTGGCAGGAGCAACAGTTACCCACGCTACAATTAATAATTATAACGACATAAAAAGAAAGGATATTGCCATAGGTAGTAGGGTTTTTGTGCGTAGGAGTAATGAAGTAATACCAGAAATATTGGGTGTAGCTGAACATTACGAAAATAGCGTAAAGATAGAATTGCCTAGCATTTGTCCTTGTTGTGGCACTAGATTGCAGTATGACGATATTAATTTATTTTGTCCTAATTATATGTGCCCAGATAGAATTGTCTTTAGACTATCGCATTTTGCTAGTCAGAATGCTATGAATATAGAAGGTTTGTCAGAGAAAACGTGTAGGACATTGTACGAAAATCTAGGTGTTACATTGCCATCACAATTATATATGCTTTCAGCCAACGAATTGCGAGTTTTGGATGGATTCAAAGATAAAAAGATTAATAATATGCTTGGTAGCATTGAGAGTAGCAAAAATACACAATTATCTAGATTTATTTATGCGCTAGGAATAAGTGGCGTAGGGGAAAAGACAGCCAAGGATTTGTCCAATACATTCAAGACATTAGATGGTATAAAAATGGCTAAATATGACGATATTATTGCTATAAAAGATATCGGAGATATCATTGCGAATAGTATTGTTGAGTACTTTCATAATGTAGATAATCTCAATGAAATAGATAGATTGTTGGATGCCGGCGTGCAGATTGAGACCATGCAGAATAATAGGGTTGCTGGTAGTATTTTTGATAATAAGTCGGTAGTTTTGACTGGCACTTTGGAGAATATGTCTAGAGAAACAGCAACGGAGTACCTAGAGAAATTGGGTGCACATGTTGTTTCTTCGGTTAGCAAAAAAACCGATTATGTGTTAGCAGGCGAGAATGCAGGTAGCAAATTAGCCAAAGCCAATACTCTGGGAGTACGGGTTATATCATTGTCGGACTTGCTAGCAGAATTGGATAAATTTCAGATTAAATATTAAAAAACATTGTTTTGCAATTTTCTTATTAAATTTTGTGAAAATGGGTTGAAAAAAAATCCAATATATATTAAAATAATTTAGTGATTAAATATTAATTAGTTTTGGAGATAATGTTATGATGTTAGAGCCACCTATTGATGAATTAATTGAGAAAGTAGGTAATCCATATAAATTGGCAGTTCTTGTAGGTAAGAGAGCCAAATATTTGAGTGAAACACTTCCTGTAGAAGAATTGGAAGCGAAGCCAGAAGTAACTAGAGCAGTTGATGAAGTAGAAGAAAACATTATTGTTCTAGATAATGAAGAGAATGCATAATTGCATAGAGTTTAACGTTTAATAAGTACTTTTTTAGAATTATTCTATTGCTGTTATGCAATAGAATTTTTATTTTATGGGGGTTAGATGATAGCCGAAGTCATAGTTGATGTACTATCTAGCGAAGTAGACAAGGTATTTGATTATATTGTACCTTCTTCTTTGTCTGCAGATATTGGTGTTGGCTATAGGGTTTTGGTGCCTTTTGGCAATAGACAAATAGAAGGCTACATTATTAGTCTCAAAGAGTCTAGCGACTATGATTTATCCAAATTAAAACCTATAATACGCAAATTAGATAATTATCCTTTGATAAAGCCAGAAATGGTGGAAGTAATACACTATATGAAGGATAAGTTGTATTTGCGTCTGCTAGATGGAGTTAGACTATCTGTTCCCACTCAAGTACGTTCGAGTATAAAGGATAAAGTAGAGAGCATTATATCTTTAGATGAGAGCAAAGCAGTAGACTATTTGAGTGGTCTGAGCGCTAGGAATAAAGTAGCACCTAGAGTGATTGAATATTTACGTCAATATGGTGCTGTGAAACATACATACCTAAATCAGAAGTTTTCTAGTTCCGTTGTGAAAAAATTGATTGAGCAAGGTGTTTGTATTGAAAATAAACAGAAAGTCAATCGTCTAAAACACAAAAGTAGGATGGACAAACAAATTGTACTAACAGATGTTCAGAATCAGGCAATGAAACAGATACTAGCATCACAAGACAAACCAATAGTACTATACGGAGTTACAGGTAGTGGTAAAACCGAAGTATATATGCACGTTATTGCCGATGTATTGAGCAAGGGTAAGACGGCACTTATGTTGGTTCCAGAGATTTCTCTTACTCCACAGATGGTGGGTGTGTTTACTGCTAGATTTGGTGAAAGGGTGGCAGTATTACATAGTGCTCTATCAGTGGGTGAAAAACATGATGAGTGGATGCGTATATATAATGGCGAAGCACAGATTGTTGTTGGTGCCAGGTCGGCTATATTTGCTCCACTAGATAAGATTGGGGTTATTATCATTGATGAAGAACATGATTCGTCGTACGTTAGTGATAGCAGTCCTAGATATTTCACACAAGATATTGCTAAATTTAGGGCATTATATAATAAATGCCCACTAGTTTTGGGCAGTGCGACACCATCTATAGAGACTTTTTATAAGACTACGACTGGCGAATACAATCTAGCGACTATGCCTGTCAGAGTAAATAATAAACCTATGCCACCTATCAAGATAGTAGATATGTGTACTGAATTCAAATTAGGCAATACTTCTCCCATTTCTTCCTGCCTTATGGAGAAATTAGATAAGACTATTAAAGATGGCAATCAGGCGATTTTGTTTATAAATAGACGTGGTTTTAGTTCATATATGATGTGCAGGGAATGCTCATATATACCTAAATGTACCGACTGTGATGCCAATTTGGTTTATCACAAAAACGAAGGTGTTTTGAAATGTCACTTCTGTGGCAAAAAATTCAGGGCACTAACGAAATGTCCTAATTGTGGCAGTGATAGTATCAGAATGGGTGCAACCGGTACACAGCAGGTGGTCGAGTTTATAAAAGATAAATTTCCAGATGTGACGGTGTTTAGATTAGATAATGATTCGGTTACTACCAAAGATGCATATTCTAGAATATTGGGTGAATTCGCTAGTACCAAGCCGGCAGTATTGGTGGGAACTCAAATGGTTACAAAGGGACATGATTTCCCAGCAATTCAATTAGTTGGTATCCTAGATGCAGATATTTCACTTTTCAATTATAGTTATAAAGCTAGTGAGACTACATTCGCTCTCATGACACAGGTGGCGGGTAGAGCAGGTAGGGATCAGATAAATGGTGAAGTAGTTCTGCAGACATACGTGCCACGCAATCCAGTATATCTGACATGTGCCAATTATGATTATTCCAAGTTTTATGATAAAGAGATTAATTTACGTAAGACCACTCAGTTTCCACCATTTGCGAGTATCGTTCGTATTTTGGTTACATCTACCGAAGATGATGTGGCAAAGGCGTGTGCTCATGATATAATCATGGAATTGAAAGAATATCGAGTGAAATATGGTAAAGATTTTATATTTATGGAAGGTATGAAATCCCCAGTTGGCAAAATAAAAAATAAACATCGCTATCAGATAGTAATGCGGTTTAAGACAGATATTTTAGATGGTGTTTTACAAGAAATATACACAGTTTTAGATAGAAAGAAAAATAAAAAAACAAGCATATTCGTGGAATTAAATCCAACGTCGCTTAGTTAAAAGGAATTATATATGGCAATAAGAAATGTTGTACAAATCGGTAATGAAATTCTCAGGAAAACCAGTAAACCCGTACGTGAGTTTGATGAAAAACTTTGGGAATTGCTAGACGATATGAGAGAGACAATGGTCAAAAATGATGGTTGTGGACTAGCCGCTGTGCAGGTAGGAATACTCAAACGTATAGTTGTGCTAGACGTCAATCACATGAAAATGGAATTAATCAATCCAGTGATTATAGATGCTTTTGGCGAGCAGATAGAGAGAGAAGGTTGTCTATCTTGCAAAGGTCAAAATGGTTACGTCAAAAGACCTAAGGAAGTAACTGTGAAGGCTCAGGATAGGTATGGTAATGAATTTATCTTGACTGGAGTAGATTTATTGGCTAGAGCAGTTAGTCACGAATTGGATCACCTAGATGGTGTACTTTTCGTAGATAAAGTTATCGAAGACTATAAAGTGAATAAAGGCAAGGGTAAAAAATGAAAGTAATATTTTTTGGTACTCCAGATTATGCAGTGCCAGTATTACAGGCACTAATTGATAGTCACCATGAAGTAGTGGCTGTTGTTTCGCAACCAGATAAAGCAAAGGGTAGGAGCAATAAAATTGTTCCCACACCAGTAAAGGCACTTGCAATGCAGTATGGTGTTCCAGTATTTCAGTACACGAAAATCCGTAAAGATGACGTAAGTGATATGTTGAGTATAGATGCAGATGTTATTGTTACCTGTGCGTATGGTCAGATAATAGGCAGTAATGTTTTATTTGCCAAACACTTTGGTGTGATTAATTTACATGGTAGTCTGCTTCCTAAATATCGTGGTTCTAGTCCAATACAATGGGCTCTTATTAATAATGAAAAAGAGACGGGTGTTACAGTACTTAAATCAGATGTTGGCATGGATGATGGCGAAGTAATGATGAAAAGATGTATTCCAATTGCCGATGATGATAATGCCATTACACTCTTTGAGAAATTATCTAGACTATCTGCTGATACCGTAGTAGAAGCATTAGATACTCTAGAGAATGGTAGAGCAGTATTTGAGAAACAAGACGAGGCTCAGGCCACATCATGCAAGATGCTCAATGCCGAGATGGGTAATCTAGATTTTGCTCAGACGACGGCTAGCCTTGTAGGACTTATCAAAGGACTTGCTGCATGGCCTAATGCTCATATGACTATTGATGGTGTCTATTTCAAATTGTATAATGCCAGAGAGTATAATGGTGCATATGATACATCGGCTCGTCCAGGGCAGGTTTTAATTGCTAATAATAAAGAAGGTTTAGTAATTAGAACTGGTGATGGTGCGATAGAGATAACTGAATTGTTGCCTATCAATTCCAAAAAAATGACAGCAAAAAGTTATTTAAATGGCAAAAAGATTAATATTGGAAGTATCGTTGAGTGAATAAAGAATTAAAGTATTCGTACGCAATACTACATAGTGTGATCGTAGATAAATCCTATGTAAGTATCGAACTCAATAAGGTTTTGGAGAGTGTGGAGAAATCTGTCAATACAGCCACTATTACCAAAATTGTTTATGGTGTATTGGAACATGACATTACACTAGACTATTTTGTATCTCAATTTGTAAAAAAATCACCTAGTATTGACATTATGATATTGCTAAAGATGGTGGCATATTGCTCTAAGGCTGTGAATGGCATACCACCTTTTGCATTGGTTAATGAAATAGTGGATTTATCCAAGTCGATAGATAGACACCAGTCTGGCTTCGTCAATGCCGTGTCCAAAAAATTGATTTCTAGCGAGATAGTATTGCCTAGCAAATCTAATGTAAAGAAATATTTGTCAGTGAAATATAATTTTCCAGAGTGGGTAATAAGTGAATTATTGCAGAAACATGATGTTGAATTTGTTACAGCTCTGGTATCTAAAGAATTACCAACACTCACACATATTCGTATTAATGAAAAGAAAATCCCTGTAGCAGACTTTAAAAAGCAATTAGATACATTAGGCATCAAATATACTGATAGTCTATATGGCTATACGTTGTATGTAGATTATGCAAGACTTTTGGATACTAACCTTATGCAATATGTCATAGTTCAGGGTCTGCCTAGTATTGTTACTTGCAATGTATTGGGTGCTGAAAAAGGAAAGGTGCTAGATACATGTGCAGCCCCAGGTGGCAAAGCAGTGTACCTGGCTAGCAATCCCGATGTGGTGGTCTATGCATGCGATATTCATCCACATAGGGTGGATTTGATTAGAAAATATGCAGGTAGCTGTGGAGTAACTAATATTAAATTTTTTGCGCAAGATGCTACCAAGGAATATACTCCATGGCTAGATTTATTCGATTACGTTCTCTGTGATGTACCTTGTAGCAATCTAGGCGTGTCTAGGAAAAAACCAGATGTTTTCCTAAATAAATCATTATCTGATGTAAAGACTTTGGCTGGCATGCAATATGCTATTTTGGAGAATTCTGCCAAATACGTAAAAAGTGGTGGTGTTTTGCAGTATTCTACTTGTACTATTCTAGATAATGAAAATAAGGACGTAATAACCAAATTTTTAAAGAATCACAAAGATTTTGAATTGACGCCTATTAATGTTGCAGGTCTCAATCTATATAATGATAATAATATGTACACATTCTATCCCAATATGACAGGTACGGAAGGATTCTTTATAGCAAGGATGAAAAGAAAATGAATATAATTTTAGATTATGAAAAAAGTGAAATAACAAAAGCTCTAGAAGGTTTGGATATACCTAAATATCGTGTGGATCAATTAATGTCTGCAGTATATATGGGCAAAGACTTTGATGATAATATCAATCTGCCAAAATCTTTACTTACTCAATTAAAAGATATGGGATATGTAATGCAACCAATTCATATTCGTAAGGCTATTGAAAGCAAAGGCAAGGATAAAACCATCAAGTTTTTGTACGACCTAATGGACGGCAATATTATCGAAGGTGTACTTATGAAGTATGCTTTTGGCAATACACTATGCATTAGTACTCAGGTGGGGTGCAAGATGAATTGTGCATTCTGTGCTAGTGGACTAAATGGCTTTGTTAGGAATTTGAGTTGTGGTGAGATATTGGGACAGATTACTGCAGTCAATAGATATTTGGGTGGTAGTGTCAAAGATCGTAAGATTACCAATATCGTACTCATGGGTAGTGGTGAACCATTAGATAATTTCGACAATGTAAAAAAATTTTTACAGATAGTGACATCATCTGATAGTTTTGATATTAGCGTTAGGAATATTTCTGTTTCTACATGTGGCATACCTAGTAGAATAGAAGAATTAGCCGATTTGGGACTAGCAGTGACATTGTGTTTTTCGATGCATGCGTCTAATGATACTATTAGGCGTCAGATAATGCCTATAGCAAAAAGGTACACAATTGCCGAAGTAATAGAAGCATTGAAATACTATCATACTATTACCAATAGACGTATAATCATAGAATACACCCTGATATCAAATGTAAATGATGGTATGAAACATGCCAAAGAATTATCGCAAGTACTGAAAAATTTGCCATGTCATGTGAATGTGATTAAACTTAATGAAGTTGATGGTAGAGATTTAAAGGCGCCTACAGTAGATGATTGTACTAGATTTGTAGAAAATCTGAATAGATTTGGTGTTAGTGCTACTATGCGTAGGACTCTAGGTGATGACATAGAGGGTGCGTGTGGGATGCTCAGGAATAAAGAATTGCAGGGTGAAAAGGTGGTTGTCAAGACCAATCCTAATATAAAACCAAAGCCTAGCAAACGCACATTAAACAAAGTGAATGATGTGTCAAAAATGGCTCAAAATCATAGAAGCAATAAAATCAATACAAAAAATAGCCCAAAAAGAACGAATAATAAAAGGGGAAAATAATTATAGGTACTATTATTAAAAACCTAGGTGGCATATACGAAGTACTTGATGGTGGTCAGATATTCCAGTGTTCTATTAGAACTACTGCCAAAATTGATTCGGTGTATGTAGGAGACCTAGTCAATATTGAGAAAGATACATATAGCAAAGATAAATATATTATCACTAGTGTAAAACCTAGAATAAATCTATTGCCTAGACCTAAAATAGCCAATATTCAGAAACTTCTCATAGTGATGTCTAGCGTGCCAATACCAGACATGGAATTGGTAGACAAACTAATAATATATTGTATGATGAATGGTATAGAGCCAATTATCGTAGTGTCCAAGTCGGATGTTCTGGATGAGGCTTTTATATCGGATATTATGGCACAATATTATTTTTTGACTGTATTTGCCGTATCTAGCAAAAAGGGTATTGGTATAGCAGATATATGCAAATATATATCTGGTAGCATAACTGCCGTTTGTGGTCAGTCTGCTGCTGGTAAAAGTACCCTTATTAATGCCATTATCCCAGGTATAGATCTACAGACTCAGGATGTAAGCAAAAAAATTTCTAGGGGAAAACAAACTACTAGGAGCAATAGTCTTTACTATTATAAAGATATTATAATTGCAGACACTCCGGGATTCAGTAGATTGGATTTGAATATTGATTGTGCAGATTTATCGGCATATTATCCAGAATTTGATGAGTATCTAGGGAAATGTAAATATCTCGACTGCGCACATATCAAAGAAGGTGCAGATTGTGCTATTGTGACTGCAGTAGAGAGTGGTAAAATAAATAAAAATAGGTACGATAGATATGTTTCTTTGTACCAAAAATTAAAAATATTAGGAGAAAAGAAATATGATTAAGGTATTGCCTAGTACCAATCCATGTCCTGAGAATGGACTTTTGGAATATGCCGAAAAATTGTACGATATTGGTGTGGAATATCTACATTGTGATGTGATGGATGGAAGGTTCGTAGAGAATACCTGCCTAGATATAGACACTATCACTAATATTAGGAATAATTGTGGAATACTACTAGATGTACATCTAATGGTGGCAGAACCTTGGGTGTGGGTAAAGGAATGTGCACATATTCCACCTAGTATCATTACTATACATTACGAAAGCCCAAAAAAATTTAGTGAATTCATTAAAATGTCCAAATATCTGCATGAAAAAGAGATTTTATTTGGCGTGGCAATTAAACCAGGTACGCCAGTAGATATTCTAGCAGGATTACTTGATTATATAGATTTAATACTAGTTATGTCTGTGGAGCCGGGTAAAAGTGGTCAGTCATTTATTCCAGAGTCTCTGGAAAAAATCAAAGCCGTGAAAGATATGATAGCTGGCAGAGATATACTCATAGAAGTAGATGGCGGAATAAATGCAGATAATTACGCTAGTGTGGCAGATGCAGGAGCAGATTTTTTGGTGATGGGTAATGCCATGTATACTTGCTCAGATAGAAAAGCATTACTTGGCAAAATAGATAAACATTACAAATAATTTGCTCGGTCACAAAAAATCCCATGTTTTCATATATTATCGTAGTAGGAGATAGATATGAAAATATATTGTTTCAAAGCACATAAGTTATTTAGACCATTATTAAAATTGTTATTTCATAAATGTTACATAGATATGTAAAGTATTGTAAATATGAGAATTGTTATATTTGTTGATTATTCACACTCAGAGTTTAATAAGGATTTTATGCTGTCGAATGCTCTATTGGATGTAGGGCATCAGGTCTTTTTGGTGTCTAATATTCAACAATTAAATGAATATATCAATAGTGATATGGACAAGCTTATTAGGGGATTTTCTGCAAAAAATGTAGATTTACCGGGTGATTATATGGATGCTAGTGGACATGAAATAAGAGAAGTGGTAGAGAGTATTTGACCACTTTTTTTTATTTTTCTTGCAAATCATTTGCTAATAATATAAACCTAAAGTAAAATAATAATATAGAGAAGTATGTGTATAACTAGTTTGGAGATAAAATGACGGAAAAAACCAACAAGTCTCATCAGTTTAATATTCCTAAAAGAAAAAATAACCAAGCCGTTATTCTTTTGTCTTTTATGCTGGTTTGTATTATTGCTATTACTCTAGCATATTATTTTGCTAGTGATTTTGCTACCAAAACAGTTGTGATGACTGGTAAAGTCGATATAGAGGCAGTGGGCAGTGGTCCATCTTATAGTTCTATCGAGAATAGAAATCCCAATTCAAATCTTTTTGTTTCTATTCCTTCTCCATACAATAATGTAAATGGCAAAGGTGTTCTTATTCCGGGCATGCCAATATCACTAGATGCAAATTGTAAAGTCTATGCATCTACGACCAAACCATTACTTCGTGCCAAGTTTGAAATACAAATATATGATAACGATACACTTTTGACGAGTCAACAAGCTACATATACGGGCAGTAGTGGAGATGTGAGTCTATATGATTCATTTACTACCATGCTTGATAATGTAATTACAGCAGGTTCTGATTGGCTTTATTATAGTACAGATGGTTACTATTATTACATAGGTTCACATACACCCAATGCTACTCTTGGTAATACTGAACTGTGGGAAGTAGATGTTACATCTGGCGACCAGGTGGTTTCATTCATAGATAGTTCAATTACTTTCCCAACAGGAATAGAAGCCGATTTTTCTACATTTCGTGTGAAATTTATTATAACATTCGAGGCTATCCAAAATTTCATTCCTAATGCCAGTGGAGTGCAATTACCTAATACTATTATCAATGCTAAAACTATATTTGATGATAATAGAGAGGGTGGTCAGGATTATGGTGGAACGAATACCAATAGTTAATTATAGAAAAAAAGAAAACCAACGAATTTCGTTGGTTTTTTATTTATGCGTTTTCGCTATTTTTCATAGTTTTTAGACATTTGGTGCAGATATATTCATTCTGAATTTTGCCATCTACTTCGATAGATTTCTTTTGTAGGTTAGCACCCCAAGTCCTCTTTGTAGCGATGTGAGAGTGACTTACTTGGTTTCCAGCCACTTTTTTCTTACCACATATAAAACATTCTTTTGCCATTGTAAAATTCACCCCCGAGGTAATTTTTTTATCAGTATTTGTATTATACTTAAATAGTGGTACCAGTAGGTACCCAAATTTCGAACACAATGAGTATATCAAATAATTTTTTAGATGTAAAGACTTTTTTGCAAAGTTTGCAGTAAAAGATACATGATTTTTTATTAAATCTCTTGCAAAATATGTATACCTATTGTAAAATATATATGTAGTATCAGTATACTGCAGTATTTGTGTGCTGATACATTTTATCAATGATTTTTAGATTGAGAAAAGTCGAAGGAGGTATAGTAGAAATGGCAGTTAATACAAGTAATGCCTATGGTAGTATTACTATAGAAGATGAAGCAATTGCATGTGCAACTGGACATATCGCTAGAGAGTGTTATGGCGTAATAGACCTAGTGGGTCCTGGTTCTGTCAAATCGAAGAACCACTTGACTAGGGGTATCAAAATTATTACGGTAGGTAATAGAATTTATGTCGACCTATTTGCCATATTAAAGTATGGTGTATCTATCGGCACGGTTACCGACAATCTAAAGAGTGCCGTGAAATATGGCCTTGAGCAATTCACAGGTATGATTGTTGATAGTGTTAATATAAATGTAGTTGGAGTGAGAGTTTAATTCAAATTTACTCCATTGATATATAAGGATAGATAATATGCAGAAAACAATTAATAGCACGATGTTTAGGAAAATGATTATTGCTAGTGCTAAAATATTAGATGATAATAAAGCGTTTGTAGATAGTTTGAATGTGTTCCCAGTACCTGATGGAGATACTGGTACCAATATGAGTATGACATATAATAATGTCGTAAAAGAATTGAATAATTGCCTAGAAAATGATTTTGCTAGTATTACTAGAGCCATTATAACTGGTGCTCTGAGAGGTGCTAGAGGAAATTCGGGCGTTATTCTTTCTCAGATAATGAAAGGTATCTGCAATGTAATTGGTACTTGCGAAAAAGAAGTTACCACCAAGATTTTTGCTAAAGCATTGGTTGAGGGGGCCAATATTGCATACAAAGCAGTTGCTGCTCCAAAAGAAGGAACAATTCTTACAGTTATCAGGGTTATATCTGAGTCAGCTGTTAGGAATAGTAAAAAGTATAATAATTTTGAGCCATTCTTTGAGGCTATACTCAATGATGGTGAAGCTATACTTCAGCAAACTCCAGAGATGCTACCAATACTCAAAAAAGCAGGTGTGGTAGATGCTGGTGGTAGAGGACTCATTATTATATTCAAAGGTATGCAAAAGGTTATCTTGGGAGAAGAAGATTTCGATATCAATATCGAGCAACTTATCTCTACCCAGGTAATGAATAATAATGACTTTTATGTAAATCTGGACAATCTAGCAGATATTGAATTTGCATATTGTACAGAGTTTATGATTACTCATATGAAGAAAAAGACTACCGAGAGTGATATTGAGAAGTTTAGAGAAAATCTACTTACTATCGGTGATAGTGTGGTTTGTTTCGGTGACCTAGAATTAGTTAAATGTCACGTACATACCAATCAACCAAATTTAGCACTTGGTAGTGCTCTAGAATTAGGTGAAATTATCAATATCAAGATTGAGAATATGGTAGAGCAGAATAGAGAATTGAAACGTGCCCAGACTGCTAGACAACAAAATCTAAAAGAAATAGGTATGGTAGCTGTTGCTCCAGGTCAGGGTATCGCCAATGTATTTGCTGACCTGCTAGTAGATGATATGATAGAGGGTGGACAGACCATGAATCCTAGTGCCGAGGATATTGCCAAGGCCGTAGATAGAATTCCTGCCAAAAATGTTCTAGTATTCCCTAATAATAAAAATATCATTCTTGCTGCCGAGCAGGCAAAGACACTTACCAAAAAGATTCTACATGTTATTCCTACCAAGTCTATTCCAGAGGGTATCGCATCTGTGCTTGCATTCAATCCAGATGGCACTGTGGAAGAGAATATAGAGAATATGACCAATGCAAAAGATAGCGTTATTAGTGCATCGGTTACATATGCCGTTAGGACTACTCATGTGAATGGTTTTGATTTACAGACAGGGGATATTATTGGACTGGATAATAAAGGAATTATCGCAAAAGGCTCACTAGTGAAAGATACTACAATTCAATTAATAGATAAGCTTATCACCCCAGATTCTGTCAATATGACACTATTTTATGGCAAAGACGTGGCAGAAGAAGACGCAAACGCACTAGCAGAGGAACTGGAGAAACGTTATCCAGATTGTGATGTAAATATGGTAAATGGTGAACAACCAGTATATTATTACATTATTTCTATTGAATAAGACAAACGACCTTCGGGTCGTTTTTTTATTATCTTTTGGTATAATTTGGAATAAAAATTTTGTAATATTTTGTAGTATTATCTCCAAACTAATACTAACAAAGTAATCATTTACTTTGTGTATATAGGAGGTGAAAATATGGCAATGAAAAAGTGTGATTGTACTAAAAAGGCTCATAGTAGAAGAATGTCTAAAAGAGCCGAAGCTAGTACAGACAAGGCAAAATCTAGAACAACATCTCGTAAATCTTCTAGAATTTCTAATTGTAACTAATAGCCTAGTTTCACTATTGAAATACCACCAGGATTATCCTAGTGGTATTTTTTTATATTATGGTGATTGAATTATTTACATAATCAGGCATACACGCGAATAAGCGAGTTGTAATGCGAAGCATAAGATTGTAGAGCAATCGCGAATCTCTAAATAGCGAAAAAAAAGACCTACCAATGTAGGTCATAATGGAGCGATAATAACGAGATTCGGTGCAGGCAAGTGACTATGGCACTTGACAAATTGCCGACTATTCTCATAGTAGTAATATTGTGATACATAATCAGGCATACACGCGAATAAGCGAGTTGTAATGCGAAGCATAAGATTGCAGTGCAATCGCGAATCTCTAAATAGCGAAAAAAAAAGGACCTACCAATGTAGGTCATAATGGAGCGGAAGACGAGATTCGAACTCGCGACATTCGCCTTGGCAAGGCGACGCTCTACCACTGAGCCACTCCCGCATAAATATGGAGTTTAAGCGACGCTCTATCGCGCTTACTGCCGCCACTCCCGCATATTGAGTTGACACATATTATGTCATCTCATTCAAAAAAGAGATTATAGAATAAAATGGTGGGAGTTATAGGGCTCGAACCTATGACCTCCTGCTTGTAAGGCAGATGCTCTCCCAGCTGAGCTAAACTCCCACACAATTCCTGTACCCGACCGAGTACTTTACTAATATATCAAATAATGAAAAATAATGCAAGAGTTTTTTTGTAATTTTTTGTTTTTTTTAATATTTAAAATGATATGTGTTTTATACCTTTTATGATACACTATTTATAATTATAGATCTGGAGATTGATATGAAAAAGTCATTAATTTTAGCCTATGCCTCATTTAGAAAAGGGTTTGATTTTCAATACAAAGAATTGGTATATAAAGGGGATAATATATATTTCAATGATGAATTGGTAGAAGATAAAGAAAAGAAATATTCTGAGGGTGATTCTTTTATTAATATTGGATATAATTTCAAAAATAGCTCATCTAGAATATTATCAAATCTCTATCCAATATCTTTTAAATTTAGGGGTAAAAAAGTTGCTTCTATTGAGGGTGTTCTGCAGGGTATAAAATATCAGGATAAAAAGATTCAGAATTTGATTCTCAAATATGCAGGACTGGATGCATATCATACTAGGGGTGCTAACGCAATAGATTTTTGGGGGAAAAATGGAATTCTTTATTGGCAAGGTAGACCAATGAAAAGAGATAGTGAAGAATATCAGTTATTCTTAGATGAATTATATTTATCTGCACTAACTAATCCTATATATCGTATCGGATTACTTGCAACAGGTGACAAATATCTTTTGCATCATATAGGTGGTACTGATGCCAATCAAACAGTTCTAACTAGATATGAATTTGAATCACGTCTCAATTCTTTGAGACAGTGGGTAAAAAGTAATCAAAAAAGAGCCAATTAGGCTCTTTTTATGATGACGGTACCAGCTTGTCTATATGAGTAAACGAATATATCTCATGAGTAGGAGTGCTGGCACTCCGATGACGAATGAGTACGTTCAAGTAGCACTGAAAGTGCATGTGTGCAACACATACTGGTCACAAGCAAAAAAAAAGAAGCAAAGCTTCTAAAAATTGGTGCTGGTGACCAGACTTGAACTGGTACGAGTGTTACCTCGCAGGATTTTAAGTCCTGTGCGTCTGCCGATTCCGCCACACCAGCAAATAATGGAGGCACCACTCAGATTCGAACTGAGGCATGAGGGTTTTGCAGACCCGGGCCTTACCACTTGGCTATGGTGCCATTATTTCAGAACGTATTCAGTATATCATAATTAAATATTAAGAGCAAGTATTTATTAAAAAAAACTTATTATACTATCTCACATTTATCAGTATTTATTATGTTCTATATTTATTTATATGTTACTAATTTCTTTACTATAAATACATTTTATGCTATAAATAGATTGTTAAATAAGGGAGTGTACTATATGGATCAGAGAAGTGATTATATTAGTTGGGACGAATATTTTATGTCTATAGCAATTTTATCTGCTAAGCGTAGCAAAGATCCTAATACCCAGGTCGGTGCTTGTATTGTGTCTAGCGATAATAGAATTTTGGCTTGTGGTTATAATGGTGCTCCTAATGGTTTCGATGATGAGAAATTTCCATGGAAGAGGGAAGGTAATCCTTTGAATACCAAATATATGTATGTGTGTCATGCAGAACTCAATGCTATTCTCAATTACAGGGGTAATAGAAAAGATTTTGAGGGTGGGAAAATATATGTAGACTTGTTCCCTTGTAATGAATGTGCAAAGGCAATCATTCAATCGGGCATAAAGAAAGTTATATATCTATCGGATAAATACAATGCTACCGAAGGTAATATGGCTGCCAAAAAACTTTTCTCTGAATGTGGGGTAGATTACGTACAATTTGTTTCTAAAAGAGACGAAGATATTGTTATTAGTTTGAAAAAATAAAGTTGACTGTAGAGCCAACTTTTTTATTTTTATCTGCATTGTATATTTATGCATATTTATTTATATTTATCTAATAGCAATCGCTAGATAATCCATTTTGTTGCGAATGATAAATTCGGCTACATCTTTGTAGACGTCTTGTTTGTTTATCTCATTGAGTAGTTCGTGTCTAGCATGCATATATGTTTTGAAATATACTCTTTTATTTGCTTTCCCATATGTAAAAAATAACTTTACACTGCCATTTTTCTCTGCAACTGGATCGTCCGTACCAGAGATGACTAGTATTGGTAAATAATATGGTATATTTTTTAGATTTTTGTAGTTGTGTGTTGCATTTTTGAATAGTGAACGATAGAAACTATTTGGGAAGGGCATTCCACATAGTGGATCGTGTGTATAATTATACCAATTATTATCGTCTCTACTTAGCCAATTTCCATTGGTAAATCCTTTACCGTATCTATTTAGTCCAAATTTTTCTATTAGTTTGGCTGTCTTTTTTCTGCCACCGAATGCACATGTGAGACCGGACATAAATTTACCGAATTTATATGTGGCAGAATTGGTGTAGGTAGAGCCACATAGAATGATATTTTTTATCTTAAATCCATTCTCTACTAAATATCTTTGACCTATGAATGAGCCAAATGAATGGGCAAATATACTAATTGGCAAATTATATTTTTCTTTCAGCATATCTGTTATTATGATTTGGTCTTTTAGAATTTCTTGGAATATATCTCCTTGGGAGTATCCAAATGGTGTATTATTTTCTATTGCTGTTTGGCCATGACCACGTAGGTCGCTAGCGAATACTATTAGTCCTTGAGAATTTAAATATTGAGCGAAATCATTATACCTTTTGGCATGTTCTTGCATTCCGTGTATAATCTGGACTACACCAGTAGGATTTTCTACTTTATCCCATAGGTATCCAGCCAGTTGGTAGTCTTGATAGCCTTTTACTTTAATTGTTTTCATTTAGAGTCTCCCAGTGTTGTTTGTATGGCCTTGTGCCAGCCGTCAATTAGTTTGAGTACTTTTGTTTGTTGCATGTGTGGTTTATATATTACAGTGTCTTTTATTAGGTTTTTTATTTCTGATATGCTTTTATAATAACCAGTAGCGATTCCTGTCATGTATATTGTGCCTAGTGCAGTGCATTCTGAAGAATTGGACTTAATGACTTTTTTACCTAGCATATCTGATTGAAATTGCATTAGAAATTCGTTTCTAGATACTCCGCCATCTACACGTAGTTCTTTTACTTTTACATTGGATTCTTCCATTGTTTGGATTATATCGTAAGTATTATATGCCATACTTTCGAGTCCTGCACGTATAATATGTGCTTTATTTGTGCCACGTGTGAGACCTACTATTGTACCTGTGCAATTACTATTCCAGTATGGTGCACCCAGTCCTGTGAATGCTGGTACTAGGTAAACACCATTAGTATCATCTACACTATAGGCGATTTCACTAGATTCTTTATTAGATTTGAGTATTCCTATATCATCTATCATCCAATTAATTATTGTGCCGGCATTGAATATGCTTCCTTCTAGGGCGTATGTGGTTTTACCATTTATAGTCCATGCTACGGTGGATAGCATATTATCTTGCAATTTTATCTCATTACCAGTATTGCTGAGTATAAAGCATCCAGTACCATACGTGGCTTTGGCTAGTCCAATGTCGAAACATCCTTGGCCGAATAGGGATGATTGTTGGTCTCCCAGTATTGAGCCTAGTACAATATCTCCATATTTAGTATGTGCATTTCCCAGTGGTTTACCATTAGAAACTACTTTAGGAAGAATACTCTCTGGTATGCCGAAATACTTTAGTAGTTTAGTATCCCAGCACATATTGTGTATGTCAAAGAGCATTGTTCGACTTGCATTAGATGTGTCTGTAATGAATAATTTTCCATCAGATAATTTGTATGCTAGATAACTATCTATCGTACCTATGCATAGTCTATCTTCATTAAGTAAATTTTGGACATTTTTATTATTGTCTAGCAACCATTTTATTTTAGTTGCAGAGAAATATGGGTCTAGTATGAGTCCAGTGGTATTTTTAATGTATTTTTTAGTTTTTGAGTCTATAGTGGCACAATAATCCTTTGTTCTACGACATTGCCATACTATAGATGGGCAAATACTTTTGCCAGTCTTTTTATCCCAAGCAACTATACTTTCTCGTTGATTTGTTATGCCTATACCTATTATTTCATCGACAGATATATTAGTTTCTTTTATTGCTTGGTGTAGTGTGGTGGAGACTGCTTCCCATATCTCATTGGCATCGTGTTCCACCCAGCCAGGTTTTGAAAAATACTGGGTAAATTTTTTATTTACTACACTTATTATTTCATTGGTTGTAGCATCATAAATTAGAGTTCTAGCCGAAGTGGTTCCTTCGTCCAGTGCAATTATGTATTTTTTCATACTATCATCCTCATAATATTTATAACAAATTATCGGTAATTAGGCAATAACATTCAGTTCGTTTGACATAATTTGATTTGTTTTGTACCATTAATTATATAGATAGAGGTTATATATATGGTATATGATGTCGCTGTTATAGGTGCTGGAATAGTAGGCACAGCAATATTCAATAAACTCATTCGAGTTGGAGAAAAAGTTGTACTTATAGAGAAAAATAATGATGTTGCTACAGGTACTACCAAAGCCAATTCTGGTATAGTTCATGCTGGTTTTGATGCCCATACTGGCACACTAAAAGCAAAACTCAATGTGCGTGGTGCTCAGTTGTACCCATCTCTTTGTGAAGAATTACACGTTCCATATATGCGCAATGGTGCTTTGGTAATAGGTGATGATATCAATGTTGTAGAAGAATTGTACGAGCGTGGTTATGCTAATGGTGTGCAGGGCTTACAGATTTTGAATAGAGATGCGATTTTAAAAATGTTACCTAGTATTACGGACAATATTACATGTGGATTGTATGCTGGTACATCTGCCATAGTTTCTCCATATTCTATGGCTATTGCCCTTGCTGATGAGGGAATCCTGAATGGTGGCACTTTGCTTCTAAATTTCGATACAAAACATGTTAGTAAAGAGTCGGATGGTTATCACATATCTGATGGTAAACAAATGGTAATTGCACGTAGTATTGTCCTTGCTTGTGGTGGGGAACACAATAGTATTGCTAGTATTTTCGGAGCCACTCAGTATGATATTAAATATCGTAGGGGTGAATACTATTTGCTAGACGTCAATGCTTGTGATGTGGGTGGATACACAATTTTCCCTTTACCTAGTAGCACTAGCAAAGGTGTACTAGTTTCGCCTACGTGCAGTGGAAATATTATAGTTGGACCTACATCTACCTTATCTGATAATAATTCTACACGTACTACCATAGATGGATTACAGTATGTAAAAGAGTCAGTGTCTAGAATGTTAACCAATGTTGATTTACGCAAAACTATAAGGGTTTTTGCGGGTGTAAGGACACTGGTTGGTGACGATTTTGTAATAGAAAGAGATAAAAACAATCCAGATATCATATGTGTCGCAGGTATATGTTCTCCAGGTCTAACTGCAGCACCGGCTATCGCAGAAGAAGTTGTGAAACTATTGAATCTGGATTTGAATGAAAAAAAGATGAAAAGACTGCCAGAAATCAAAACTATACGTGGACAGTCTGCAGAAGATATTGATAGGCTGATATCAATAGATAGCAATTATGGAAAAATTGTATGTAGGTGCGAATGTGTTAGTGAAGCAGAAATAGTACAGGCCATTCATACGCCTACTAGACCTATGTCTATAGATGCTATCAAACGCAGAGTAAGGGCCGGTATGGGTAGATGCCAGGGTGGATTCTGTTTTTCTAGAGTGATGGAAATTTTGGCTAGAGAATACCATGTTTCTATTGACGATATAGTAAAAGAGAATAAAAATAGTAGAGTGATTATAGGGGATATAAACTAATGGAATATGACGTAGTAGTCGTAGGTGGCGGTCCAGCTGGTATGGGTGCTGCCATAGAGAGTAGCAAGACTGGTGCAAAAACATTATTAATTGAGCGAGATTATAGACTGGGTGGTATCCTTAATCAATGTATCCACAATGGTTTTGGATTGCATTATTTTCAGGAAGAATTGACTGGACCAGAGTATGCTGATAGATTCAGACAATTATTATCCGAAACCAATGTAGATATCATGCTCAATACTTTTGTTACTTCTATTGATGGCAAAAAAATGACCATAATTAATGAGAAAGGTGCTCAGGTAATAGAGCCTAAGGCAATAGTACTGGCAATGGGCTGTAGGGAAAAAACTGCCGGTAGTATTAAACTCACTGGTACTAGACCGGTAGGCATCATGACGGCTGGTCAGGTACAGAAATTGGTAAATTTTTATGGTAAATTACCTGGTAAAAAAGTGGTTATTTTAGGCTCGGGTGATATAGGTCTTATAATGGCTAGGAGACTTACTTTTGAAGGCGCAAAAGTGGAGATGGTGCTAGAAATAATGCCTACATCTAGTGGTTTGGCTAGGAATATTAGACAATGTCTAGATGATTTCAATATCCCAATATATTACAATACTACTATTACCGAAGTTATGGGTGAAGATAGAGTAACTGGCATTAAATACGCTAGGGTTGATGAAAAGATGCGCCCGATACCAGAGACTGAGAAATATTTAGATTGTGATTTGGTAGTGCTATCTGTTGGTCTCACTCCTGAGAATGATATTGTGCAGAATAAAAGAATTAATCCTAAAACTCAAGGTTTTTTTGTTAATGAATACAGGGAATGTGATGATGGCGTATTTGCTTGTGGCAATGTACTACAAGTGCATGATTTGGTAGATAATGTTACTGCAGAGTCGACTTTGGCAGGTTATTATGCAGGTCAATATGCCCTAGGTAGACTGCAAAAAGGTGCCGAGCATGGTATAATTGCAGGAGATGGAATTAGATATACGGTTCCTAGTAGTTATTTCGAGTCGGATGATGATGTCGAAATATACTTTAGAGTACTCGATAGATATGTGGGATCTGATATTGTTGTTACCGAAAATGATATAATTATAGCCAAAAAATCAACAGTCGCACTTACTCCGGGTGAGATGAGTAGTATTAAAATAAACAAGACAAATCTAAAAAATGATATTTGTGTATCTATAAGGAAAAGATAATGAAACTAATATGCATTAGATGTCCTAGGGGATGTGAAATAACAGTAGATGGTGATAATATTTCAGGGTATTCGTGTACACGTGGACTAGAATATGCCAAAGAAGAGATGACTTGTCCTATGCGTATGGTTACTGCTTTGCTTCACACTGATGATGGGGTTGTTCCAGTCAAAACTTCTGGAAATATCCCTAAAAATCAAATAAAATATGTTCTGAATGTTATATCTTCAACATATGTAAAACACGTACATATAGGAGATGTTGTTCTTTCCAATGTCTTGGGTCTTGGTGTTGATATAGTTGTCACGGGGGATCCATATATCCAAAAACATTAATAGAATTAAAATATATTGATTTTATTTGCATATAATAGTTTGTAAGGGGCTATTATGTGGGAAATAACGTTAATTGGCACTGGTAATGATATGGCACATTTTAGATTGTTATGTGATACTCTACATAATAGTTATGATGGTGTCGTTTGTGCCTTGTCTAGTAGTAATTATGTATATTGTAGTATTGCTACCATGCAAGATAGTATTTTGCCCGAAGTTCAAAGAATAGTGGTCTGTACTATTCTCCAGATTGCCAAAATTGATTACTTTGATAGGCATTTAGAATTATTCAAAAAATATCCTATATTTAGGGATTTCGCGATATATAGCATAGTACAGTCAGATATAGATGATGAGATAGATTTCGTTATGTCGAATTGTAATCTTGGTGGCAATATCTATATACATTCATTTGTAGCGTTCAGGCTACAAATATTAGTCAGAGTATGGCAAAAGATATGTACATACCTAGATAATCAGTACACTCATGGTATAGAGTCGGAGTGGTGTTTAGAATTTTTAAAGTTTATATCTAGTAATATTTCTGCTTCGGACAGTGTTTTTAGCATTAGATATACCGAAAAAAAGATAAAAGTTCATAATTTTTCTAGTGGAAAAGTGAAGTATTTTCATTGTAATAATGAGATAGGTGCTATTATTTATTTGATAGTCTCATCTCCTAAAAAAATCATATTGCAGTATGATGATAAAATCACTGAGAGACTAAACAGTCTAGTTTCATACATATTTGATGATAAAGTCTGCATTGTTATGTAAAAATTTTTTATAAATGACTTGACATTGCTGATTTTTCGTTCTACAATACAGGTATTAATAGCATGTTGAGAGAAGACAAGTAGTCTTAAAATCGCTTTTTACAGAGAGTAAAACGTTGCTGAGAGTTTTGCAAAAGTCTTTAAGTTCGAAACCACTTTTTGAGTGCCAGTTGTCTAACTGAGAATAGACTAAGAGTGGGCAAATTTATTTGCCAAATAAGGTGGAACCACGGGTAATCTCGTCCTTATGTATTAGCATAGGGATTTTTTTATTTCTATGTTTTTAGGAGGGAAATATGAGCGATAATGCAAAAGAAATGATGTTTAGGCATAGTATGAGCCATGTACTAGCCAAAGCAATTAAAGAATTATATGGCAAAGAAAACGTAAAATTAGCAATAGGTCCTGCTATTGATAATGGTTTTTATTATGACTTTGATATCAATAAATCCATTACAAACGATGATTTTGAGAAAATTGAAGCAAAAATGAAAGAAATTATTGATAGGTGTGAAGACTTCCGTCGTGTAGAAGTTAGCCGTGCAGAAGCTCTCAAACTTTTTAAAGATGAGCCATACAAAGTAGAACTTATCAATGAATTGCCTGAGGGGGAAACCATATCCATATACTATACTGGTGATGATTTTGTAGACTTGTGTCGTGGTCCTCACGTAGAAAATGCCAAATTTTTGAAAGGTTTTGCCTACAAAATCAATAGAGTAAGTGGTGCATACTGGAAAGGTAGCGAAAAGAATAAGATGCTTCAACGTGTTTATGTATATGGCTTCCTAGATAAAAATGATTTGAAAGCATATCTTCATCAAATAGAAGAAGCATTGAAGAGAGACCACAGGAAATTAGGTAAAGAATTAGACCTATTCTTCTTTGATGAGACAGCACCTGGTATGGCATATTGGCTACCTAAGGGATTTACTATTCTTAATACTCTTATTGAGTTCTGGCGTGGTGAACACAAAAAAAGAGGATATTTAGAATTCTCTGGCCCACAACTTAATAGTAGCAAATTATGGAAAATCTCTGGTCACTGGGATCATTATAAAGACGATATGTTTGTTTTAACAGATGCAGATGGTAATGAACAGGCATTGAAACCTATGAATTGTCCAAATTCTATTAGAATATATCAGAGCAAACTCCGTAGTTATAAAGATTTGCCATTGCGTTTTAATGATGTAGATGTTATTCACAGGAATGAGAAATCAGGTCAACTCAATGGTTTGTTTAGAGTTAGAATGTTCCGCCAGGATGATTCTCATAATTATATTAGAGAGGACCAAATAGGTAGTGAGATTAAATCTATTGTTGAAATTATTAAATCACTATACAGTGTTTTTGGATTGGAATATCAATTAACTTTGTCTACTAGACCTGAGGACTACATGGGTGATATTGAAGTATGGAATAAGGCAGAGGCAGATTTGAAAAAAGTTTTGGGTGAAATCTGTGGCAATGACAATTATCGTATCAATGAGGGAGATGGTGCATTCTATGGTCCAAAGATTGATATCGTTATGAAAGATTGCATAGGCAGGGAATGGCAGATGGGTACTATCCAATTAGATTTCCAGTTGCCTATGAGATTTGACCTAGAATATGTTGATGAAGATGGCTCTAGGAAGCGACCTATTATGGTTCATCGTGCTATATTTGGTTCGTTCGAGAGATTTATTGGTATTATCACAGAACATTTTGCTGGAGCATTCCCAACATGGTTATCTCCTGTACAGGTTAAAATTTTGCCAATTGCAGATGCACATTTGGATTATGCTAGACAAGTTGCCGATAAATTAGATGAAGTAGGTATTCGTGTTGAATTAGATGATAGAAATGAAAAGATTGGTAAAAAGATCAGAGAGGCACAACTAGAGAAAGTTCCATACTCTCTAATAGTAGGCGAGAACGAAATGAAAGATGGCTCAGTATCCGTTCGTAAACGTGTTGTTGGCGACCAGGGTGCTATGCAACTAGATGCATTCATTCAGATGATTTTAGAAGAAATAAAGACGAAAAAAATTAATTAATATAGAAAAGAGAGTGCGTAGAATCACTCTCTTTTTGTTGTTTACGCTATATATTAATATTATATAATTATATTAGTTATTATTATAATACAAAATTTTTTGATAAATTTTTGTGAATGTGAAGATTTTGTTTGTCTAAACAATTTTTTGTATGTACAATATATTTGGATTGTTTGTGCCACGGCACTTTGGGAGGTAAGATGTTAGCATCTGTATTGAGTTTTGGATTGAGTGGTATAATGGGTTATCCTGTTAAATGCGAGATTGATATTAATGCAGGACTTCCGGGATATGAGATAGTAGGACTGGTAGGTACTGCTATCAAAGAAAGCAAAGAAAGGGTTCGTGCTGCTATCAAAAATAGTGGTTATCAGTATCCTATAGATAAAGTTGTTGCCAATCTTGCACCAGCAGATACTCACAAAGATGCACCTATTTATGATTTGCCTATTGCTATTGGCATATTGCTTGCATCCAAAGAATTAAATTGCAAGACATATAAAGACTATATTTTCCTAGGAGAATTGGGTTTGGATGGTGGTATTAGGAAGATTAATGGAGTACTTCCTATTATTATCTCTGCTAGGGAAAAAGGCTACAAAAAGTTTATAATACCTGTAGATAATTGCAATGAAGCAAGTTATATAGAAGGTATAGAAATATATGGTGTCAGTACTTTAAAGGACACTGTTGACTTTTTACAGGGAGAATTGATTATTGAGCCAACACCCCTTAGTATCTTTGAAAATGCAAAAAGTAGAAATAAACGTACTTTGGATTTCAAATATGTCAAAGGTCAGGCTCAGGCAAAACGTGCTTTAGAGATAGCCGCAGCAGGTGGACATAATGTTCTTATGATTGGACCACCAGGTAGTGGAAAAACTATGCTTGCCAAATGTTTTCCGAGCATTTTGCCAGACCTAACTTTTGATGAAGCACTAGAAGTGACCAAAATACATAGTGTGGCAGGAGTATTGGATAGCAGTATAGGTATTATTACTTCTAGACCAATTAGATCTCCACACCATACGACTACTACGATTGCTCTTACAGGTGGTGGTAGGACGGCGAAACCGGGAGAAATTAGTCTAGCACATACTGGAGTTCTTTTCTTGGACGAAATGCCAGAGTATTCTAGGAATAGTCTAGAGACTTTGCGTCAGCCATTGGAAGATGGTGTTATTACTGTGTCTAGAATAGAGAATAGTATAGAGTATCCGGCCAATTTTATTTTGATTGCTAGTATGAATCCATGTCCATGTGGTAATTATGGCTCTAGAGATAGAGAGTGTAAATGTTCACCTAATGCTATAAGAAAGTATCTAAATAAACTATCTGGACCTTTGATGGATAGAATAGATATGCATATAGAAGTGGATAATGTTACATACGAAGAATTAACTAGCGAAGTACTAGAAGAATCTAGTGAAAGTATAAAGGCTAGAGTGGATAAGGCTAGAAAAGTTCAATTAGATAGATATTGTGACACTGGTATATATTCCAATGCAAAGATGAATGAACAAATGATGAAAAAGTATTGCAAAATATCCAAAGAGTGTGATGCTATGCTTCGAAATGCTTTTGATAGACTAGGACTAAGTGCTAGAGCATATAATAGAATCCTAAAAGTTGCTAGGACTATTGCAGACCTAGAAGGTAGTGTAGATATCAAAGATGAACATATTTTAGAAGCAATATCCTATAGATCTATGGATAGCAAGTATTGGAGTTGATATGTATACTAGAAGTGATAAAGTAATTCTCTGGTTGTCACAATTTGAATTTGTAACTTATGGGGCGATAGAGAAAATATTAGAAGAGTTTGATGATCTGGGTGTTATGTTTGATAATATAATTGATTACAGAAAAACACTATCTAGCATTTTCAAACCATCAGAAGTAGAAGAATTATATGCCAATCTAAATATTCATACTATAGATAGGTTACTCTCTGAGTATGATAAACAGGGCATTAGTATAGTGACTATACTTAGTGATAGATATCCTGACAATCTAAAGAATATTGAGAAGCCACCAATAGTGCTTTATTGCAAAGGAGATATTAGTCTTTTGAAATCGGAAGCATTGGGTGTGGTAGGGACTAGACGTGCGACTAGGTATGGCAAAGATGTAGGTAATAAACTAGTTAGCCAGATAGCCAGTACTGGTATAACCATTGTGAGTGGTCTAGCCGAAGGGATAGATACAGTGGCACACAGGACTACACTTGATGTACACGGCAAGACCATCGCTGTATTGGGTGGTGGCTTTGGGAATATTTATCCTAATAGCAATCAGTCATTGGCAGACGAAATTGTAAAAGATGGCGGATTATTAATATCTGAATATAAACCATCTGAGCCATCACTTACGTATCATTTTCCTATTAGGAATAGAATTATAGCAGGCTTATGTGATGCAGTACTCATAGTAGAAGCAACAGAGAAAAGTGGTAGTATGCACACAAAAAACTTTGCTATTGAGTATGGTAAAGAAGTATTCGCCGTGCCAGGAAGAATTGGAGACATATACAGTGTAGGTTGTAATAAAATTATAGCGAATGGACAGGCTAGAGTAGTTATGTCGGCAGAAGATATTCTGCAATATTTTGATAGAAGTGCTAGTAAAACTACTAATGAGAATGCTATTCAATTGACTTATGAAGAGCAAATGATTTATGATAGTCTAGTTGGCCATGAAAAACACTTTGATGAATTGGTATCAGAATTACACATAGAAGCAAAAGTCATGTCAACATTGCTAATGAGACTGGAAATAATGAGAATTATCACCAAATTGCCAGGCAATTTTTACAAATTGTCTAATTAAAGGAGACTTATGAAATTAGTAATAATCGAAGGTGTTGGTAAAAAAGACACCATAAAAAAATACTTGGGATCTGACTACGAAGTTGTTGCTACAAAGGGACATGTACGTGATTTACCACAAAAGTCGCTAGGTGTAAATGTAAAAAACAATTTTGAATGTCAATATACCATTATGCCCGATAAACAAGACATTGTTAAAATGCTGAAAGAAAAAAGTGCCAAAGCCGATAAAATATATTTAGCAACCGACCCAGATAGAGAGGGAGAGGCAATTAGTTGGCATTTGTGTAATATTTTAGGACTAGATCCTAGCGAAAAAGTTAGAATAGAGTTTAATGAAATTACCAAAAATGCTATCAATAAAGGTTTGGAACACCCTAGAGCCATTGATTTGAATTTGGTGAATGCACAACAGACTAGACGTGTAATCGATAGACTGGTTGGTTATAGAGTATCACCAAAAGCATGCAAGGCTATTAGTCCAAATTTGAGTGCAGGTAGAGTTCAGAGTGTTGCTCTGAGACTGGTAGTGGATAGAGAAAATGAGATACGTAATTTTATTCCACAAGAGTATTGGACCATGGTTGCCAGTCTTTCTAAAGGCAATAGTGATATCTTCAAAGCATCTCTATTTAAATATAAAAATAAGAAAATTGTGCCTAATAGCAAAGATGATGTTGATAGAATATTGAATGCATTGGATAAGGATGGATATTATGTATCCAATGTAAAAAAATCTGTGTCAAAAGTGCATGCGTCTGCGCCATTTACCACTAGTTCTATGCAACAAGATGCACTCAATAAATTAGGCATGACATTGAAAAAGGTTACAGCATGCGCACAAGAATTATATGAAGGTGTAACTCTAGGTCCAGAGGGCAAAGTGGCACTTATTACGTATATACGTACAGATAGTGTAAGGGTTGCACCAGAAGCACAAAAAATGGCTCAAGACTATATTTTGAAAAATTTTGGCGAGAAATATTTGCCTGCCACACCTAATTATTACAAAGTAAAAGCATCTGCACAAGATGCCCACGAGGCTATTCGTCCTATATCTTTGGATAGGACTCCAGAAATGGTTAAACAATATCTATCACCAGATAATTATAAACTATACAAACTCATTTATAATAAATTTTTGGCTAGCCAAATGTCAGAAGCGATTTATGATGCAGTCAATGTGGAAATTGCCAATGGTGAATATACCTTTAAATGTTCTGGCAAAACTCCAGTTTTCGATGGTTTTATGAAAATATATAATGCAAATAAAAAAGAAAAAGACAAACCAGAAACAGATGAAGACGAAGCAGAGAGTGAGAATAATAAATTACCTAGCATGAAAGAAGGCGACCAATTAGTTTATCATGATATGAAAACTACTCAGAAATTTACTAAACCTGCTCCTAGATTTACCGAAGCATCACTGGTAAAAGAAATGGAAGAAAAGGGCATAGGTAGACCAGCAACATATACTCCAACTATTACGTTGCTTGCTAGTAGGAAGTATGTAGAAAAAGATGGTAAGTATCTGAAACCTACCGAACTAGGCGAAAAATTAATAGATTTCTTGATTAAAGGGTATGAAGGATTATTTAACGTTAATTTTACAGCAGATATGGAAAACAAACTAGATAAGATTGCCAATGAAGGTTTAGATTATTTAGCAGTTATGAAAAAATTTAATGATTATCTAGAAAAATTGGTTGGCCAGCCTACAGAACCCGAGCATACGGGTATTCAGTGTGAATTGTGTGGTCACGAGATGGTAAAAAGAGTATCTAAATATGGCGAATTCTTGGCATGTAGCAATTACCCTAAATGTAAGAATATCAAAAGTATTCAAAAAGTAGTGGGTAAATGTCCTAAATGTCATAGCGACGTGATAGAACGTAGATCTAAAAATGGAAAAGTTTTCTATGGTTGTTCCAATTATCCTAAATGTGATTTCATTTCTTGGGAGATACCTACAGGAGAGATTTGCCCTAAATGTGGCCAATATCTCACAGAAAAAGAAGTTTATGGAAAATTGAGAATAAAGTGTAGCAATCCTAATTGCAATTATACTCAAACTAAATCTAATGAAGTGGATAAATAATGATTAAATCGGTTAATATTATTGGTGGTGGGTTGGCTGGCTGTGAATGTGCTTGGCAACTCGCCAAACGTGGTGTAGATGTATATTTGTATGATATGAAACCTAAAAAAACCGAAGCACACAAGATGGATACATTGGCTGAATTGGTGTGTTCCAATTCTTTAAAAAGTAATGATGTGCTTACGGCAGGTGGTCTTTTAAAAGAAGAATTGAGACATCTAGACTCTCTACTTATTCGTGTTGCAGATGAGACAAGAGTGCCGGCAGGTGGCAGTCTATCTGTTGATAGAGTGCTATTTAGTAATACTATTACTCAAACTCTAAAAAATCTACCTAATGTACACATTATTTACAAAGAAATCACCAGTATAGATATATCTATTCCTACGGTAATTGCTACTGGTCCACTTACATCTAATACTTTAGCAAAACACATTATGAAATTGATAGGTAGTGATGAATTATTCTTCTTTGATGCAATCGCTCCCATAGTGAGTTACGATAGTATAGATTTTAGTATTGCTTATGTCAAAGATAGATATGATAAAGGCAGTGGGGATTATATTAATTGTCCTTTTGATAAAGAGCAGTATTTGAGATTTTATAATGAACTTATAAGTGGTGAAATCGTAGAATTAAAAGATTTTGAGAGAAATAGGGTATATGAAGGTTGTATGCCTATAGAAGTTCTAGCAAAACGTGGAGAAGACAGTATTAGATTTGGTCCAATGAAACCAGTTGGGCTTAAAGATCCTAGGACGGGTAAAACTCCATATGCAGTTGTTCAACTGCGTAAAGAGAGCTTCGTTAATGACTTTTACAATATTGTAGGATTTCAGACCAATCTTACCTATCCAGAGCAAAAAAGAATTTTTAGAATGATACCAGGTCTAGAGAATGCCGAATTTCAAAGGCTCGGCACCATGCACAAAAATATTTATATTAAATCTCCAGGGATACTTAGCGAGACATACCAGATGATTAAATATCCAAATATTTTCTTCGCCGGACAGATTACAGGCGTTGAAGGCTATGTGGAGAGCATCTCCAGTGGACTGGTTGCAGGTATCAATATGTATAGGTATTTAAATGGATTATCACCAATAATATTTGACAAAAGGACTATAATTGGTGCATTATGTAAATATATAGCATACAAGACTGGAGATTTTCAGCCAATGAGTGCCAATATGGGACTTATTAATTATGACAATTTAAGAATTAAAGATAAAAAAGAAAAATATGGCGTATTATCTAAACAATCACTAGAATTGATAGATAATATGTTGACGGAGGAGAATATTTGATGGAATTAAGAGGCACGACTATTTTAGGTGTGAAAAAAGATGGAAGAACAATAATTGCAGGTGATGGACAAGCAACGCTAGGCGAACATGTAATTATGAAAAGTAATTCTAAAAAAGTGCGCAGAATATTCAATGATAAGGTTGTAATTGGTTTTGCTGGTGGTGTAGCAGATGCTTTTGCATTAGAAGCAAGATTTGAAGAATTATTGCAGAAATTCAGTGGTAATCTACTCCGTAGTGCTGTAGAAGTAGCATTGGGTTTTCGCGATGATAAATATCCTAGGAAGCTTGATGCTCAAATGATTGTGGCAGATAAAAATATGATGTTGATTATCTCTGGTGGTGGCGAAGTAATTGAGCCAGAAGGTAACGTTTGCTCGATTGGTAGTGGCAGTCTATATGCTATGGCTAGTGCTAGAGCATTAATGGAAAATACAGATTTGGATGCTATGGAAATCGTGAAAAAGAGTATGAAAATTGCAAGCGATATGTGTGTATATACCAATGACAATCTAACTATCGAGGAGGTGTAATATGTCATTATCACCTAAAGAAATTGTACGTGAACTAGATAAATATATTATTGGCCAAGACGAAGCAAAAAAGGCAGTTGCTATTGCTTTGCGTAATAGATATCGTAGGAGTCAACTTAGCAAAGAAATGCGTGATGAAATTACTCCTAAAAATATCATAATGCAGGGACCTACGGGTGTTGGTAAAACAGAGATAGCACGTAGATTGGCAAAATTAGTCAAGGCTCCATTTATTAAGGTCGAAGCCACCAAATTCACCGAAGTGGGCTATGTAGGCAGAGACTGTGAGAGTATGATTAGAGACTTGGTAGAAGTATCTGTTAGACTAGTAAAAGAAGAAAAAATAGCCGAAGTAAAGAATAAAGCAAAGTCCGTAGTTGAAAATAAAATGCTAGAGATATTGTATCCTATTAAAAAAGATCAATATCCAGATATGGACATAGATGCTGCTAAAGCAAAGATTTTGGAAGATCTAGAATGTGGCAAACTAGATAATGAAACAATAGAGATTACTGTAGCAGAGCAGGCTAGACCTATAGGTGTAATGCCAGGAATGGGTCCAGAAATGGATCTTGGTAATGTACTAGGTAGCATTTTCCCACCACAGAAAAAGAGAAAGAAACTCACAGTTGCCAAGGCTTATGAGATGATACTTGCCGAAGAGAGCGATAAACTCATAGACAATGAAAATGTTAATGCCGAAGCAATTAGACGTGCAGAACAAGATGGTATTATATTTATAGATGAAGTAGATAAAATTGCTGGTTCTGGTGCAACCAATAGGGGACCAGATGTTAGCCGTGAAGGTGTACAAAGGGATATTTTACCTTTGGTTGAAGGTTCTACAGTTTCTACCAAATATGGTACAATCAAAACTGATTATATTCTATTTATAGCGGCAGGAGCATTTCATATTAGCAAAGTCGAAGACCTTATTCCTGAATTCCAGGGTAGATTTCCAATTAGAGTTGAATTGAATAACTTAAATGCTGATGACTTTTTCAAAATCCTTACTCAACCAAAGAATGCATTGACTCTGCAATATTCTGAGATGTTGAAAGTAGATAAAATCAATCTTGAATTTACCGATGATGCACTCAAACAAGTGGCATATTTGGCCGAAAAAGAAAATGAAACTAGCGAAAATCTAGGTGCCAGAAGACTTCATAATATCATGGAAAAACTATTGGAAGATATTTCCTTTAATGCTAATGGCGAGCATCAAATGATAGATGTAAAAATTGATAGGGCATATGTAGACAAAACTTTTGCAGAGACTACCAAAAAGTACGACTTAACCAAATATATTATATAAAAACTGAAAGTATTACTCATGTAATACTTTTTTTGTTCCCATTCTAATGAAATCAATTATATCTATTTACTATTTACTTACTTGAAAAATAATATTCTATATGCTAAAATATTCTATCACATCTACTACAGGTGAGTGCTTATGGATAAAAAAATTTTTGATGAAGAGTCAAAGTATTTAAATGAAACATTGCAAAAAGTTCAAAACAAACTAGACAATCTAGAGAACTATGAAAAAAATCTAGATAATAGTTTTAATGAGTCTAATGCTGAATATTTAGAGTATTTGCGTAATAATGCAAATAAAATGAATGATGAAGATTTCGTAACAATATCTCAAATGCAAGTAGGACTCAATGATTTGGAGATTGATTCTGAGAAATTGGAAAAAGCAAAAGTTGTTTGTAAAAAAATGCTAGATAAACCTTATTTTGCCAGAATTGATTTGCAAGAGCATGATAATATCGAGAGAGAAAAGTATTACATTGGTATCAATTCTTTGAAAGTTGATAGGGATTCAAAAGATTTTCAAGTAATAGACTGGAGATCTCCTATTGCCAGCATTTTTTACGATTACGAACAAGGTAAATGTGAATTGCGTACCAATTCTTCGGTACTCGAATATAACTTGTTGGGTAAGCGACAATTTGATATTAGCAAAGGCAATTTGGATTATTACATAGATACGACTATTAATATCGAAGATGAGATTTTACGTGAAGCATTAGCAAAATCTACAACCGATAAAATGAAAACTATTGTTCAGACTATCCAGAAAGAACAGAATCAGATTATCCGTGGTGATGAGAATAAAACATTAATTGTTCAAGGTGTGGCAGGTTCTGGTAAAACAGCCATCGCATTACATCGAATAGCATACATTCTGTATAAGATGAAAGGAAAATGGAATGCTAATAATATTCATTTTTTATCACCCAATAATGCTTTTTCATCTTATATTTCGTCTGTCTTACCAGATTTGGCAGAAGATGATGTTGAAAAAATACAATTAGATAGTATTGCTAGAAATAGTCTAAAAAAGCATCTTATTTTGGAAAGAAAATATGAACAAATTGAGAGATTGATAGCAGGGTGCGACTACGAAGATTATAAATACAAGACTAGTTATCAATTTGTTTTAGATTTACTAGAATATGCCCGAATCAATTATATTGATAATTTTAGTATTGATTCACTCACTATCAATAATATTGAGATAGATTGTAAAAAAATCAAGAATTTATTTTTTGGTAGATATGCTGATAGGGATTTGTTTACTAGAATTCGTTGGATTACCGACAATATTTTTGATACTTATTTTGGGTATATTAAAAAACCAGATAGAATTGTTAATGTGAAAAGATATATTTTCACTAAACTCTATGAGAGTATTAGCGAGAAAAATTGTGTCAAAGCATATATGAATTTCTTATCCAGTCATGGTATGTCTCTGCAGTTGGTTGGGGATAAAGTAAAAAATGAAGATGCGTATGCAATTCTTTTCTTTAAATATTTTATATATGGCGTTGACTCTAAAGACACTATTAAGCATTTGGTTGTTGATGAGATGCAGGACTATTCTGCATTACAGTTGTATTTGATTAATCAAATATATCCATGTCCAAAGACCATATTGGGTGATTACAATCAAACACTGCTACCAGAGTCGATACATGGCAATTACCAGTATTTCCAAAAAATTTTTGGCGAGAATACTCAATTACTCACTCTGAATAAATCTTATCGTTCAACGAAAGAGATTGCAGAATTCTATAATTCTTTATATGGTAACGATCACTTTGATGTGGTGTCGAGACAGGGAGAAAACGTTGATTTAATTACTATTCAAAAGTCCGATATTCTCCGTAAACTAGTAGAATTAATTGACAAAATGTCAGGTAAAAATTATAATTCAATAGTGATAATTACTAAAACTAATGATGATGCAAGACGTCTACACACCATGCTTGGTAAGAAGTATGATATACAATTAGTTGATGACAATCTAGATGAATACCATGGTGGTTTGTGTGTAATGTCGGCGTATAATAGCAAAGGTTTGGAATTTGATAGTGTAATAGTATTTGATGTATCCGAGAATTTTAGTAGCGAGATAGATAAAAATTTGCTTTATATCGCAACTAGCAGAGCATTACACAAATTAACAATAGTTAGTGTCGGCACTGAGAGTAATTTCATCAAAAATAGTAAAAGGGGTTAATATGATTAATATTCCTAAGGGCACAAAAGACATGTTGCCTAAAGATAGTTATAAATGGCAAAAAATTAGACATGCAGTAGAATGTATTGCACAAAAATATAATTTAAAAGAAATATCCACACCAGGATTTGAAAGTACTGATCTTTTTGTCAGGTCTGATGGTAATAGCAGTGATATTGTTACCAAGGAAATGTACACTTTTTTAGATAAGGGAGACAGAAGTATCACACTAAAACCAGAAGGTACTGCCGGAGTTGTTAGGTCGTATATAGAAAATGGTCTAGGTAATGAAATATTGCCTTGCAAATTATTTTATATTACACCATGCTATAGATATGAGAAACCACAAGCAGGTAGACTGCGTGAGCATCACCAATTTGGCTGTGAGATATTTGGTGCCAATTCTTTAGCAAGTGATATTGAGACTATTCTTATTGCTTATGATTTTTACAAATCATTTGGTATTGAGCCTACCATTCATATCAATTTTTTAGGATGTGATGAATGTAAAGATAGATATAGAGAGAATCTAAAGAAATTTGTAGAGCCATATTTGAAAGACATGTGTGATGATTGTCATCGCAGATATGAGACCAATCCACTCAGGATGTTAGATTGTAAAAGCGAAGAATGTAAAGCCATTCTAAAAGATGCTCCTGCTGTTACTGACGATCTATGTCCTATGTGTAAAAGTAAATTTGAAGATGTAAAGAAAATGATTCAAGGTTTTGGAATCAAATACGTGTGCGATTCCAAATTGGTTCGTGGACTTGATTATTACACCGATTTGGTGTTTGAATTCATTGATGATGACAAGGTGCTAGGGCAGAATGCACTAGGTGCCGGTGGTAGGTACAATAAATTGGTTGAATCATTGGGTGGTAAACAAACGCCAGTTATTGGTTTTGGTATTGGCATTGAGAGATTCTTGTTGTATTTAGAGAGTAAGGGTATTACCATTCCAGATGATAGCAAAATACAAGTTTATGTTGCTAGCAGTACGGAAAATGAGCATTATGTAATCAAATTTGTTAAATCTCTCAGAGACAAAGGTTTCTGTGTTGAGAGTGATCTAATGGATAGGAGTTTAAAATCTCAATTCAAGTATGCAGATAAGATTCATGCACAATATGTAATTACCATAGGTGATGATGAGATTAATGAAAAGAAAGTTTCTATTAAGAATATGTCTACTGGTGAACAAGAGAAAATTTGGGAAAGTGATTTGGTGGAGTATTTAAACAAACATGTTCAGTAGGGAAAAATTACTTTTAGGTGAAAAATTTAATTTGTTATTAGATAGCCGTGTCATTGTATTTGGTGTCGGTGGTGTCGGTGGTTACGTGGTAGAGATGCTGGTTAGGGCTGGCATAGGTCATATATGTATTGTGGATTTCGATACAATTGATATTACTAATAAAAATAGACAAATTATTGCTCTAGATTCTACACTCGGTCAGAATAAAGTAGATGCACTAAAATCTAGGATTTTAGACATCAATAGTGATTGTGATATTATGACAATGAATACGAAACTTACTCCAGAGAATATTGATTCATTTCATTTGAAAGATTTTGATTATGTGGTAGATTGCATAGATATGGTAACTAGCAAAACAGCATTAATAGAATATGCACATCAGCATGGTATCCCTATTATTAGTGCCATGGGTGCTGGTAATAGATATGACATTCCGAATTTTGAAATAAAAGACATTTTTGATACTACCAATGATGGATTGGCGAAAGTTTTGCGTAAAAACTTGCGTCATGCAGGAATTACAAATCATACAGTATGTTGTGCAGCATCAAAGGCAATACCTATAGGTAGACAGATAGGTAGCATATCTTATTATCCAGCAGTGTGTGGTTGTACTATTTCGGCATACGTAGTGAATAGAATATTACAGGGGGAATAATTATGGTTATTGATGTGACAGATGATACTTTTGAAAAAGAAGTATTGGGCAATTCGGGAGTTGTCATAGTAGATTTCTATGGTACGTGGTGTATGCCATGCAAGATGATGGCACCGATTCTTGAGAAGATTGCAGATGAGAATGATGTGGTTCTTGCCAAAGTAGATATTGATGAAAATGACAAACTAGTGCGTGAATTTGGTATTATGGCAGTTCCTACTATCAAAGTATTCAAAAGTGGTGTTGAAATACAAACTTTTGTCGGAATGACTAGCGAAAGTGACATAAAATCTGCTATAAAATAAAACATATATAATTTTGGGGCTACTATTGACATAGTAGCTTTTTTGATTTAAAATATAATAAGAATTATGTTTAATGGAGAGTTTTATGAAAAGAATTTATCTAGATAGTGCAGCAACTACTATGCTTAGTGGCGAAGTTTTACAAGAAATGATGCCATATATGACTAGCATCTATGGTAATAGTAATAGTCTACATTCTTTCGGTAGAGAAGCAGTTGCTGGTGTTGATAAGGCTAGAGACATTATAGCAAATTATATCGGTGCAAAGAGCAACGAAGTATTTTTCACATCTGGTGGAACTGAAGCAAATAACTGGGCTATTAGAGGTGTGGCTCATGCCAATGTGAAAAAAGGTAAACACATTATTACCAGTAGTATAGAACATCACAGTGTTTTAGATGCTTGCAAGCAATTAGAAAAGGAAGGTTTCGAAGTAACATATTTGCCTGTTGATGAGACTGGACTTGTATCAGTTAGTGATGTTTTGCATGAGATTAGACCTACAACAGTACTTGTATCTATCATGGCTGTTAATAATGAAGTAGGAACTATTCAGAATATTCGTGCTATTAGTGAAACTGTAAAATTTTATGGTGCATATTTCCACGTAGATGCCGTACAGGCATTGGGTGCTATGCCTATCAATGTAGATGACTTGGGCGTTGACTTGATGACAATGTCTGCACATAAAATCCATGGCCCTAAGGGTGCAGGTGCACTTTATATAAGAAATGGTGTGAAGATAGATAAATTTATGCTCGGTGGTGAGCAGGAGATGAATAGGAGAGGTGGTACTGTCAATGTTCCAGCAGTTGTTGGTTTTGGTAAGGCAGTAGAACTAAATGCTAGAGATCTTGCATTCAAGGATAAAAAACTCTATGAATTATCTACATATTTCATTAATAAAATTCAGTATGAAATAGAAGATATCAAGATAAATGGCAATCCTAGACAAAAATCAAATGCTATCGTTTCCGTTACTTTTGATGGAATAGAAGGTGAAAATCTGATTGCTTTGCTAGATATGGAAGGAATTGCTGTATCTACTGGATCTGCTTGTGCATCTGGATCTCTAGAAAAAAGCCATGTGCTAGCAGCAATGGGTATGACCGATGATGAAATATCTGGAACTATTAGATTTTCATTCGATATTGATGTTACAAAATCTGATATAGATACTGTAGTGAGAGTACTATGCGAATGTGTAGAAAAACTCCGTAAAAACAGCCCAATTAAAACTAGAAAGAAAAATGCCGTACAGGAAGAAGCACCTGTAGAGACCAAAAAAGAAAAAACTATCAAGGCATCTGAAACAAAAGTAGAAGCAAACAAAAAAACAGAGAAAAAGAAAGAAGAAAAAGTAGCTAAAAAGCAGGATAAACCAGTAGAAAAAACTGTAGAAAATAAAAAAGCACCTAAGTCTAAAAAGAAGGAGAAATAATTATGTATAATGAAATTATTATGAACAGATTTTTAGATTTGAAATATTTGCAACCATTAAAAAATGCCAATATTACTAATATTTCTAAAGATAATGAGTTTGGTGACGTTGTTAAGTTTTATGCTCAAATAAATACAGAAAACGTTGTACAAAAGATTACTTTTAAAGCCAAAGGTTGTACTACTTTTCTAGCATTTTGTTCATTCTTCTGCGAAAAAGTAAAGGGTAAAAAATTAGATAGAACTCTGAAAATTACAGAAGAAGATTTGTTATCGATCTGTGAAGTTGAAGAAAGTAAAAAACATGTATTTGAAATCATATTGACCACATATGCAAAAATGATAGAGAAATACAAAAAAGGTGTAAAAGAAGGCAAAATTATTCCTTGCGAAGTTGTTGTTGAAGAGGAAGAAAAACCTAAAAAAGTAAAAGAAATTAAGGTAAAGCCAGTAAATAACGAAGAAGAAACAATAGAAAATATTGTTGTTGAAAAGAAAAACAAGAAAAAGGTAGAAAAGGCTGTTCCAGAAGTAATTGTTGAGCCTGTTGTGGAAGAGACTAATCCCGATATTCAGAAAAAACAAGAGAAAAAAGTGGTAGAGCCAAAAGAGAAAGTTGAAAAATCCGAGAAAAAACCAGTTAAACTTCAAGAGAAGAAAGAGATAATTCAACCTGCTATTGAAAAAGAGCCTATTGTAGAGACACCTGTTGCAACTCAAAAAGAAGAGAAAAAGGCAAAAGATAAAAAAGAAAAAGTTTCTAAAAAACAAAAAGTTGATGAAAAAGCTGTGATTATCGAAGAGAAAAAGCCAGATGAAAAACAATCTGTGAAACCTGAGAAACCAAGCAAAAAGGTAGAAAAGGTAGAAAAAAAGCCAGTAGTTGTTGAAGAAAAACCTAATAAAATTGTAAAGGAAAAACCTTTAAAAGAGAAAAAAGAGACTAAAAAGGCAGATAAAAAAGTAACTCCAATCGTAAAAGAAGAGAAAAAAGAAGAAAAAACAAAAGTGGAGCAGAATCAAAAGGCAACTGTAAGTAGTCTATCTGCAATGCTTAGTCGTTTGAATGCTAGTCATGCAAATAATGATGCTAAACCTGCAAATACAACTGATAAAAAGCCAACAAACAAAAAACCTACTACTAAAACAAAAACAGTTGATACCAAAAAAGCAGAGCAAGAGCAAAAGACTAATAATCAAAAATCAAATTTACTTGCTATGCAGAATAGCCTAGCAAAACTCAGACTACAGAATGAAAATAGGGCAACGGAAGAAAAGAAATCTTCTAAAAAAGTTGCAGAGAAAAAGTCTGCTACCAATAGTAAACCTGCCGAGAAAAAAGCACCTGTAGAGAAGAAAAAAGAAAGCAAAAAAGATACAAAACCAGAGAATATTAAAGAAACAAAAGTAGATAAAAAAGAAGAAACAAAGCCAAATAAATCATTCTTCTCTTGGTTTAAAAGAAAATAATAAATTTTAACACCAATTGCAAAGTTGGTGTTTTTTTGTGAATAATTTTGTCGGATTTTGCCAAAATAAAGTATATACTTATGGAGGTGAAAATGAAAGACGCAGTTTTAATAGGAATGGCTTTAGGATTTGTAGTTGGTGCATTGGTTGTCTCCAATAATAGCCAAGCAAAGCAAATGGTGGAAAAAAGTAAAAAGGCTGTAAAAGATAAATTAAAGAAAATATCTGATTAATCATATCAAATGCCAAATTAATTGTATAAATCTATTCAAATTAATTTTGAATTTTAACAAACATATGATATTATTTATGTATGGATAATTCGTATTATAGGGTAATGGGCATTGATTATGGTGATGTGCGCATAGGTATTGCTCTTAGTGATGTTACTAGATTTATTGCATCTGGTTATGAGAATTACACTAGGGTAAATATTGATGCAGATTGTAAGCATATTGCCGATATCGTTGCGAATAATAATGTTAAGTGCATTGTTATTGGATTGCCTTTGAATATGGATGGTTCTGTAGGTATTAGGGTGGAAAAAACCTATGAGTTTGCTTCTATTCTATCTAAATATACTGATGTTAAAATTGATTATTTAGATGAGAGACTTACATCAGTTTCGGCTGAAAAAATCCTAATTTCTGCCGATGTTTCTAGGAAAAAACGCAAAAATGTTTTAGACAAATTGTCTGCTACAATTATTTTGCAGGATTATCTAGATAGCAATTATAGGAAATAATTAATTTGAAGGAGTATGAAAAAATGGCAGAAGAATTTTTATCACCAATTGATATGTTGTTAGACGAGAACAATACAGACAATATTAAACTTTACAACGAACAAAACGAAGAAGTAGAATTTGAGCAAATCGCTCTTGTTCCTATCAATGAAAAAACTTATGCAATCTTGAAACCTGCTAAATCTATGGAAGGTATTGCAGATGACGAAGCATTAGTTTTTGTTATTGACGAAATTGATGATGAAGAATGTTTAGTTATTGTAGATGATGACCAAATTGTTGATCAAGTATTTGATGAATACTATAAAATGCTTAAAGAAGAAGGCGTTGACGTTGAGTAATTAAGGTGTGGGCAACCATGCCTTTTTTTGTTATTATTATATAAAATTATAAAAAATTATTGATTTATTATTTATTTTATGATATTATCGTCTTGTTGAATAATTACGCACTAAGTACATCTATTTGATTATTGATAAAATTTGTATGTCAATAATGGAGTAGACAGTGATTATGCTCGGTATTCATTGATTTGTAAATGGTTGGCATTTTAATGTTCATTTACAGAGTTTAAAGTACTTGGGAGGAAAAACAAGGAGGAAAAAATATGTCAGTAATTTCAATGAAGCAATTGCTAGAAGCAGGTGTTCATTTCGGTCACCAGACTAGAAAGTGGAACCCAAAGATGGCAAAATACATTTTCAATTCTAGGAATGATATCCATATCATCAATCTAGAAGATACAGTTGTTTTGATTGATAAGGCTTACGAGTTCGTAAAAGAAATGGCTAGTCAAGACAAAACTATTTTGTTCGTTGGAACAAAGAAACAGGCTCAAAAGGCTATTGAGGACGAGGCAAAAAGATGTGGTATGTACTATATCAATTCTCGTTGGTTAGGTGGTACTCTTACTAATTTCAAGACCATTAGAAGTAGAGTAGAGAGACTAAACAAACTCAATAATATGGAGAAAGTAGGTGAATTTAATCTACTTCCTAAGAAAGAAGTTATTAAACTAAAAGCAGAAAGAGATAAACTAGAGAAGAATCTTGGTGGTATCAAAGAGATGACCAAACTTCCTGATCTTATGTTTATTGTTGATACCAAGAAAGAGCATATTGCTGTTAAAGAAGCAAAGAGCCTAGGTATTCCAGTTGTTGCATTACTAGATACCAATTGCGATCCAGAGCCAATTGATTATGTAATACCAGGTAATGATGATGCTATTAGAGCAGTATCACTTATAGCAGGTGCTATTGCTAATGCTGTTATCGAAGCTAAAGAGGGTGTTGCTCCAGCTGTTGAAGGTGAAGAGAATACTGCAGAGGCTGAAAATACAGAAGTAGTAGCAGAGGCTACTGAAACTGTTGCAGAAACAGAAACTCAAGAATAATAAATATAGAAGGAGAATGGAACAATGTTTACAACTGAAGATATTGTAAAACTAAGAAAAAGAACCAATGCTGGTATGATGGATTGTAAAAATGCATTAACCGAGACAGATGGTGATCTAGATAAGGCTACCGAGTGGCTAAGAGAAAAAGGTATAGCAAAAGCAGCTAAAAAGGCTGATAGAATTGCTGCCGAAGGTCTAGTATATTCTTACATTCATATGGGTGGTAAGATAGGTGTACTAGTAGAAATCAACTGTGAGACAGACTTCGTGTCTCGTAGTGATAGTTTCGTTGCTTTGTGTAAAGATATCGCTTTACATATTGCTGCTTCACGTCCATTATATATCAATGAGAGCGAAGTTCCTACAGACGTTCTAAATCACGAAAAAGAAATTTTGAGAGCACAGGCTTTGAATGAAGGAAAACCAGAAGCAATTGTTGATAAAATGATTGAAGGTAGAGTAAAGAAATTCTACGAAGAAGTATGTTTGCTTGACCAACCATTCGTAAAAGACCCTTCAAAAACAATTAAAGATATTGTTAATGATGCTATTCTTACTATTGGTGAGAAAATTTCTATTAGAAGATTTACTCGTTATGAAATGGGTGAAGGTCTAGAGAAAAGAAGTGACAATTTCGCAGAAGAAGTTGCTGCTCAAATGAAATAATTAAAAGAAATAAGTTCCGTACTGGAACTTATTTTTTTGTATTAAATATCCGGCTATATAAAAATAATAATAATTATTTTTAAAACTTAAGTTAGGTGTGTATTATTTGTTTGCAAAAGTTATGTTTTTTATAGTAAAATAGGATATAATTGAAAATGTGAGGATTTTATGTATAACGAAGAAGTAGAAATGTATTTAGAAGATTTCAAAGACAATTTAAACAAAATTGTCGACCATTTTGCAGGCGAACTGCAACAAATTAGAGCAGGACGTGCAAATCCAAAAATTATCGAAAAAATCATGGTTGACTACTATGGTACCATGACTCCTATCAATCAAATGGCTACTATTTCTGTACCAGAGGCTAGAATGATACTCGTAAATATGTGGGACAATTCCATGCTTAAAGCAACAGTAAAGGCTATTGAAGCAGCCAATTTGGGCTTGAATCCTAGTGATGATGGTAGGGTTATTCGTCTGGTTTTCCCTCAACTTACAGAAGAAAGACGTAAAGAATTGGTTAAAGAAATGAACAAATATACCGAGACAGCCAAAGTCGCTTGTCGAAATGCAAGACGTGATGTGCTAGATGTATTTAAGAAAATGAAGAAAGATAGTACAATCACCGAAGACGAGATGGATAGACTAGATAAAGATGTACAAAAGATATTAGATGATGTGGTTGCTAATATTGATAAATTAAGTTCAGCCAAAGAAAAAGACATTATGGAGATTTAATATCATTATATGAAAAAAAGGATTATAACGGGCTCAATTATTCTTGTTTTCACAGCACTTATGCTTTTTAGCAGGCTATACACACCTTATGTGTTTGATGCATTTGTTGGTATGATGGCTATAATGGGCTGTATAGAAATATCTAGAGTACTAGAAAGAAAAAAGATGTTTAGCAATATAATTTTTGTTGGATGCTTTCCTGCCATACTATATGTTGCTATGTCCATAGGTATATTTAAAGAACGTCCTTGGTATTTCTTCTTTATGTACTTTATAGTTATTCTTTTAGCTTTGTTTATTTTTAATTTTTTATATACCATTATTTTCAAAGGAATTACTGAGAAAGAAAAAGATAAATATGGTGTAGAAGTTTCTAATGTAAAATATGCATTGCAGAAGTGCATGAATTCCACATTTATTATGATTTATCCAGCTTTGCTTTTCTGTGCATTGTTCTTTATAAATCATTTCTTTGAATTTTCGTTTGTTGATACCACGGGAGTAGGAGATACAACTATAGTTGTGCTATTCTACCTGATATTTACTTTTGTTGTAACTATTATGACAGATACCTTTGCACTAGTCATTGGTAAACTTGTTAAAGGTCCTAAACTTTGTCCATTGATTAGCCCTAATAAGACAATTAGTGGTGCGATTGGTGGTTTTCTATTCGGTATAGGCGGTGGTACATTGGTATATTATTTGTTCTCACTAAATAATATATTTAGTAGCACTATGGAGTACATAGGCATGAATTATTGGAAAGTAGTTTTGATTGCTTGTGTTACGTCTATAATAGGTCAAATCGGTGATATAGTTGCCAGTGCACTGAAACGTAGTGCTAGAGTAAAAGACTATGGTACGATATTCCCAGGACACGGTGGTGTAATGGATAGAGTTGATGGTTTGATTTTTAATGCTGTAGTTGTTTTATTTGCGATGTTTATATTTATTTAATGGAGATATTTGATGATAGTTCTATATATCTTATTGGCAATATTAGTTCTGATGCTGATGATTACTATACATGAGCTTGGACATTATACTGCTGGTAAATTATTAAAATTTAAGATAGAAGAGTTTTCGATTGGTTTTGGTAAGGCAATTTTCTCCAAGACTATGAAATCGGGAGAGATCTTTAGTATTAGAATAATCCCTTTGGGTGGCTATTGTGCTTTTAAAGACGAAGACGAAGAAGGGAACGAAGAAGGCTCTTTCAATTCGTATGCCTGCTGGAAAAGAATCATCGTATTGCTTGCCGGCGTAACATTCAATTTTCTTTCTGCAATACTTTTTACAATAGTATTGTTGTGTGTCGTTGGCTCTGGTATTGTAAAAATCAATGATGTTGTTGCTACTAATGACAATCAATTTTACCTACAGAAAAACGATATTATTCTGCAAGTAGACGGCAAAACACCAACATTTTTAAATGGTGGAATTGTTGGACTAATGGAGAATAAAGACGTAGATGAAGACATTGTGCTTAAAATCAATCGTGATGGTGAGATACTAGATGTTACAGTACGTAAATATCAAGAATATAAAAAAGATGAGAATGGTGAATATATACTAGATGATAATAATGAAAAGATTGTTGCTGGTAAAATTATCGGTATTACATCTGAATATGTTCCTTTAAGCTTTGGTCAGGCTTTATTGCAGTGTGTACCATATTCGTTTAATATGGGGTGGGAAACACTGAAAATTTTAGGTAAATTATTGACAGGTGGTATTGGTCTAGAGAGTGTGGGTGGACCTGTGACAACAGTGAAAACTATAGCTGTTTCCACACAGGCCAATTTCAAAAACTTGGTTTTATTATTTCCATTGCTTGCTGTCAATTTGGCAGTATTCAATGTATTACCAATCCCATCATTAGATGGCGCTAGAATAATATTTGTTTTAATAGAATGGATTTTTAGAAAACCAGTACCTAGGAAAATTGAGGGTAAAATACACACAATAGGCTTAATTATTTTATTTGCACTTGTGATCTTGATAGATATTTTGCATTTGTTCCTTTTCTAAATATAGTATTCTAATGAAAATTGACAGGTGAGAGATGACATTAATAGATTTTATAAATAAGAAAACAAATAATGCTTACAAGGATTTTAAACTTGTAAGTGTTATTTTTGAAGAAAGTTCACGTAATTGTACTTTTAAATTTATGTATAAAGATAGCATAAAATCTGATGATAAAGATAAATTAACCAAACTTATTCATGAGTATATTAGTGATGATGTAAATGTAATCGTTAAATGTAAAAAGGCCTATGTGGATTCAGATTTGGTAAAAGATATAATAGTAAATTTTGTACATAGAAATTTGACTAGTGTTGTTGGTTTCGAAAAAAGTAATATTGATGTTAAATTAGATCATGGTATTTATATTACAATCAATTGTGACAATATTCAATATGGCTACCTTAATGCTGAAAAAAATAGAGCAGATTTGTTCGAATATGTACAGAATTTCTTTTTCGAAACCTGCTATATAGATATAATCTGTAATAATCACAATAGCGTTATTAATGACGAATGTATAGATAGGGATGCATTGATAGCAAATATTGAGGTAAGTGATTCCAATGTTAAGTATGTGAAAATTGATAATGTTTCTAAATACATTGGTGATGTTGTATCAGCACCTATCCAGATTGATTGCATTAATGGTACTATGCAAGATATAGAAATTGCCGGTAAAATACAATATTTTTCTGAAAAAAGTTTTGAAAGCAAAAAGCCTGATAAAGATGGTCATAATGCTATTCGAACATACTATAGTTTCACGCTGATAGATAAAAATAATAGAATGAATTGTGTTTACTTTCCACATAAATCTGATATGGTTAAAGCTGGTAAATTGGCTGATGGCATGACTGTAGTGGTACATGGTGATGTAGAAGAATATAATGGTAGAATTAATTTTAAAGTGAAAAGTATTGCTAAATGTGATATTGTTAGTCAACCAGTTGTAGAGACTGAACCAGAAGTACCTATAAAGACCACTCCAAATAAAAAATATCTATGTTGTACACCAGAGCCGTATGTGGAAGTATACCAAGATAATTTATTTATGACTCACGAGAATGTTGTGGGACAATATTTACTTGACCATGATGTTGTTGTCTTTGATGTGGAGACTACAGGACTAGAACCAACTAGATGTGAGATACTAGAAATAGGTGCTGTAAAATTACATAAAGGGCGAATTGTAGAGACTTTTGAAACATTAGTTAAACCTAGCGTACCTGTTCCTAGTGAAATTACAGAAATTACCGGTATTACTGACGACATGGTGAAAGATAGTCCATCTATTAGATTGGCTCTACCAGATTTTTACAAGTTTGCTTATGGATGTACGCTTATAGCCTACAATATTGATTTTGACTATAAATTTATATCTGTACAGGGCAAAAAACTTGGCTATGTTTTTGATAATAAGCAGATAGATGCTTTGTATCTAGCCAGAGCATATATTCCTGGGCTAAAAAACTTTAAATTGGCTACTGTATGTAAACATTTGGGTGTTTCTTTGGTAAATGCTCACAGGGCAGTAAATGATGCACTCGCCACAGCCGAATGTGTCATCAAATTAAGCCCTAATATCTCATAAAATTTGCTAAAATATTGGCAAAAGTCTTGATTTTACATTATTAATATGATAACATTATATTAGTTAATACTAGATTATTAGAGTGGACTTGCAAAAGTTCACTCTTAAATTTTGTTATTAGCAAAGGAGTAGTATGTCAGAGAGAGTTGTTGATAGAGCATCAAAGGTTATCAGACCAATTGTGGAAGAATTGGGCTACGTGTATGTAGACTTGGAGTATCGCAAAGATTTTTCTGGTCAAGTATTGGAATTGATAATTGATAAAGATGGTGGTGTGAATATTAATGATTGTGAGAGAGTGTCTCGAGCATTAGATGAGCCTTTAGACCAAGCAGATGTTACAGATGGTCGCTCGTACAATTTTAATGTTTCATCATATGGTCTCGACCGAGCTTTCAAAACCGATTATGACTTTAATAAACATTTGGGTCAATTGGTGGATATTAAATTTTTTGCACCATATATGGGTAAAAAATTAATAATTGCCACACTTACGAATTTTGATAATAACAGTATAACAATTATGCTTGATGGTAATGAATACAAGATAGAAAGAAAAATTATTGCAAATATCGTTGCACATTTGGATTTTTAGGAGGAAATTATGGTAAATAAGGATTTTTTTCAAGCACTTGCAGATTTGGAAGAACAAAAAGGAGTTAGTCAAGAGTATTTTATAGAAGCATTGGAGTCTGCATTAACTAGTGCTTATAAAAAGAATTTTGGCGAAGCAAAGAGTGCTATTGTTAAATTAAATCCCGAGAAATGCACTATTAAAATCTACTCATACAAAACAGTTGTAAGTGAAGTTTTGGATAGTGATAAAGAAATTAGTTTGGCTGCTGCTAGAACTATAAAGAAAAGTTATAAAATAGGCGATATAGTACAACAAGAAGAAACACCTAAAAACTTCGGTCGTATTGCTGCACAAACTGCAAAGCAGGTAGTAATGCAGAGATTACGTGAAGCAGAGAGAAGCAAGGTTATGGACGAAGTTAATACTAAACAGGACGAGTTGGTTACTGGTATAGTTAGAAGAGTCGAAAATGATAATGTCTATGTAGATTTGGGTATTACACAGGTCGAGGGTGTTCTTAGTGCCAAAGATCAAATTCCTGGCGAGAAATATACTATCAATCAAAGAATAAAGGTTGTAGTAAAAACTATTAAAGAAGGCTATAATGCACCATATGTACAATTATCTCGTAGTAATGCCGGATTTGTAAAGAAATTGTTTGAATTGGAAGTTCCTGAGATAGCTAGTGGCGAAGTAGTGATTAAAAATATTGTCAGAGAGGCTGGTTACAGAACGAAAATGTCTGTATATACACACAATAAATCTCTAGATTGTATTGGTGCATGTGTCGGCAATAAAGGTATGAGAGTCAATGAAATTGTAAAAGAACTCAATGGCGAAAAGATTGATATTATACCATATTCCGAAGATCCTAGTGAGTACATTGTATCTGCACTTAGTCCTGCAACAGTTTTGTATATACATGTAAATGCCGAAGATAAAACATCTCTTGCAGTAGTACCTGATGATAAATTAAGTTTAGCAATAGGTAAATCTGGTCAAAACGTACGTCTAGCTGCTAGACTTACTGGTTGGAAAATTGATGTAAAGGCAAAGAGTGCTGTACCATCTCTTAATTTAGAAGAAGAGAATAATGCTAGTGAGAATTATGACAATTTATTCGATGGTGAAGATGCATTCGGAGATATTAATTAATATTTATAGGTGAAAAATGGCTACAAATAAAATTCCTATGAGAATGTGTATAGCTTGTAAAGAGAATAAGCCAAAGAGAGAGCTTATTAGGATAGTCAGACTTGATGATAGATTTGAATTAGATTTTACAGGCAAATTGAATGGTCGTGGGGCATATATTTGTAATAATGCGGATTGCGTCGAAGCAATGTGTAAACACAAATTATTGAGTAAGAGTTTCAAAATGAATGTTCCCATGGCAGAATATGATTATTTGAGAGGAAAGTTTCTTGAAAATAGAGAAAATTAAGACATATTTGGGTTTTGCTATTAAAAGTGGCGAAATTGTGTTTGGTTATGATAAATTGATTGTTTGTAAAAAACAACCAGGGATTGTCATTGTATGCTCTACCCAAAATGAAAAAGTTACAGAAAAAGTACATAGGTATTGTATTAATAATGGTGTGGAGTATATCAAATTGCAGAATATGATATTAGGTGATTTGATTGGTCGAGAAAATTGTAAGGTGGTAGGTGTTTTAAATCGAAACCTAGCAACTGCTATAAAAAATGAATTGAAAAGTGGTAATCTAGAATAATTAGTGAGGACATAAATTGGAAAATACAGAGAATAAACAGAAAAGTAGTGTATCTTTTGACAATTTAAAAAAATTAACAACAATACTAAGTAGCAGTGAACTTAGTAGTATTGTCGCTGGTATTTCTAAATCTAAAAATGCCTTGGATGGATTTTGTAAAAAATTAAAAGACCGTGAAAATAATTTAAAAATCCAAGCATCTAATAATGTGCAAAAACCAGAGCCAGTTGCTAGTACTCAGGCTAAGGAAGTAGCTGCACCAGCAACTAATAATAAAGCAAAACCAGAAAAGTTTGACACTAATAAAAAGAATGTTGCTAATAATTCTAGTAAAATTACATTTAGCAAAGTACCTAATAACAAAGATTTTAAACCACGTGGTGATAAGGAAAATAGACCATTCAATAGAGAAAAAACTGGGGAACAAGGTAAAACATTCGAAAAGAAAACTTTTGTTCCTAGAGATAATAATGGCTATAGACCTAAGCCTACTTTCAATAAAGAGCCTATCGTAGATACTGTAGTTACTAAGCCAGAAAGAAACTTTGGTAATAAAAACAAAACAAAAACCTTTGATACAGAGAAAAAAGAACTATCAAAGAAAGCTAAAATCAAAATGGGTTACATTGATGTCGATAGCAATTACTATGATGATGACAATGAACCAAGAATGGGTAGAGTAAGAACAAAACCTAAAAAACAACAAAAAGTTGCTGCTACTCCAGAAAAAACAGTGATTGATAAAGCAGTTATTGACACAGAAAATTTAACTGTAAAGATTTTATCCGAGAAAATAGGTAAACCTGCTGTAGAGATTATTAAGAAATTTATGATGTTGGGAATGATGCCTAATATCAATAGTGTTATTGATTATCAGACGGCAGAATTGGTAGCACAAGAGTTTGGTGTAACTCTTGAGCAAAAGGTGTCCAAAAATTATGAAGAGCAATTATTAGAAATGTTCAATGAACAATCTAATAATGCAGAAACTAGACCTCCAGTTGTTACAGTAATGGGACACGTAGACCATGGTAAAACATCATTACTAGATGCTATTAGGAATACCAATGTTATAGAAGGTGAAGCAGGTGGTATTACTCAGCATATTGGTGCATACTCTGTTAATTATCAAGGTAATAATATTACATTCATTGATACTCCAGGACATGAAGCATTTACAGCTATTAGAGCAAGAGGTGCTAAATTAACGGATATTGCGATACTAGTAGTTGCTGCTGATGATGGTATTATGCCTCAGACCATAGAAGCCATCAATCATATCAAAGATGCTGGTGTACCAATGATTGTTGCAATCAATAAAATTGATAAGCCAGAAGCAAACATTGATAGAATTAAACAACAATTGACCGAGTACGACGTTGTACCTGAAGAATGGGGTGGAGATTGTATTTGCGTACCGATATCAGCCAAATTCAATCAGAATATTGATAAATTACTAGAGTCCGTTCTGCTTGTTGCTGAAGTTTTGGAATTAAAGGCTGATAAAACTCAGGTGGCTAGTGGTACAGTTATTGAGAGTAAAGTTGATAAAGGTAGAGGTATTGTTGCTACAATTCTTATCAAAAATGGTACATTGCATATAGGTGACTTTATGGTTAGTGGTGTATCTTCTGGTAGAATTAGAGCGATGATGGACTACAAAGGCAATAGTGTAAAAGAAGCAGGTCCTAGCATGCCAGTATCTGTTTTGGGATTTGATATCGTTCCAGAAGCAGGAGACATGGCTTATGTAGTTGATGAGAAATTGGCTAGAAATATTGTTGCCGAACGTAATAGCAAATTACAAATGGAAAAAATCGAGCAGAATAATGGAATTACCCTAGAAGATTTCTTGCAACAATCTGCTGATAGTGAAGTCAAAGTCTTGAAGATTATTATCAAGGCTGACGTGAAAGGCTCTTGCGAAGCATTGAAGTCCACACTAGAGAAGATACATAATGACGAAGCAAAAGTACAGGTAATTCATTCGGCTGTAGGTGGTATTAATGAGAGTGATGTAATTCTCGCAACTGCTAGTAAGGCAATAATTATTGGTTTTGGTGTAAAACCAGAAGCAAAAGCAAAACAATTAGCTGAAAAGAATAAAGTTGACATTAGTCTATTTAAAGTAATATATGATGCTGCAGATGATGTGACAAATATTATCAATGGTATGAGAGCACCTAAATTTGAAGAAGTAATTACAGGTCATGCAGAAGTTAGACAGATATTCAAAATTAGTAGTATTGGTCATATCGCAGGTAGTTATATTATTGATGGTGTCGTTAATCGTGATAGTAAAGTTAGACTATATAGAAATAAAGAATTGATTGTAGATACTGCTATTGATACATTACAACAGCAGAAAGATCAAGTAAAATCTGTAAAATATGGCTTTGAATGTGGTATAAAATTAAAGAACTTCAATGATATCGAAGTTGGAGATATTATAGAAGCATACTCCATAGAGCAGATATAGGAGATTGTGATGAGCGAAAGAATACTTAGGGTAAATAGCGAAATTCAAAAGGCTATTAGCAATATCATTATGTATAAAATCAAAAATCCACTTATCAAAGGCCTGATATCTGTAACTAAAGTCGACACTACCAATGATTTGGATCAATGTAAAGTCTATGTATCTATTTATGAAAAAGAATCTAGGAATGAAGTGTTTGCTCAAATCCAACATTCTGCTGGATTTATACGTAGAGAATTGGCACAAGAAGTAGATTTACGTAAAGTTCCATTTTTGACTTTTTATCTAGATGAGACTATAGATTATAGCCAAAAAATTGAAGATACTATCAATAGAATCAACAATTCTAATAATTAAAATCAGAAAGCAACTAAGATAAATAGTTGCTTTTTTCTTTCAAGATAAAAAATTTTATTATATAATAAAATTATAAAGGGGTAATTATGTTAGGATTTATAAACGTATATAAACCATCAGGCATTACCAGTAATGCAGTGGTTCAGATGTTAAAAAAGAAACTTAATGTAAAAAGAATTGGCCATCTAGGTACTCTAGATCCTTTGGCTTGTGGTGTATTACCAATAGCTGTGGGCAAGGCTACTAGATTATTTGATTATTTTCTTGAGAAACAGAAAAGATATGATGTGGTTTTTGACTTTGGTTATACTACCGATACTCTAGATACAGATGGTGTTGTGAGTGATGTTAGTACCAATATTCCTACAATGTTGGAGATTAATAGTGTAATAGGTAAATTAATAGGTAAAATTGAACAAATGCCTCCCAAATTTAGCGCAAAAAACGTAGCAGGTAGACGTGCGTATGAGATGGCTAGAAATGGTGAAGATTTCAATTTGCAACCAAAGCAAGTAGAAATATTTGAATTTGAATTACTAGAGCAATTAGCAAAAAATAAATTTAGATTTACAGTACTATGTAGTTCTGGTACATACATTAGATCATTAGGTAGAGATTTGGCGAGTTTGTTGGGAACGTATGCCTGCATGAGTTTTTTAGAAAGAGTGGAGTCGGGAGTTTTTACTAGAGAAAAGGCTATATCCCTAGAAGATTTGATGAGTATGGAAAATCCAGAGACGGTCATTATTGATCCTACAGAAGTATTCAGCAGTTATAATATTATTGAGATAAATGACAGAGACTATAAGGCATTACGTAATGGACTAGTTGTTCGTCACGATCCAATTGAGATAAATACATTTGTAAAACATAATGGCAAATTGATTGCTGTGGCATTGCCTAATAAATATCAATTAAAATTAGATATTAATCTAGAAGAATAGGAGTAGTTATGATAAAATTTGGACCAGCAGGAAATTGTAAAACATTCCATGATGAGGGTTATAATAAAACAATAGAAGCACCTGCATGGTTAAAAGCAAAGGGCTTGGATGCATATGAATACTCTTTTGGCAAGGGTTTTACTTTGCCAGATGATACAGCCGTTGCTATTGGCGAAGAAATGAAAAAATACGGCATAACTATATCCATTCATGCTCCATATTATATTAATTTTGCAAATCCTGATGACGAGATGGCAGAAAAAAGTTATGGATATGTATTAGAGAGTCTAAGAAAATTACGCCTAGTTGGTGGCAATCAATTAGTAGTGCATCCTGCATCTCAAGGTAAAATGTCTAGATCTGAAGCAGTCGAACTGTGCAAGAAACGTTTAAATATCTTGAAAGATAAAATAATTGCTGCTGGATATGACGATATGTATGTTTGTCTGGAAACTATGGGTAAAATGGCTCAAATTGGTACTTATGAAGAAATAATTGATTTCTGTACCATATATGATCATTATCTACCAACATTTGATTTTGGACATATTAATGCACTTACACAAGGTACTCTAAAAACAGAAGCGGATTATAGAAAGATTTTGGATTGTTGTATCTCTAAAATAGGTATTGAGAGAACCAGAATGTCACATATTCATTTCAGTAAAATAGAATATTCCAGTAAGGGTGAAGTAAAGCATTTGACTTTAGAAGATACTGTTTATGGTCCAGAGTTTGAGCCTTTGGCTAGAGTTTTAAAAGAATATGGTATGGATAGTGTCGTAATATGTGAGAGCAAAGAGTACATGGGTAGAGATGCTATAGAATTAAAACGAATATATGATAATGTATAGTTTTGAATAATTTTTTGTTGAAAAATATATAAAAAAATAGTATGTAGAATGTTTTTTCTACATACTTTTTTTGTCTTTATATAATTTGATTTGTTGCATAATACAATACAAAAAAGGTGGTATTATGTTAGAAAATATTTTGCCCAATGATTTGTGTAAAGCCCTAGATCAAATACCCTATAAAAATCTATGTGAGATGCGACTTAGAGCCAATGATAGTGTCGTGGTAAATGTATTGGGCGAAAATTACTATTTATGTAATGATAGATTGTCGTTATCTTCGTACAATGCCATACAGGTGTCTTTAGGGACTATTAATGCTATTTTACAGAGAATGAGCAATAATTCTATCTACACCATTAATGACGATATTATTAATGGTTTTGTCACTATTTCTGGTGGTATTAGGGTGGGTGTATGTGGTGAAGTCGTTTCTATTGATGGTAAAATTAAAACAATTAAAAATATATCATCAATGAATTTTCGTTTTCCACACTTTATTAAAAATTGTAGTCTAAATATATATCCATATTTGGTTAAGAATGGGAATGTATATAATACTCTCATTATGTCTAAGCCAGGTGCCGGTAAAACCACATATCTGAGAGATATTGTTTATCAATTAAGCCAAAAAGAAAAAATGAAAAACATTTTGCTAATAGATGAGAGAAAAGAATTATCTAGTATATTCGATGGTTGTGATGTAATTAATATCAAAAATATTGATGTTTATAGCAATTCCAGCAAAAAATTTGCTTTTAATAATGGAATTAGGTCAATGAATCCAGATGTGATAATTACCGATGAGATTAATATAGAAAAGGATATAGAAGATATAGAAAATGCTATCACATCGGGTGTAAGTATCATCGCCACATTACATGCAGGTAATATAGAAGATTTACGACATAAGCCGGCTTTTGAACGAATTTTAGCCAATAAATTATTTGATAGATATGTTGTTCTATCTGATAGTAGTGGGATAGGAACATGTGAAGGTGTATATAATGAAAATCTAATATGCATCGGAGTATGATATGAAATTTCTGCTCATAGTAATATTATTTTGCTTATTTATTTGTATAGCCGTGATAATATATAAAATATTTCAGATAAGATATCATCTGTTTAAAGATCTGTCTTATATCATTAGTCAAATTAAAAATGACGTAACATACAATAAAAACACTATTGATACAATACTCACGAGAGTATCTGGGGAATTGAATGATACTACTATAAAAGTACTAAAATATAATTCAAAATCAAATTTTTGGTCATATTGTTTGTCTAGTAAAGAGCGAGTCACTATTAGACAAATGTTTGATAGTTTTGGAAAAGGAGATATTGGATATGAATTATCCAATTTGGATTATTACAAAAGGGTAATAGATAATTATGAATCTAGGGCGAAATACAATTTTGAGAAGAATGCAATGATGTATTTTAAACTTATAATTGGCTTTGGATTGATATTTTGCATAATACTGGTTTAAGGGTGAAAAGTGGATATAGATATTATATTTAAAATTGCTGGTATAGGTATTCTTACCGCCATAATAAATCAAATATTAAAGATTGCTGGTAAAGAAGAAATTGCTACTTTTGTTACGATTACAGGTGTTGTAATTGTATTGTTTTCTGTAGTATCTATGATTAGTGATTTATTCAATACCGTAAAGACTTTGTTCTCTATAAATTAGGTGTGGCATGGAACTTATCAAAGTTATTGTTCTGGGTGTTGTAATATCATTCGTGGCTGTTTTATTAAAGCAGATTAAACCAGAGTACGCTATTATATGTGTTGTTGTTGGTAGTGTAATTCTTTTGGGTTATATACTTAGTAGTCTTACTGGTGTGTTTGATTTTTTTCTAAATGTTGTCAATAAAACAGGCGTAAATGAGAGTTTGTTTTATGTTATTTTAAAAATCATTGGTGTTGGTTATCTGATAGAATTTTCTGCAGGTGTCTGTATAGATAGTGGTAATACATCTATTGCAGATAAAATAACCTTAGCCGGCAAGATTATTATTCTTTTAATTGGCTTTCCTGTGATTACAAATTTGTTTAATATGATTTTGGATATGGTTTAAATGTATCAATATGTACATATATATCAAAAAAACAATTCAATAAAGCATGTAAAAATCAAATTGTTTATTATTGTTATCTGCTTAATTTTGTCTTTGTTATTTACAATCAAAATACCATATTATGTGTCTGCTGATAATAACGAAGATAGTATATCAACGTCTGTAAATGAAATAATCGAAAAAATAGACTTTGCTCAATTACAAACGATTGTTGATGATTTGGACGATATCAATATATTTCAGACAGATATAAAAGATAAAGTAAGCAATATAATTAATGGTAAATATTTTACTAATTATTCGAGTGTTTTTACGGGTATTATGACTATTGCATTTGCCGATATTAGAAATTTTTTGCCTATATTATTTACGCTAATTGCAATAGGACTATTATCTAGCATACTTATCAATCTTAATTCTACAAAGTCTAGCACGGGTATTCAAGAAGTTATTCGCTTTGTGTGTTTTGCAACTGCAGTAATGGTAGTTCTAGCATCTTTTAAAAAAATGCTTATAAATACATCGGGTGTTCTAGAGAGTTTAACTAAACAAATTCAAATTGTTTTTCCAATACTTATCACGCTTCTTACTTCAATAGGTTCATTATCATCTGTTGCGATTTACAGACCATTGGTTGCAGTACTCAGCATGGTATCTAGTTTTGTCTTTAGCAAATTTTTATATCCAATTTTTATCTTGATTTTATTATTAACTATAGTAGGTAATCTATCTAGTAGTGTCAAATTAAATAAATTGACCGAATTTTTCTCATCTTTGTTTAAATGGTCGGTGGGTATTGTATTTACTTTGTTTACGGGGTTTTTATCAATTCAGGGTATCAGTGCAGGCAAATTTGATAATATTAGCATCAAAGCAACTAAATTTGCAGTTAAAAGTTATATACCACTCATTGGTGGATATATTTCTGATGGAATGGATTTTATAGTGCTAGGTTCTGTGTTGGTTAAAAATACAATCGGTCTAATCGGAGTATTGGTTATTTTTGTAACAATTATTTCACCAGTTTTACATATGTTATTATTCAAATTTACTTTACAATTAGCATCAGGTATTCTGGAAGTTTCTAGTGAAAGTAAAATTAGTAATTTTTTAAGTAGTTGTTCTAAACTGATGATTTATCCCATTGTCATATTATTAGCAGTGGCATTTATGTACGTTATAACTATTGCTTTGATTATGTGTACAGCCAATATATTTTAGTGGAGAAATTATGAGTGCGTGGTTATTAAAAATAATTGGTGTTGTATTTTTAGGTGTAATGGTCGATATATTATATCCTAATGGTACAACTAATAAATTTTGTAAAGGAATATTTTCTCTTATAACTTTATTGGTAATTATTAGTCCGATTTTTAATATTAATTTGGATACAATTAAAGGTCAAAATGAATCAATAGTAGTTTCTAGTGATTATAAAACAGTCAATGACAGACTGCTAAAATCCGAGATTGATATCATTCTAGATGAATATGATATTAATGATGCTACTGTCGAAATAGATAGTATTCTGACAAATGGTGAATATTATCTATCAAATATCTATGTGGACATTGGTAATATAGTTCTATCGGATTTTGATGTGAATATAAATATTTATGAAGATATGGCAGAAAAGATTTCAAAAGCGATAGGGATAGAAAAAGACAAGGTGATTGTATATGGTTAATGAAGTATTAAAGATTTCAGATATTACGAGCAATCCAAATTTCAATGAAAAAAAAGAAAAACCAACAAACAAGTTTAAAGCGATTGTTAAAAAGTATTTCAAAGTAATACTACTTGCAATTCTTATGCTTGTTGGTGTCGTAGCATATTTTACTTTGACTTCTAAACCAAATACAAAGGTGTCTGCATCAAAAACCATATCAAACAAATACATTACAACCATGGAGTATTGTGATGACCTAGAGCAGAAATTAACCAAGGTATTGTCTAGAGTAAAGGGTGCTGGTAATGTAAGTGTAATGATTACTTTAGACGGTAGTCCAGAGATAAAATATGCTAGTGATGAAGATTCTAGGACAAGCAGTAATTCTGGGAGCACGACTACTACATCATCGTCAACACCCATAATAGTAAATAGTGGTGGTGAATCTACTCCACTGATAACTAGCGAGAGTTTGCCCGAAGTAAAGGGGGTGATAGTGGTTTCAAGTGGTGCATCTGATATAAGTATCAAATTAGACATCTTGAATGCAGTATCTACTTTGCTTGATATATCTAGAGAAAAGGTAATTGTATTAAAAGGAATATAAAAGGAGTGTATTATGAAAAATATTTTTAAAAGAGAAAAGAAAGAACGTGTTCATAAAAAATTGTCTAGCAAGGCAAAAAAGATTATTGTTTTAGGTTGTTTTTGTGCGTTGCTACTCATAACAGGTGGGGTAAATATTTATCTAAATAGTCTAACCACTACCGAAACAAAAGCAAGTGTGCAGTCCACCGGCAATTTTTTCACCAATTATAGAGTGGATAGGACAGAGACTAGACGTCAAGAAATATTGTATCTAGATGCAATTATTGCTAGTGATGCGACCAGTGCCGAAGCCAAAGCCAATGCAGAAGCAGAAAGACAGAGACTAGTTGCAAATATGGATATGGTATTGAATATCGAATCACTCATTAGGGCTAAAGGATTTACAGAAGCAGTAGTATCTGCTAGTGCCAATAATATTAGTGTGATGGTAGAGACTTCTGGTCTTACAAAAAATGAAGTAGCACAGATAGTAGATATTGTAAAGTCCAATTCAGATTATTCTATTGATGCTATTAAGATAATTGAAGTATAGCAAAAAAATACATTATATTCTTATTTTATCCAATTGCATAATTTATTACAATGTGTTATATTATTATAAATAATGTAATTATAGGGTTTTTGGATATGATGTACGATAATAAAAGCAATATTAAAAAGCAAGCAAAAGGTAATGTTACATATGGTAGTAATATTGTTCTATCTGTAATCAATCTTGCAACAAAAGAGATTGCTGGCGTCAGTGGTATTGTTAGCAAATTCAATGGCGTGCTTAAAAGATGGTTCAGTAATAATTATTACGAAGGCGTAAAAATTTCTTACGCAAAAGATGGAATGAGTGTAGATGTTTACATTAATGTTTGCTTTGGTTACAATGTTACAGAAGTGGCTTATAGAGTACAAGAGAATATTAAAAATAGTTTGTCAGGAATGATTGATATGAAAATTAATCGTATCAATGTCCACGTTCTCGGTGTTGATTTTCCAAAAGATGAATTGTTATAATCTTTAACCCTTGTTATCCAAGGGTTTCTTTCTTTTATGGTGAGGTATGTATGAGTAGGAAAAAAAGTAGAGAGTTTGCATTTAGATTGGTCTTTGAAAAGTTTTTTCACGAGCCGGATGCTGATTTGGAATTTGCAGATGAAGATTTTGTTATCGCAGATGAAGATAAACCATTTGTAAATGAATTGATTGGTGGTGTCAATGAACACTATGATGAAATTTTGTCAATCATTAAAGACAATATCGTCGGATACACTTTAGATCGTGTGTACAAAATTGATTTGGCTATTTTAGTTCTCGCTGTATTTGAATTAAAGTTTTATCCGAATTCCACAAAAGAAGTGGTTATTAATGAAGCGGTAGAATTATCTAAAAAGTATTCTACAGAAAAGAGTTTTAGTTTTATAAATGGAGTGCTATCCAAGGTAGTTAATTAATATGTCAGAAAGTTATATCTCTGTATCACAAATTAATACTTATATTAGAAATATTTTTGAAGCAGAGGTAATGCTCCAAAATATTTGTGTATATGGAGAGATTAGTAGTTATAATATTTCTAATGGTATTGCATATTTCAATCTAAAAGATGAGAGTGGATTGCTTAATTGCGTGTTGTTTGGTGCTAAAAATTTTGAAGTGCCACACATAGGCGATATGGTTCTCGTGCGTGGTTCTGTTAGTTATTATGCCAAGGGTGGCAGATTATCTTTTAATGCAGTATCTATTATGCCGTATGGCAAAGGATTGCTGTATGAAAAGTTTTTGGAATTAAAAAATAGACTAGAGTCTGCAGGATATTTTGATGAGAGCAGAAAAAAGGCAATCCCAGATAGATGTCGTAGGATTGGGGTGGTTAGTAGTAGTACAGGTGCAGTTATTCACGATATTATAGATGTTACTCATCGTAGGAATGATACTATAGACATTGTTTTATTTCCAGTAAAAGTGCAAGGCGTTGGCGCAGAATTTGAGATAGCCAAAGGTATTGACTTTTTCTCTGAATATCCAGATGTAGATGTAATAATAGTTGCACGTGGTGGTGGTAGTCTAGAAGATCTAGAGCCTTTCAATACTGAGATTGTTGCTAATGCTGTATATAGATGTAAAAAACCTTTGGTGTCAGCAGTTGGTCATGAGACAGACTTTACTATAATTGATTTTGTCGCAGATCGTAGAGCACCGACACCGTCTGCTGCTGCGGAAATTGTTGCTTGGGATAAAAATGTTGTATTAGAGAGTATTGAAGGACTTTTGTATAATTGTGGCAGAGAGATTCGTTCTAGGTTTACTGCTATATCCAAAGATATAGATATATTCTATAAGGCAATATCTATGAAGTCTAAAATCAAGTGTCAGGCACTGCTAGGTAGATTAAATGCTAATGTAGATAAAATAAGTAGATATAAATACGCTCTAGATAATGTTGGTAAAAAAATAGAATTGATCCAGCAGAAGATAGAAAATTACAATCCAAAAAACTTGTCCCAGATGGGATATTCCAAAGTTTTGCAGAATAATACTGTGATTAGGTCTATAAATGATATTGACAAAGATGGAGATCTTGTGGTATCAATGATAGATGGTGAAATAAAAACCAAGGTGATTAAATGAGTTTAGATGAAAATATCAAAGAATTAGAGAAAATTGCAAATAAACTAGAAGATGCAAATCTATCTATGGAAGAAGGCGTGGCTTTGTATGAAAAAGGTGCCGAGATTGCCAAGGCTTGTTATGATGAACTGAATAAAGTAAAGGGTAAAGTCAATATCATAGAGAAAGATTTGGAAAAATACAAAGAAGAGAATTTTGATTGGGAGTAATTAGATATGAAATTGTCAAACATGTTTTTCAAAACATATAGAGAAGCACCAGCAAGTGCCGAGATTAATAGTCATAAATTGCTAGTTCGTGCTGGATTTATCAAACAAATGGGTAATGGTATTTTTTCGTATCTACCCATGGGTCTAAAAGTTTTGGAAAAACTCAAAAATGTCATTAGAGAAGAAATGAACAATGCTGGTGCGATAGAAATACAGATGCCAATACTTTTGCCACAAGAAGTTTACGCTAATCGTATAAATACTTTTGGTAATACTATGTACAAATTGCAGGATAGTACTGGCAAAGATTTTTGTCTGGGACCTACGCACGAAGAACCTTTTACATATCTTATTAAAGATAATATTACTAGTTATAAACAATTACCAGTTACTCTATATCAGATTCAGAATAAGTATAGAGACGAGATTAGGGCTAGATTTGGATTGCAAAGAGCCAAAGAATTTATCATGAAAGATGCGTATTCGTACGACACCGACCAGTCCGGGCTAGATAAATCATTTGATAAAATGAAAAAAGCATATACTCAGATATTTACTAGATTGGGACTAGATTTTGTGCCAGTTGATGCAGATAATGGAGTTATGGGTGGTGGCAGTTCTATAGAATTCATGGTTAAAGCAGATATTGGTGAAGATGAATTAATTGTTTGTGACTGTGGCTATGGTGCTAATACAGAAAAGGCTGAGTCAGTATATGATAGTGTTGACTTGGGTGGTGTTGAATTAAAGAGTAAAGAATTGGTAAGTACACCATCGGTAAAAACTATAGAAGAATTAGTATCATTTTTAGGAGTGTCTCCAGATCAATTTGTAAAGGCTATAGCATATACTTGTGAAAAAGGTACAGTTGTAGCACTAGTAAGAGGCGATAGAGAGATAGAAGAAGTTAAACTAAGAAATAATTTGGGTGTTAATAATCTTCAAATGGCCACTGCAGAAGATATTGCTGCTATTGGTTCAGTTCCAGGCTTTATAGGTGCTATTGATTTAAAAAATGTAATAGTTGTAGCAGATAATGATATTAAGAATATGTACAATTTTGTTATAGGTGCCAATAAACTAGATTATCACTATAAAAATGTCAACCTAATGGATTTACATATAGACTATTTTGCAGATATTAGAAAGGTAAGAGCAGGAGATAAATGCCCTAAATGCGGTAAGCCAGTTAAAACCGTTCGTGGTATAGAAGTTGGCCATATATTCAAACTGGGTACTAGATATACCAAAGCACTAGAATGTAAATATCTAGATGAAAATGGCAAAGAACAGTATATGATAATGGGGTGTTATGGAATAGGTGTAAGTAGGACTCTGAGCGCATTGGTTGAACAGAATTGTGACGAACATGGAATGATATGGCCGGAGATAGTTGCTCCATATAAACTTGAGATAGTGGTTGCCAATGGCAAAGATGAGACACAGATGAATTTGGCTACCGATATTTATAATAAACTTATAGATAAAAATGATGATGTTTTACTAGATGATAGAAAGGAGTCATTCGGTGTCAAACTCAATGATGCAGAATTGATTGGTGTGCCATATATTCTAGTTGTAGGTAGGGGTGCTGCCAATGGTACTGTTGAATTAATCAAAAGGTCAACTTTACAGAAAGTTGAAGTTAGTGCTAATGATTTTATCTCTAATTATCATAAGATGTAATCGATAACTATAATAATTAAAAATTGTAGGGAACCCCCTACAATTTTTTTACCACCTTTATTA
>CAKJZJ010000004.1 GCA_918292005.1 Clostridiales bacterium
ATATATAATATTTATTTAATATTTATGTTTAGTTGTAAAATAATTGAAAATTTGGTACACTCTCTTTAGAGGTGTAATTAGTGAATATTGAGATTATCTCTTGTGCCTGTCATGAATTAGGCAATACTAGAGTCTTTGAAAAATTAAAAAATAGAGATCGCAATCTGAAGCATATCATCATTGCTCCCGATAGGAGTTTGTTTAGCATTGAACGTAGACTTTTTGATGAATTGGGCGAAGACTGTTTTTTTGATTTGGACGTTATGTCTATTACTAGGCTTTCTAAAAGATTATTGTCTACGATTAAATCTCCCAATATACTTACCAAACAATCTGGTATTGCTTTAGTAAAAAAACTACTTGTAGAGAATAGGGAAAATCTTTTGTCTTTTGGTAAGTCGGTAGATTATATGGGCTTTGCTACCGAATTATTTGAAACTATTTGTTTGTATAAAAGTTGTAATATTCTTCCTAATGATGTTTACACTGATGATTCTCAATCTTATGCAAATTTAAAGCAAAAAGATATTAAACTCATTTACACCGAGTACGAGAGTTATTTGCAGAGTGATTTTACCGATAGTTTCAATCAGTTGAGAGTGTTTGCTAATAGTATTACTGAAGATTTTTGCAAAGATACGGTTTTTTATTTTGTTGAATTTGATGATTTTACTGCCTTGGTTTATGATATTATTCTTAAATTAGCCAGATTTAGTGCTGGATTGTATATTTCGTGCTGTTATTCAAATGCCAATAATAGCAATATTTACACCAATAAAGTATATGGTGATTTGGTCACATTGTTTAAACAAAATGGTCTTAATTATTCTATAGCAAAAACAAACAATTTTGGAGATAATGAAAAGGATTGTTTGTTGCATAATGCTTTGTCATTTAAACCTGATATTTTTGGTAAGACATTGGATAAAATCAGCATATCGTCTTTCGAAACTATGAGAGACGAAGTTAAATATGTTATTGCGTCTATTTATAGTGATGTTTTGGCTGGACGGGGGACTTTTTCTGATTATTGTATTGTGGTACCTAGTTTTAATGACTATTTGTCCACTATCAAAAGAGAAATTCAATTATACAATATACCTACGTACTTTGACAAAAGTGATTTATTAATTGACCATGTATTGATTCGTTCTTTATTTGATATATGTCGTTTGATAAGTGGTGATTTTCAATTATCAGATTTTGTTTCTGTGCTTAAATCGCCTTTATTAAACTTTGATAATGCAAAAATATTAGATATTGATATTACTTTAAAAAGAGTGGGAGATATAGGTGCGGGCTTGTTTAACCTACACTATGATGATGACGATATCTCTGAATTTATTGATATCATAAAGAAGTGCAGAACATATATTTCCAATGACAATACTTATCTTAATTTTTACACACAAGTCATTAGTGTGATAGTGGATTACATAAGGCTCAGAAGTAATATATATTTAGAAAAATTGGACGATATCCAAACTAGATTTTATACACAGGTTATCAATAAACTAAAAAGTATTGATAATGACTTTTTGTCGGTATTTGCTATGAATTTGGATTCATTTGGTAGATTTATTGAAATATATCGTTCTTATTTCGAGAGTAGCAATTTGAGTTTGCCACCTATTACTAGCAATACATTGCTTATTGCTGATTTTAATACTAGTTATATAGGTCGTATGCCATATTTATATGTTTTGGGCTGTAATGAGGGGAAATTGCCAAAATTCCAATTAGATAATGGATTGGTAACTGATGAAGAAATAGCCACGTTGCCTAATGGTACAAAAATAAATCCAACGATTTCTTTGTTGAATAAAAGAAAGACATTTAAAATGTTTGATATGCTATTTAGGTTTAAAGAGCATTTATATTTGTCTTATACTCAGACGGGTAGTGATGGTAAATTATTTGCTAATCAATTAATTAATAGTATAAAAAAGATTGAAGATTATGATGGTGTGGACAATCTTTCGTATGATTTGGATGCTGTGGCAAAGTCTTATAGAAAAATAGATATCGACAATGTCGTTTTTAATAATTTGACATATAAAATAGCACAAAATCATTTAATTGATTACTCTAGAGATTGGCAAGTATATCATGAATCGGAAGCATATAGACAGATTGTATCATCACTATATGCATTAGGGTCCGATTCTGCCGAACTATTGAATGATAATAATTCAAAGGTCGATTTGAGACTTTCTAATATACAAATGTTTAGAAATAATATGACGAGTGTTAGTCAGGTAGAGTGCTATTATACTTGCCCATACAAACATTTCGTTAGATATGGTTTGAGATTAAAAGATAATTTTGGAGACACTTTGCAACCTAATGATATAGGTACGATTATTCATGAAGTATTGAGATACGTTGTGCCATTTATAGTGCAGGGTGAAGATGTGAGTATTGTATGTGTTCGTGCCGAAAAACATTTGTCGCAGGTTTTATTGAATGACGAGTATAAACAATTAATGAATAATCCAAAGAATGCATACATAGTCAAATCACTCAAAAAAGAGTGTAAAAGAATATGTAGGGCTATATGTGATGAAGTAAAATATAGTAATTTTAAACCTGCTCAATATGAATACAAGTTTGGTAGAGACGACTTTGTTTTAGAAGGAATAGGTGTCAAGGGTTCTATTGATAGGGTTGACATAAATAATAATGATTTCGTAATTATTGATTATAAGACTGGTGACAATCATTTTGACAATTATAATGATGTGTACTCTGGTAAAAAATTACAATTGCTAGTTTATGCAAAGGCGTATGCAAATAAGACTGGTAAAAGTAATATAGGAGCATTCTATATGCCTATATCAAATGCTTTTGGTGATGAAAATGATGGATATAGATTGCGTGGGGTTATGGTTAATGACCGTGGTCATTTTATAGATATGGATACTAGACTTATGCAGGATGGATACAAAAGTAATGTGATTAATTTGAAGACAACTTCCAAGGGTGAAATTTATAGTTCAAAGTTTTATAGGAAGATGTGTTTGAGTGTAGATGATTATCATTATTTAATAGATTTTGCTGTAGAAAAAGTAAGACAAGCAATTATTAATATTAAAAATGGTGAGATCGGTCCTAATCCATTAAAAGATAAATATAATAATAATTTTACTGCTTGCAAATATTGTCAATATTTGGGTTTGTGTGGGCATAAAGGCAATTATTACAATTACGTTAGAGATATCGGTGATATAGATGAATTGAAGGAGAAGGCAGATGGCGGAATTTGATCCTAATGAAGAACAAAAGCAGTTTATAAAAGCCTTTGGTAGTAATGTATTGGTATCTGCATCGGCCGGCGCAGGCAAAACATCTACTATGATTCAAAAATTGGTAACAATCTTAAAAACAACCAAAATCCCAGTATCGTCATTATTAGTTGTGACTTATACCAATGCTGCAGCATCAGAAATAAAACATAAACTATATAACGAGATAAGTAAATCTATTAATAATACCGACGATGAGAAAGAGCGTTTGTATCTTGTTAATCAATTAGATAATATTAATAATGCAGAGATAGGTACACTCCATGCTATCTGTAAAAAATTACTTGTAAAGTATTTTTATGAATTGGATTTAAGTCCCGATTTTGTTTTATTGTCCGAGCAAGAAAAAAAGTATTTATTAGATAGTGCTATTGACAGTGTGTTTAAAGATAAGATAAATAAAAATGACGATAAGTTTTATGCTCTTTATGAATGCTATAATGCAAAACGTAATGATGAAACTTTAAAGAAGATAGTTACAGATCTTATTGATTATTCTAATGCTATAATTAATTACTCAGAATGGAGCAAAAATACATTAGAGCATAATTATACGGATGATCTAGATAATAACGAAGCCTGTAAATATGTAATGCAATATTACAAAAATAGGGTTGGTTATTATAAAAAAGAATATGAAAGATTGCTAGACTATGCGCAAAGAGTGCAGATAGATAGATTTAATGAATATCTTTACAATAGAAAAGTTTTCATAGATGAATTTGCTGAATCTAAATCATTTACACAATCTAATAAAATTCTGTTTGGATATCAGTTTAGCAAAAAACCAAATTGTGGAAAAAATGATAGTGTAGATATCACTGAATTAAACGATAGAATTGTTGAGGTGTCTGATGACTTTAATAAATTAATAAAGGACATAAAAGAACAATATGTAAGTGATGATGTAGATATTATAAAGCAAAATATCAATAATGCTAAAAATAATCTAATCACGATATACGACTTGGTCGATCATGTAAAACAGACCTACAAAGAATATAAATTAAAGCGAAACTGTCTAGATTTCAATGATTTGGAAGATAAAATGATAAATCTTCTAGATGGCGGCATCTGTGATTTGTTAAAGAATAAATATCAGTATATATTTGTTGATGAGTATCAAGATATCAATGATAAACAAGAATATATTTTGTCTAAATTGGTATCGGGCGATAATTATTACATGATAGGTGATGTTAAACAGAGTATATATGCTTTTAGACAATCATCGCCTAAAATATTTATTAGCAAATTTAATAGTTTTCAGAGTAATAAAGATAATGGTAGCGTAATTAATTTCAATAAGAATTATAGAAGTGAAAGAAATATTCTAGAATTTGTGAATAGTATTTTTGCCAGATTGATTACTAAACAGACTATCGGTATAGATTATACTGCAAATGCAATGTTTGAGTCTGATCGACAGTTGGTAGGGGGCAAAGTTCGCCTTAATATTATTAATAAAGATAGTAATGATGAAGTAGAGAATGATGGCGAAGAACTAGAGAACGATAAAAAAGAAGCAATTGTAATTGCTCAGCAGATTGTTGATATTTGCAAAGAAAAATCTCCAAGTGGTGAAAATTACAAATATAGCGATATAGCTATTATAATGCGTAATGGTGGACATTTTTTGAGTGTACTTAGCAAGACACTTACAGCTATGCAAATTCCAATAAAAGCCAGTATTAAAAATGAATTTTTAGATTCTCTAGAATCACAAATTCTGGTTTCTATTTTAAAAGTTGTATCTAATTATAAAGATGAAATTAGTTTGTGTATTGTACTTAAAAATTTATTTAATGTAACTGATGAAGAACTGGCTGAGATATCTATGTACAATAAAGATACATCTTTTAGTGATAACATAGAAATGGTAAAGAACGATAATAGCATGAGTAATGCGATTAATATAAAAATACAAGATTTTTTCAATTTTTGGAATGATTCTCAGACATTATTGACTCATATGACTATTTCAGATTATCTATATTGGGTGCTAGACAAATACAATTTATTGCTCAAAATTAAGAGTTGGGGTAATAGTATTGAAAGAGAAAATAATGCTCTGCAATTTATAAAACTGACGCAAAATGAAGATTTTCAATATAATATTGATAAATTTTTAAATTATTTGGACTTTGTGTCTCGTAATGATGAACCACAAATAATTGGTGGTGGGGCTAATTGCGTCACATTGTGTACCATTCATTATAGTAAGGGTTTGGAATTCCCAGTTGTGATACTTGCCGGAATGGGTAAAAAATTCCAATTAAACAAAGATACTAGTGATGTGGTTAGAAATAATAGGTTTGGATTTGGTGTTAAAAATATAGATTCTGAGAATAGGACATTACAAGATACCATAGTAAGATGTGCATGTAAAATAGATAATCGTAAGTCCGAATTTGATGAAGAAATCAGACTTCTTTATGTGGCAATGACTAGACCTAAAAACATTCTGGTCATGGTGGGATCGTATCATCTAGAAAAAACAGTCCAATTAAGCCAATTAGATGTGTATGATGCAAATAGTTTTATTGAACTAATTTTGGGCTCGATGGGTAAAAACTTAGATAAATTTAATGGTAATAATTCAGATTTTGTATTAAATAAAGGCCTATCGGATGAATGTATTGTGAATATAATTGATGGCAATTCTATTGTAGATGATAGTATTAATCACAGTAGTGTTGTTCTATCAGAACCTAATAGTCAGTTACTACAATCATTGCAGGGTGTATTTGATAAGGCACCTAGCCTGGAAACACATACTATTAAAAATACTGTTACAAATATATTGCGAGAAGAGATTGACTATGAAAATTTGATTTCTAAGCCAAAAGTTTTTACTATTGCAGATGGGGTGGATAATACCGATGCTTTATCGCTTGGAACAGCATATCACACTATTATGCAAAATTTAGATTTTTCTGAAAATGAAGCCAAAATATTAGATATTATAAAAGATATGGTTGATAAAAATATAGTTGGTGATAATATCTCGAAATTGATTAATGTCAATCAAATATTAAAGGCGATACAAGTAATTCGACCATTAATTGTTTCTGCCAAAAATGTTTATCGAGAAAAGCAATTTTTATTACGTGAAAAATACAGTGATATCATCAAAAATAGTTCAAATAATGATTTTGTAATAATTCAAGGTGTGATAGATTTGGCTATTGTTGGCGATGAAGTTGTATTAATAGATTACAAAACTAATAAAACTAAGAGTGAAAGATTTTTGATTGATGAATATCGTCTACAATTGGAGATATATAAAATTGCTTTTGAAAAGGCAACAAATTTAAAAGTTGACCATATTTTCATATACTCTTTTGAAATGGGGAAACTAATAGAAATTAATTAAAAAAAATTTAAATATTACTTTATTTTGTTGGTTAAATATAAAGTATATGTTATAATACAATACGTATATAGAAAAATGAAAATAGGAGAATTTTATGTTTAATGCAGGTCAAATGTTGGCAGACAACTTGTTTGATTCAATACTGACACTTTTTGATAATCTAGGTCAGTTTACATCAACAGGCGTGTCTGGTCCATTACAAATAATCACATTTGCTTCATTGGGATTATTTGTATTAGGTGTTGCACTATGTATTTTCTTTGTGTCTAGGACATATGAGTCTAGATTACTGAGATGTGTAACAGGTTTCAATAGATATTTTAAAAAGAATCCATTTATTAATGAAGACAATTTGGTAGAAGTAAACAATAAATTTAAACAAGTGCCTAAAACTCTTCGTTATTCATGGCAAGAATATATGCTGAATCGTGATAGACAACCATCTGAATATGTTAATTCTGTAACATGTATAGATCAGCCTACACGTTCTAGTGCTTACAAAAACATCTCTAATACCGTTTTGTTTATTACAATTATGGTATCTGTTTTGACTTTGTTTGCCAATTTTATAGTTTTGAGGGGTAATGAAAATCTAGCCGGCAATGGTGAAATCACAACAAAGATTGGCTCATTGGCTGGTTGGTTTGATATTTTGCTTTTCCCAATTATTTATCTTTTTGTAGGACTATTTATAGTAACTGTAATGAAATTGTATGAGTCCAGTAGATATGCTGACTTGTATTATGAATTCCACGAGTTTGAAAGGTACTTAAATAAAGCTTGTTCTACAATGCCATCATTCGTTGATTACGAAGTTTTGTTTACACCTAAGGAGATTAGGGAAGCAATTCCTGTATTGCAAGAGTATTTGGAAAAACGTGCTCTACAAGAACAAAAAGAAGCAGAAGAAAATGAAATGAATGCAAATCATTTCGAGAATTTCAATTTCGAGCCGGTTGGTGTAGAGAGTGCATTGCTACTAGATAGGGCAATGTCTGAAGGTGAGAGATACTTCAATTTTAAACGTGGTCTAACTGAGAGAATTAATGCGAAAGAACAAGAGATGTTCAACTATCAAAAGAAATTTGATGAAGTTACCAAAGACTACGAAAGAAAGTCACAAGCCGTAAGAGAAAGTATGGCTTCTATTAATGAGCAGTTGAATGCTACTAGTGTAAAAATTGAAGCAAACTATTTGAAGAAAAAATATAACGAAGAGCAACAGAAACAACAGCAACTCGAAAAAGACTATGAGTATGCTAAAGTTAATTTCACTAAACAACAACAAGAGATGGAGCAAGACGTTGCTCAATTAACTGCTGAAATCAAAGAGAAGAAAACTCAAGTTGAAGAAAACATGATGAGTGAGTGTAGGAACTACTCAAATAAGGTTTGGGGTGAGATTAATAAGACTTTGCAAGCACAACAAGAGCCTATTATTAAAGAAAAAGAAGCAAAAGCAAAAGTTTTGCAAGAAGAAATTGATAAAATGACATTGTTGGTTGCAGACCAAGATGCCGATATTAAGGCAAAACAAGAGTATATACAAAAGCTCGAGCAAGATATAAAAGTAAGAATCGCAGAAATCGAAGCAATCAATAATGTTAGAGATTATTTCAATACCCCAGAATTTAGACAGAGAGTAAGTGACAAGAAGAAGAGAAGAAAACTGGGTGAAGAAGTTGAAGAAGAAGTAGTAGAGGCCCCAGTAGAGAATAAATCTAATGAAATTGCTGATATAGTTACTACAGATAATCGTGACGACCAGATGAAGAAAGAAGAAAATGAATTATTGGAGAAATTAAGAGAAGCCAATAAAGCAAATTCTGAATATGCAGAAGAGATTGAGAAAATTAATGAAAGAGAAAGAGAGGAAGCAGAGAAAGAATCAAATCCTTTTGCAGCATTCTCTAATCTTCAGAACGATATAGAAAAAGAAAACCAAGAATACCTAAACAATCAGAGTGAATTGGCTAATTCTGTAGAGAATACTATTAAAACTGTTGAAAATGATAATACATCTGAGCAACCTGTGGTTGACGAAGAGAAAAAAGAAGAATCAGCAGAAGATAATCCATTTGCGGCATTTGGTGCAGAAGTGGGTGAAGATGAAACCGATAATAGTGCAGAAACTCCAGAAGAACAGCCAGGTAAGAAGAAAGCAACTCTGGAAGGTTTGTTAAGTTCTGCTAAAAAATTAAAGAAATAAAAAAATCCCTGATGGGATTTTTTTATTGACTATATCTGGCTATCTCTACAAGTTTACCATATACGCTGGCTTTGTTTACCAGGTCTTTATTAATAGTAGTACCGGGACGTGCAATTATCTCGCCATTTGGCGTTTGTATTTGCTTATTGATTATTCTACCTATCAAAAATTTATAATCAGTAATTATTTTGTTGATACTGCTTTTTGTATTGTAGGGTTTAGCATTATCTTTTTCTATGGTGTCAATCATTATTTTTACCATATTATCTTTTTTGTTTGTTTGTATTTTTGTTTTAGGTTTATATTTTGCTAGTGATGTTTTTTGATTGCTATCTAAATTAATTAATATCACTTTTCCTAAATTGGAAATGTTTTTTTCTAATATTGTAGATAGATTGTCAAAAATTATTTGATTAACTTTTAATTTGTCATCTAAAATGACATCATTGCTTGTCCCATAATATTTACCTTCTAATGAATAACACTTATTATTAATTAGTGTAACGGAGTTTTCAGTATTTTTATCTTGGTTGTGTGAGAGTTCAAGCATGGTGGAGTTTTTAATAAATACACACTCACTACCAATTTTTATAATGTTTTTGCAATCTAGTATTTGTTGTATTCCATTTTTATCATTTAATATAATTAAATATTTACATTTGTGATATTTGGCATCAAAGAGTACATTTGATATTATTCCCAGTTCCATACTGTCATATAGGCTTATGACTGGCATTGATATTAATTCCGAAACTTTATACATTTCTGCTCCAATATTTGATTTAAATGTTTTTTCATGTACTAAAGTATATTATGGCTAATTCGATTTTATGCAATTAAATTTGGTCATATTATTAATTTGTTTGAATTAATTTTGGGTTGTGGTATTATATTAATGTATGGGGTTATTAAATAAGTTAAAACAATTGTTTAATAAAAATATTGAATGCGGCAATGCTCTAGATGATCGCATTGTGTTTTTGCATCCCAAAAAATATATATATTTAAACAAAAATATATTGGTTGGTGATAATTCGGCCGCTGTGGTTGTTTATAAGCATAAGGTGACTGATGTTATTTTTGCAGGTAAACATAATATTAATCAGGAAACAATACCAGAGACGTATGCTAGAGCGAAGGTCGCATATAAAAAATCAAAGAATTATCGTGTAAAAAGACTTAGGGTAACAATATATTATGTTAAGACTAGTGAATTGTCTGACTTTAAATTCTTTTCAGATGAACCATTTTATTTAAAGTCTAAAACATTAGGTAGAGTTCAGGGGTATCTGGAAGGATTTTGTAATTTGAAAATATTAAATCCCCAGGCCATTATAAAGGCATTGATATTTGAGACTGGAAGTATAAAAGATAAGTCCGAATTTACAGATATTGGACTCTGGGTAGGGAATAGAATAAAAAGAACAATAGAAAAAAACAAAACATCAATAGATGATTTGTTGATAGATACAAAAAGCATAGATACCATGTTGAATGCAAATATGGAATGTGCGCTAGATGACATTGGTGTGTTTGCGACAAATATTAGACTAAAGGCATTGGATTTCCCTAAAAAATATCAGAGTAAGATTAATGATTATATGATAAAAAACAAAAAACAAATTGAGATGCCTAATTATCATAATGAGATGAGTGGTGGGGATATTAAGGTCGAAAAACCTGTCGAAGTTGGTCAGACACAAAATGCAAATATTACCAGTGACAACAATACTATGCAAAGTTCTAATAATTCGCTTAAAATAACCAAATTTATTAAATGTAATAAATGTGGAACTGACAATATGTTGTCTGCACATATTTGTAAAAATTGTGGCAACAAATTGCAATAAGTTGTACAAATCTATTGTTTAAATTATTGTCAAATAGTGTAATCTATGCTAGAATATCTCCAGTATTAATTAAAAGGAAATGTGGTGTATGAAAAAGATAACAAAAAATACAACTATTGGTGAAGTTTTAAAAATCAATCCTAATGCAGAAGTAATATTGCAGGGTTTTGGTATGCATTGTTTTCATTGTCCAATGAGCCAGATGGAGACATTGGCTGAAGCAGGTGAAGTGCATGGTATTGATGTTGATTTGATGGTTAAAAAACTGAATGAACCTGCAGAATAATTTTCTGTTGAGTTGTTTTGGATACTATTGATAAATGGGGGATGGCAATCATCTCCTTTTTATTTTTGTCTCGTCATATAATTTATTATATTAAAATTATGAATCATATTTATATTGTGCGAATATTTTTTTATCAATTCAATGTTGTTTATTTATAAAAATTTTAATAAAAATTAAAAAAAGTGTTGACTTTTAGGCTATTCTACGATAAAATGTATATGCTGTAATGTTATGCCAAGTGTGAAGTTACCTTAAAAAGTGCCGAAATTTAGGGATAATTTACACTTTAGAAGTGTTTGCACAATTAGATCGCAAACGACTAAAAACTTCGTATATTTTTTTTGATTACAGCATGAAAACACACGGTAAAGTGTATGAGACTGTGCTTTTATGATTAAAAGTCAAGTGTGGTGGCTTGGAAAATATGAGCATTTCTTATGTGTCTGGACCATGTTTTCAAAATGCGAAAACAGTTTTTAGGTAAATTAATTAAAGGAGAAAAATTAATGGCAACACAAAAAATCAGAATTAAATTAAATGCATTTGACCACAACCTTATTGATGTAGCAAGTAAGAGAATTGTTGATACTGCTCTTAAATTTGGTGCAAAAATTAGTGGTCCAATTCCACTTCCTACAAATAAAGAGGTGGTTACAATCATCAGAGCTCCTCACAAATATAAAGATAGTCGTGAGCAGTTCGAACTAAGAACACATAAGAGATTAATTGATATTTACAGTCCTTCTGCAAAAGCAGTAGATGCTTTAATGAAGTTGGAACTTCCTGCAGGCGTAGACATCAATATTAAACTTTAACAGTAAGGAGGATAATTAAAAATGAAAAAAGCAATATTAGGCAAAAAACTTGGTATGACTCAGATATTTGATAACAATGGCTTGGTTGTCCCTGTTACTGTAGTAGAGGCTGGTCCTTGTTATGTGTCACAAGTTAAAACTATTGGCAATGACGGCTATGATGCTGTTCAATTAGCATTTGGCGAAGTTAGAGAGAATTTAATCAACAAGCCAGTGCTAGGACAATTAAAGAAAGCAGATATTACTGCTAAAAAGTATTTGAAAGAATTTAAACTGGATAATGCTGAGAGTTATAAACTAGGGGATAAGATTACATGTGAAGTATTCGCAGAAGGTGATATTGTTGATGTAACTGGTACATCAAAAGGTCATGGCTTCTCTGGTACTATTGCTAAATGGAATTTCCATAGACACAGAATGACTCATGGTAATGGTCCTGTACATAGACATGTTGGTTCTATCGGTGCAAATACTTTCCCTGCTAAAGTATTCAAGGGTAAGAAAATGGCTGGTAGATGGGGTAACGAAAGAGTTACTGTTCAAAATCTAAAAGTTGTTAAAGTTGATGCAGAAAGAAATCTACTTCTAGTTAAAGGTGCTATACCTGGTGCAAAGGGTAGTTTGGTAAGTGTTAAGTCTGCAGTTAAGGTTAACGGATAAGGAGTAGGATATGGCAAGCACAAAGATACTTAATATATTAGGTCAAGAATGTGGCACTATCAGACTAAATGATGGAGTATTCAAACAAGAATACAACGAAGCTCTTATTCATCAGGTAGTAGTTGCACATTTGGCAAATTTGCGTCAAGGTACAAAGAGTGCTCTTACCAGATCAGAAGTAAGAGGCCATGCAAAGAAACCTTGGAGACAAAAGGGTACTGGTAGAGCTAGACAAGGTTCAACCAAAGCTCCACAATGGAGAGGTGGTGGTGTTGCTTTCGCACCAAAGCCAAGAGATTTCTCAAAGAAAGTAAATAAAGAAGCCAAAAGAGTAGCATTCAGAAGCGCTATTTCTACTAAACTAGCAGAAAAAGAATTAGTTGTTCTTGAAAATTTGGACATTAAAGATGCAAAGACAAAGACAATGGTAGAAGTTCTTAAAAATATCGGAGTTGATAAAACTGCAGTTATAGTTATTAATGGTGAAAACGAAAACGTTCTTAGAGCAACAGGAAATATTCCTTGTGTTGAAGTAACAAATTCTAGTTTGCTCAATGTTTATGATATAGTTAAATGTGACAAATTGGTTGTTACTGCTGACGCTATCAAATCAATAGAGGAGGCATATAAGGCATAATGAGAACTTTTGATATTATTAGAAGACCTATTTTGAGTGAAAAAACTTATGCAGATATTGCTAATAAAAAATATGCATTTATAGTAGACAAATCTGCAAATAAGGTAGAAATCAAAAAGGCAGTAGAAGAAGCATTTGGTGTAAAAGTTAAATCAGTAAACACTGCAAATGTTGATGGAAAAATTAAAAGACAAGGAAAGACTCAAGGTTATACCAACGATTATAAGAAGGCATATGTTACATTGACTGCTGATAGCAAGGCAATAGAGTTCTTCGAGAGTCTATCATAGGATTAGGTTAGGAGGATAATATAATGGCTATTAAAACATATAAACCAACATCTCCTGCTAGAAGATTTTATACCACATCTTCTTTTGATGAGGTTACAAAGAGTGCTCCAGAGAAATCTTTGTTGACAGAGAAAAAGAAAAATGCTGGTAGAAATAACCAGGGCAGAATAACTGTTAGACACAGAGGTGGTGGCAACAGGGTTAAATATAGAATTATCGACTTTAAAAGAGATAAAGATGGTATTCCAGCTAAAGTAGTTGGTATTGAATACGATCCAAATAGAAGTGCTTATATTGCATTACTAAATTATGCTGATGGTGAAAAGAGATATATCCTTGCTCCATTAGGATTGAATGTTGGTGATACAGTAATGAGTGGTGCAAATGCCGAAATCAAAGTAGGTAATGCACTTGAATTAAAAGACATGCCAGTTGGTGCTGTTATTCATAATATTGAAATGGTTCCTGGTAATGGCGGTCAAATCGTTAGATCTGCTGGTATGGAAGCTAGACTAATGGCTAAAGAAGGTAAATATGCAACTATCAAATTGCCTTCTGGAGAAATGAGATTGATTCTTGCTAATTGTAAAGCTACAATTGGTCAGGTAGGCAATCTAGAACATGAAATAGTTTCTATCGGTAAAGCAGGTAGAACTAGACATATGGGAATCAGACCTACCGTTCGTGGTAGCGTTATGAACCCTAATGATCACCCTCATGGTGGTGGTGAAGGAAAAAGCCCAGTTGGTAGAAAATCTCCACTCACTCCTTGGGGTAAACCTGCTCTTGGTAAGAAGACTAGAAATACTAAAAAACAAAGTAGCAAACTTATCATTAAGCGTGTGAATTAGGAGTATGTGATATGAGTAGATCATTGAAAAAGAAACCTTATGTTGAAGAAAGGTTGTTTAAAAGAGTAGAAAAATTGAATGCTGAGGGAAAGAAACAGGTTTTAAAGACTTGGAGTAGATCATCTACTATTTACCCAGAATTCGTAGGTCACACTATTGCAGTACACAATGGTATGAAGCATATCCCAGTTTATTGTACTATTGATATGATAGGCCATAAGCTTGGTGAATTTGCTCCTACTAGAACATATAGAGGTCACGGAAGTGACAAGGCAAAGAAGTAAGGAGGAGAGTAAACTATGGCTACAAGAATGAAAGAAAAAACAGCTAAAAGACATGAAGCTAGAGACACTCGTCCTACTGCTACTGCTAGATATGTTAGAATGGGTGCACCTAAAGCAAAAAGATTATTAGATATTATTAAGAACAAGTCTGCAGTTGAAGCATGCGCAATACTAGACATAACTCCTAGCACAGCTTCTATCACTGTTAAGAAAGTTCTTTGTTCAGCTATTGCTAATGCAGAGAATAATATGGGTCTAAACAAAGACGATTTAATCGTTGCAGAAGCATATGCAAATCAAGCACCATCTTTTAAAAGAGTATCTTTTAGAGGAAGAGGTGGTGTAGACACTATTATTAAAAGAAATTGTCATATCACTATTGTGTTAGACACTGTAAAAAAGTAAAGGAGCAAGAAAAGAATTATGGGACAAAAAGTTAATCCACACGGTTTAAGAGTTGGTGTTAATAAAGAATGGAGTTCTTCTTGGATTGCTGACAAAAAAGAATTCTCTAATTATCTAATCGAAGATAATAAAATCAGAAAATTTATTAATAAAAAACATGCAGGTAATAGTATCTCAAAGATTATTATCGAGAGAACTGTTAATCGTCTAACCGTTGATATTTATACTTCTAAACCTGGTATCGTTATTGGTATGAAGGGTGCCGGTGTAGAAGAATTGAAAAATGAAATTGCTAAAATCAGCAATAACAAGAATATTAGCATTAATATTAAAGAAGTAAAGAGACCAGATCTCGATGCTGAATTGGTTGCAGAGTCTATTGCTCTACAAATAGAAAAAAGAGTAAGTTTCAGACGTGCAATGAAACAAGCTATGCAAAGAGTAATGAAGGCTGGTGCTGTAGGCTGTAAAGTTATGGTCAGTGGTAGACTAGATGGTGCTGAAATTGCTAGAAGCGAGCATTATCATGAAGGTAGATTACCTCTACATACTATTAGAGCTGACATTGATTACGCTACATATGAAGCACATACTACATTTGGTGTAATTGGTGTAAAAGTTTGGATTTGCAAAGGTGAAATCTTAAACAAAAAATCAGTAACTACCGACAATACCGCAGATGTTGGAGGTGATGCATTATGTTAATGATGCCTAGAAGAGTTACAAGAAGAAGACAATTTAGAGGAAGAATGAAGGGTAAGGCAACTCGTGGTAATGTAATTGCATACGGTTCTTATGGACTAGTTGCTACTGAGCCATGTTGGTTGACTGCTAATCAAATAGAAGCAGCCAGAGTTGCAATCAATCGTTTCACAAAGCGTGGTGGTAAAGTTTGGATAAATGTATTCCCTCAAAAACCTGTATCTAAAAAACCTATCGGTACCCGTATGGGTAAAGGTAAAGGTGCTCCTGAGTACTGGGTAGCAGTTGTTAAACCAGGCAGAGTACTATTTGAACTAGATGGTGTTGCAGAAGATCAGGCGAGAGAGGCTATGAGACTAGCTGGACACAAACTACCTTGCAAAACTAAATTCGTTATGAAAGAAAACGAACAAGAATCTATTGAAGGTGGTAACGAATAATGAAAGCAAAAAGTTTTAAAGATATGACTAACGAAGAACTTGAATCAAAGTTAAAATCTTTGAAACAAGAATTATTTAATCTTCGTTTTTCAAACGCTACTGGACAACTTGCAAATCCTATGCAATTAAATTTTGTTAAAAAGGATATTGCAAGAATCAAGACAATCTTGACAGAAAGAGAATTAAACAAAAAGGCTAATGCCTAAGGCTTATAGGAGGAGGGATTTATGACAGTTGAAAGAAATAATAGACGTACTAGAACTGGCGTCGTTGTAAGTAACAAAATGGATAAAACAATTACTGTTGCTGTAGAACTAGATAAAAGACATCCACTATATGGCAAGGTATTTAAATCTACAAAGAAATTCAAAGCTCATGATGAAAAGAATGAGTGCAATATTGGAGATATTGTAGAAATTATGGAAACAAGACCACTAAGTAAAGACAAGTACTTTAGATTAGTGAGAATAGTTGAAAGGGCTAAATAAGGAGAAAAATTATGGTACAACCTCAAACAATATTAAAAGTAGCCGACAATAGTGGTGCCAAAAAGATTATGTGCATCAGAATTTTGGGTGGCTCATTCCGTAGAAGCGGAAATATCGGGGATATTATCGTAGCATCTGTAAAAACAGCAACTCCTGGTGGCACTGTCAAGAAAGGTGATGTTGTTAAAGCAGTTATCGTAAGAACATCTAAAGGTGTAGCAAGACCAGATGGCTCTTATGTAAAATTTGATGAAAATGCTGCTGTTATCATCGATAATCAAAAATTACCAAAAGGTACTCGTATCTTTGGACCAATCGCAAGAGAACTTAGAGATAAGGGCTTTATGAAAATAATTTCACTTGCACCTGAAGTATTATAAGGAGAGAAAATATGTCATTGAATATTAGAAAAGGTGATACAGTATTAGTTATCGCCGGTAAAGATAAAGGCAAGTCTGGTAAAGTATTAGTAGCAATGCCTGCTGACAACTCCGTTGTAGTAGCAGGTGTAAATATTGTTGCTAAACATAAAAAACCAAAGAGTGCTAATGACAAAGGTGGCATTATTAAGAAAGAGGGCAAAATCAATGCAAGCAATGTAGAGATTATCTGCCCAGCATGTGGTAAAGCTACTAGAGTCGCTCATACTGTGGTTGATGGCAAATCCACTAGAGTATGTAAAAAATGTGGTGCAAGTCTAGATTCTGCATCAAAAACAACAACTAAGAAAACTGCAACCAAGTCTACTACAAAGAAAACTGAAGTTGCTAAAGAAGTAAAAGCAGAAAAACCTGCTACAAAGTCAGTAGCTAAGACTGCTACAAAAACTAGCACAACCAAGACTACTGAGAAAAAACCTGCTGAAAAGAAAACAACAGCAGCAAAATCTACAACTAAAAAATCTACTACTAAAAAAGTAGAGAGTAAATAGGAGGAAATATGGCACAAGAATTAAATAGATTACACAAGAACTATATTGATGTCGTAGTTCCTGCTATGATGAAAGAAAAAGGATACAAGAATATCAACCAAGTGCCAAAGCTAGAAAAGATTATCGTTAGCCGTGGTCTTGGTGATTGCAAAGATAATTCTCAATCTTTTAATAAAGCAGTTGATGAATTGGCTGCCATCACAGGACAAAAGCCAGTAACAACAACAGCTAAAAAATCAATAGCCAACTTCAAAATTAGACAAGGCATGAAAGTTGGTGCCAAGGTTACCCTAAGAGGTGAGCATATGTATGAGTTTTTGGATAAGTTGATTTCTATCGCACTTCCAAGACTTAGAGACTTCCAGGGTGTATCTAGTAAATCTTTTGATGGCAAAGGTAACTATTCTATCGGTTTAACTGAGCAATTAGTATTCCCAGAGATTAGTTATGAAAAGATTGAAAAAATCCGTGGCTTAAATATTGTAATTGTAACTTCTGCTAGAACTGATGAGGAAGCAAAACTAGTTTTAACTAAACTAGGTATGCCTTTCAAGAAGTAGGAGGAAAGGAAAATTATGGCAAGAAAAGCGTTAATTAATAAACAACAAAAAGTACAAAAGTATTCTACACGTGAATATACAAGATGCAAACTTTGTGGTCGTCCACATTCTGTACTAAGAAAGTATGGTATTTGCAGAGTATGTTTCAGGGAATTGGCATATAAGGGTGAAATTCCTGGTGTGAAGAAATCTAGTTGGTAAAAGGAGGAAATATTATATGACTATAGATCCAATTGCAGATATGCTTACAAGAATGAGAAATGCATTGAATGCTAAGCACAAAAATGTTTCCATTCCTGTATCAAAGACAAAATTGGCCATTGCTGAACTTCTACTCAAAGAAGGCTATATTGCTAGTTATAAAGTAGAGGGTGAGGGCATCAAGGCTAATATCGTAGTAGAATTCAAAGACAATAAGGTAATCCAAGGTCTTAGAAGAATTTCTAAGCCAGGTCTTAGAATTTATGCAAACGTAGAAGACTTACCTAAGGTAATTAATGGCCTTGGTATAGCTATTATTTCTACAAATAAAGGAATTATTACAGATAGGGAAGCACGTAAGCTAGGTGTTGGTGGTGAAGTGCTTGCTTATGTATGGTAGGAGGTATGAACAATGAGTAGAATTGGTAAAAATCCTATCACTATACCTGCTGGCGTAAATGTTAGCGTTGATAATTCTCTAGTTACTGTTACAGGTCCTAAGGGAAAACTTTCTAGAGAAATCAATCCAAAGATTGGTGTAAAAGTTGAGGGTAACGAAATTAAGGTTATTAATGATAACAAGGAACCTCAATACAATGCTTATCATGGATTGTATAGACAACTAATTGCTAATATGGTTGAAGGTGTTACTAAAGGTTTTGAGAAATCTTTAAATGTAAATGGTGTTGGTTTCAAAGTAACTCAACAAGGCAAAGATTTACTATTGAATATTGGTTTTTCTCATCCTGTAGTATTAAAAGCAATTGATGGTATCGAATTGACTTGCGATAAAACAGTTATTACTATTAAAGGTATCGATAAAGAATTAGTAGGTCAATTTGCTGCTAAAGTTAGAAATATCAAACCTGTAGAGCCATATCATGCTTACGGCATCAGTTACACTGATGAAGTAGTAGTTCGTAAAGAAGTTAAGAGCGGTAAGAAGTAGAGGTTAGGGTTATGATAAATAAAGTAAATAAAAATGAAGATAGAAAAATTCGTGCTAGACGAGTTAGAACCAAAATTTCGGGAACACCTGAAAGACCAAGACTAAACGTTTTCAGAAGTTTGAATAATATCTATGTACAAGTAATTGATGATACAAAGGGTATTACACTTGCTTCTGCATCCACTATGGATAAAGCCGTTGCTAAATTAATTGAAGGAAAAACCAAACAGGAAGCAGCATTCATTGTTGGTCAAACTGTAGCAAAAAATGCTAAGAGTAAAGGTATCAAAACTGTTGTATTCGACAGAGCTGGATATCAATACACTGGTAGAGTAAAAGCAGTTGCCGATGGTGCAAGAGATGCTGGTCTTGAGTTTTAAGAGGTGGTTATATGCAAAATACTGAAAAGAAACCATTTGAAAATAAAAGAAATGGAAATAGAAATCGCAACGAAAAGAAGACTTTCAATAAAGAAGTTGACCCAATTGCTAGCAAGCTTGTAGATGTCAATCGTATCACCAAAGTTGTAAAAGGTGGTAGAAATATGAGATTTGCTGCTCTAGTTGTTGCTGGTGACAAAGCTGGTAAAGTAGGAGTAGGTACAGGTAAAGCTGCTGAAGTTCCTAATGCTATTGATAAAGCAACTATGAGTGCAAAGAAACATATGATTACTATCCCTCTAGAAGGTACAACTATTCCACATGAAGTTGTTGGTAAGTTTGGTACTTCTATGGTTAAATTGCTTCCTGCTAAAGAAGGTACTGGAGTAATTGCTGGTGGTTCTGTTAGACCAGTTGTTGAATTGTGTGGTATCAAAGATATCACTGCAAAAACATATGGTTCTAGAAGCAAAATCAACTGTGTTAAGGCTACACTTAATGGTTTAATGCAATTGAGAAGTAAAGAAGAAATTGCTAGTCTTCGTGGCAAAACATTAGAGGAAATTTTGTAAGGGGTGTGTTATGGCAGAAACTAAAACAAAAAAAGCAACAACCACTACAAAAGTTGCAAAAAATGATAAAAAATTGAGAGTAACATTAGTAAAGAGTCCTATTGGTTTTAATAGTGACCAAAGAAGAACTGCTGTTGCTCTTGGACTAAATAAACTAAATTCATCTAACGAACTACCAGATAATGGTGCAGTTAGGGGTATGATTTTCAAAATCAAACACCTTGTTCGTGTAGAAGAAATCTAGGAGGCTATATATGAAGTTACATCAATTGGCTCCTGCACCTAATTCCACACCAAAGGCTAAAAGATTAGGTAGAGGTTTGGGCTCTGGACTTGGTAAAACAAGTGGTAAGGGTACCAAAGGACAGAATTCTCGTAGCGGTGGTGGTGTTCGTCCAGGATTTGAGGGTGGTCAAATGCCACTTATTAGAAAATTACCAAGAAGAGGCTTTAACAACAAAAACTTTGATAAAGTATACAACGTTATCAATGTTGCAGACTTAAATAATTTTGCTGATAATACTGTTGTTACAGTTGAATTACTTAAAGAAAAGAATATTATTAGTAAAGTTGCCCCTTATGGATTGAAAGTATTAGGTAATGGAAATTTGGAAAAGAAACTAACTGTTAAAGCAAACAAATTTTCTGAATCTGCAGTACAAAAAATCACTAAGGCTGGTGGAAAAGCCGAGGTATTATAATGTTTAAAAATTTTATCAATGCTTTAAAAGTAAAAGAAACAAGAAATAAAATCCTATTAACAATTTTATTGGTATTAATCTACAGATTAGGATGCTGGATCCCAGTTCCTGGTGTAGATGCTACAGCATTCCAGGCTCAAATTGCCGGGGATGAAGGTTTTTTGGGATTATTGAGTTCAGTTAGTGGTGGCGCATTGGCTAATGGTGCAATACTGGCTATAGGTATATCTCCATATATCAGTGCATCTATTATTATTCAATTGCTTACCATTGCTATTCCTAGCCTAGAAAGATTATCAAAGATGGGCGATGAAGGCAAAAAACGTATTGCAACATACACAAAGATTGCAGCATTGATTTTGGCTATAGCACAAGCAGTTGCTATTGTAATAAGCTTTGAAGGTGTATTGAAAGAATCAACACTGGGAGCAGGCTTTACATTACCTACCTGGGTAGTTGGTATAGTTGTTACATTAGTATTAATTGCTGGCTCTATGTTTACTTTCTGGCTTGGTGAAAAGATTACCGAATTGGGTATTATTAATGGTCAATCTTTATTAATATTCGTAGGTATATTGTCAACAGCAGCAACATCATTATTAACCAACTTTACAAATATCTTTAATGGAGATATGGGAAGTTTGACAGAATTACTATTATTCTTGCTTGCATTGATCTTGATTTTCGGATTTATTGTATGGATAGATGGATCCGAAAGAAAAGTTCCTGTTCAATATGCAAAACAGATTAAAGGTAGAAAGATGTATGGTGGACAGAGCACTTACATTCCAATCAGAGTAAATGCAACAGGTGTTATGCCTATCATATTTGCAATGTCTCTATTATCATTCCCACAACTTGTAATGAGTATATTTGTTAATACAAAGACAAGTTCATTCTATCAATGGTATAGCAAATGGTTGGGTACTGGTAGTTGGGTTTACATTATATTGGTTGGCTTATTAATTACGTTCTTTGCATATTTCTGGACGCAAGTTACATTTAATCCAGAAGATATATCAAAGAGTATTCAGCAAAATGGTGGTTTTATTCCAGGTATTAGACCAGGTAAACCAACAGCAGAATATTTAAAGAAAATTTCTAATAGAATCACATTATTCGGAGCACTTTTCTTATCAATAATTGCTATTGTTCCAAGCTTATTGTTTAAATCAATAAGTGGTGGACTGGTTGGCGCATTTAGTGCTACTGGTTTGTTGATTGTTGTTAGTGTAGCTTTGGAATTTGATAAATCTTTAGAAGCCCAAATGTTGATGAAAAGTTATAAAGGCTTTTTAAAATAAGTAGGATGAAAGGAAAATATGAAATTAATTTTATTAGGACCAGTTGGTAGTGGCAAGGGTACTCAAGCAGGATTAATTAGTGAGAGATATAAATTGCCACACATATCAACAGGTGAAATATTCAGATCAAATATTAAATCGGGTACAGAACTGGGTAAATTAGCCAAATCTTACATAGATAGAGGCGAATTGGTTCCAGAAGATGTTACTAATAATCTAGTGAAAAATAGAATTGCAGAAAAAGATTGTATATATGGATTTATACTAGATGGTTACCCTAGAAATTTGGCTCAGGCTGAGTTCCTAAACACAATTACCGAAATAGATTTGGCTCTTATGATTAATTTATCAGAAGAAAAGATTATTGAAAGACTTTCTAGTAGAAGAATGTGTAATAAATGCAATCAACCAACATCTCTTGCTTGGATGATTGATGGTAAATGTGAAAAATGTGGTGGAGATGTTTATATTAGAGATGATGATAAACCAGATGTAATCAAAAATCGTCTAACAAAACAGGCAGTGCCACAAGATTTGATAAATTATTATAGAGAAAAAGGTGTATTTAGTTCTATTGATGCCACTGATGATGTAGAAAGTACGTATTCTTTGGTTGATGAAGAATTAAAAAAAGTAAATAACAATGATTAAAATTAAATCTCAAGAAGAAATTGAATTAATGCGTATAGCAGGAAGAATAACTAGAGATACTTTAAAAGTTGTTGGAGATAGTATTAAGGCAGGTGTTAGTACTAAAGAATTAGATGAGATTGCATACAATTATATCAAATCTCAAGATGCTACACCTTCCTTTAAAAACTATTGTGGTTATCCAGCATCTATTTGTGCTTCAGTTAATGATACAATAGTGCATGGGATTCCTAATAAAAATATTGTTCTTAAAGAGGGCGATATTATCAGTATCGATGTTGGTGCTAAATATAAAGGCTATAATGGAGATGCAGCAAGAACTTTTGCTGTAGGAAAAATCGATGCTAAAACTAAGAAATTAATTAAGGTTACAGAACAAAGCTTCTTTGAAGGAATAAAAGATTTAAAGAGCGGTGCATTTGTAGGCGATATATCTCATAGGGTTCAAACCTATGTTGAAAAAAATGGTTTTTCTGTAGTAAGAGAACTAGTTGGTCATGGAGTTGGTAAACAATTACATGAAGATCCTATGGTTCCTAATTATGGGAAAGCAGGAAGTGGACCTAGACTCAATGCAAATTGTATAATTGCTATAGAGCCAATGGTAAATATGGGTGAAAAAAATGTTGTTTTCATGCCAGATGGTTGGACATGCAAGACTAAAGATGGATTACCTGCTGCACACTATGAAAATACAGTATTAATCACCGAAAATGGTGTAGAGATATTGACTTTATAGGTAAAATATGACAAAGTATTATAGAGAAGGTGCGGTTGTATTATCAACTGCAGGTAGAGATCAAAATCAGATTTTCATAATCAAAAGCGTTGAAGGAAATTATGCTTATATAATTGATGGAAAATCAAAAACAATAGAAAACCCAAAGAAAAAGAATTTAAAACATCTTCACTTACTATGCAAAAGTGAAAAAAGTGGCTTAGATATGTCAAATCTAACCAATGCACACACGATAAAATACTTAAAAGATTACAGTAAATCTAAAGAATAGGAGGCTTGTTGTTTGTGTCAAAAACAGATGTTGTAGAGACAGAAGGTGTTGTTGTAGAAGTTTTAAGGAATGCTAATTTTAAAGTTCAGTTGTCTAATGGCTTTATTATTACAGCATATTTGTCTGGAAAATTGCATCTCAACAACATTCGTATATTAGTAGGCGATCAGGTTAAAGTAGAAATGTCGCTCTATGATTTAACTAAAGGTCGTATTATTTGGCGATTAAAAAACAAAAATTAGGAGAGTAAAATTATGAAAGTAAGACCATCAGTAAAGAAAATGTGTGACAGTTGTAAAGTTATTAAAAGAAATGGCACAGTTATGGTTATTTGTTCAAAATATCCTAAACACAAACAGAGACAAGGCTAATAACCTTATTTAGAAGTCTAATAGTAATCTTTAACTATCCTCATTTTATGAGTGCTGACTTTAAAAATAATTGTAAATAAGTCGCGGCAAATTCTTATTTACATTGATATATATGGGATATAATCCCACTAGTGCATTGCACTAAAGTGTAAAAACACAAAATATTTAAATTTTTTTGGAGGAAATTAAATGGCTCGTATTGCTGGAATTGATTTACCAAATGAGAAAAGAGTAGAAATAGGCTTAACCTATATCTATGGTATTGGTAGACAAACTGCTAATGAAATTTTAAGAGAAACAAAAGTAAATCCAGATACTCGTGTAAAAGATCTTACTGAAGAAGAAGTAGGTAAAATTAGAGCATACATAGAGAAAAATTGTGTAGTTGAAGGTGATTTGCAAAGAGAAGTTTCTCTAAATATTAAAAGACTACAAGAAATAGGTTGTTATCGTGGTATTCGTCATAGAAAGAATCTACCTGTTCGTGGTCAAAACACAAAACAAAATGCTAGAACTAGAAAGGGTCCAAAGAAAACCGTTTCTAAGTCTAAGAAAGAGAAAGCAAAATAAGAGTAAGGAGAAAGTAAATGGCTGTTTCAAAGACTAAAGTTACAAAAAAGAAAAAAGTAACAAAGAATTTAGATAAAGGCGCTGCATACATAAATGCCTCTTTCAACAACACAATAGTAACTATTACAGATAATGCTGGTAATGCAGTAGCTTGGAGTAGTGCTGGTAGTTTGGGTTTGAGTGGATCTAGAAAGAGCACTCCTTATGCTGCACAACAGGCTGCAGAAATTGCAGGTAAAAATGCTAGAGAACAAGGTTTAAAATCTGTAGAAGTGTACGTAAAAGGTCCAGGTAATGGTAGAGAGACTGCTATCAGAGCATTACAGACTGCAGGTCTTGACATTACAATGATTAAGGATGTATCACCAATTCCACATAATGGTTGTCGTCCACCTAAACGTAGAAGAATATAATTAAAGGAGAGTTGATTGAACTATGGCAAAATATACAGGTGCAGATTGTAGAATTTGTCGTCGTGAAGGATGTAAGTTATTCCTAAAGGGCGAGAGATGTACTTCTAAAAAATGTGCTATGGAAAGACGTACTAATGTACCAGGTGTTCATGGTGCTGCTAGAAAGAAAGCTACTGAATATAGTCTGCAATTAAGAGAAAAACAAAAAGTTAAGAAAGCATATGGATTGCTAGAAAAACAATTCAGAACTTATTATGATATGGCCAATAACCAAAGAACTGGTATTGTTGGTGAAAACATGCTATCTCTTTTGGAGAGAAGACTAGACAATGTAGTATACAGAATGGGTATTGGTGCTTCTAGAAAAGAATCTAGACAAATAGTAAATCATGGTCATATTACCGTAAATGGTAGATGTGTAAACATCCCATCATATTTGGTAAAAGTTGACGATGTAATTGCTATTAAAGAAAACAAAAAAGAACTTCCAATGTTCAAAGAGTTGAAAGATGTAAAGGTTGTAATGCCTAAGTGGTTAGAGTTCAACACCGAGAAATTAACTGGCAAAATCAATGCTTTGCCACAAAGAGATGATATTGACTTGAATATCCGTGAACATTTGATCATAGAGTTGTACTCTAAATAATAAATAATATTTGAAAGTGAGGAATTTCTTATGATGGAAATTGAAAAGCCAAGAATTACTTGTGAAGAAACTGATAATGGTTGTTTTGCAAGATTCGTTGTTGAGCCACTTGATAGAGGTTTCGGCATAACCTTAGGTAACTGTATGAGGAGAGTACTTTTGTCTGCTCTTCCTGGTGCTGCTCCTGTAGGTATCAAAATCAATGGTGTACAACACGAGTTTTCTACAATTAAGGGGGTTACTGAAGATGTAGTTGATATTGTTCTAAATTTAAAGAATTTAGCAGTAAAGACTTTCGATACTTCAAAAGATTTCACAACAATTCTTAGAATAAACAAATATGGCGCTGGTGAAGTAACTGCTGCAAATTTCGAACCAAACGATTTGGTTGAGATTTTGAATCCAGATCTTCATATATGCTCACTTGATGATGATGCCAAATTTGAATTAGAGGTTTATATCGGCAGAGGTAGAGGTTATGTGCCTGCAGATGCAAACAAAAAAGAAGATATGCCTATCGGTTATATTGCAGTTGATTCCATATTTACACCAGTAAAGAAAGTTAATTATTTTGTTCAAAATACTCGTGTTGGTCAGAATATTGACTATGATAAATTGACTATTGAAGTTGAAACCAATGGAACATTATCTGCTAGAGAAGTTATATCATTATCTGGTAAATTAATTCAAGATCATATTGGTTTGTTTGTTGACTTGGTTGAAAGTATGTCTCAAATGGATATATTGGTATGTCGTGAAGAAGATAAGCAAACAAAAGTGATGGAAATGACAATAGAAGATATTGATTTGTCTGTTAGAAGTTATAACTGTTTGAAGAGAGCAGGTATTAATACTGTTGCTGATTTGACAAAGAAAACTGCTAGTGATTTGGCTAAAGTTAAAAATTTGGGCAAGAGATCATTAGAGGAAGTTGCTGCTAAATTACAAAGTTTTGGTTTGTCATTAAGAAATGACGAGGAATAATAAAAGGAGAATTTGTATAATGAGAAAATTGAATAGACCTACAGATGAAAGATTGGCTGTTATGCGCAGTCTAGCTACAAATCTTCTTTGGTATGGAAAAATTGAAACCACATTAGAAAAAGCAAAAGAAGTTAGAATCTATGCAGAGAAACTTTTGACTAAAGCTATTAATACTTACGAAGATGTTGTTAAAACAACTAAGACTTCTGTTGATGCTAAGGGTGTAAAAACTCAAAGAGAAGTTGTTAACGATGGCACTAAGAAGTTGGCTGCTAGAAGAGATATCATGAGTAAACTTTATGATATTCAAGAAGTTAGAGCAGAGAAAGAGTCGAAATCTGACTTTATTAAAAGAACTAACGATATCAAGAATCCACTTATCGAGAAGATATTCAATGTTTATGCTCCTAAATATGCTAAGAGAAAAGAATCTCTAGGCGTAGGTGGTGGCTATACTAGAATTATTAAATTAGGCACCAGAAATGGTGACAATGCTGAAATGGCAATAATTGAGCTTGTTTAATTACATAATAATAAATAAAAAGTTGACTGTAGAGCCAACTTTTTGTTTTGTAAATATAGATAATTAGTTATAATAATATAAGGGAGAATAATCTATGCATTATGATATTGTTATAATTGGTGCAGGCGTTGCCGGTATGACTGCTGGTCTGTATGCTGGAAGAACAGGAAAAAGTGTTTTGATAATCGAGAATTATTCAATAGGTGGATATACTGCACAATTAAAAAATATTGTTAATTATCCTGGCTATCAGAATATTGATGGGATCGATTTGACAATGAATCTATATAACCAAACAATCAGGTTTGGGGTTGAATATAAATTTGGTGAGATAGAAAAGATTGATTATGATAAAAATATAATTATAATCGGTAATATTAATATAGAATACAAAGCACTTATAATTGCCAGTGGTATTTCTGCGAAAAAGGTTAATTGTAAAAATGAATTGAAATTCAAAAATAAAGGAATTAGTTATTGCGCAATTTGTGATGGTAATCTATATAGCAAAAAATCTATAATTTGTATTACTAATAATAATTCGGGTAAAAACGATATTGAGTATTTAAACAATTTAACAGATGATTTGATTGTTCTGAATATAGGTTTAGATAAAATCTATAATAATGGGAAAGAATACTGTAATGTGAGTGTAGAATCTATTGGTGGTGAATCCAAAGTATCTAACATTAGTTTTGTCTCAAATGGCAAGAAGTATAAATTAGAGTGTGATGCTGTATTTGTTTCGATTGGCAAAGAAATAGATTTAAAATTATTTGAAAAACACATAACCACAAAAAATAAATATATTGTCACCGATGAGAATATGAAAACAAATATTCATAATGTATTTGCAGCAGGTGATATTAGGTATAAAAAATTGAGACAAATAATAACAGCATGTTCTGATGGTGCAATCGCAGCAACCAGTGCAATAGAATATATAAGTAAAAAGAGACCTAGTGTTTAGGTCTCTTTTTTTGTTTTACATAATACTATGCAAAGTTATAAAAAATGCATAATTTTAGCATAAAATTAAAATGTTTTATTATTTGTTGTAATTGACAACAACTTACTACTTTTTGACATTTTCCTTGATTGTTTTGTCTTTTAGGTATGCTACAATGTCAGCATTCATTGATTGTAGTACTTCTATACTTAATTCTTCAATATTGTATGAACTCTGTATTTGTTTGTGTAATACTGGTATTTTTACTTGTTTTAAAACTCTAGTTACATCTTCATCAAATTTTTTGAGTTGTTGTGCAACTGGACTAGGTGAGTAAAGATCAACTACTAGAATTGGCTTCATATCTCTACGTAGGAATACACATACATCTACATATTGATTCATTACTGCTTTGTAATCAACAAGATTTCCTTTTGGCTCTACTAGTTTTGATACTCCTACAAGTGGGAATGATATACAATCTCTAGGTAGTGATTTGTGCAATGCTTCTAGAAATCTCATTTCTTCTTCTGTACAGTAGTTTTGTTTTAGTTTTACTTGTGGCACTTCATTTCTTTGCAGTTTTTCTGATATTGGTTTTTTATATATTTTTTTTAATTTGAAATATAGTAATACAGCCAATATTATTGCGATTAGTAGTATTAATAATGGCAATATTGTGTCTAAAAAAATACCTAATAAAATATGCATACTTTTTTCTCCTATCAGTAATTATTTTACTATGAAAATTGTTATTTGTAAATACTTGATTAAAAAATAAAAGGCATGAATAATGCCTTATATATTTTCTATTTGCCAGTCTATTGGAGTTTCGTTTAGCTTTTTTAATATCTCATTAGTTTTACTAAAATGTTTACAACCAAACCATCCACCTTGATTTGCACTCATTGGGCTAGGGTGTACGGCAGTTAATACATAGTGTTTGCTAGTGTCTATGGTTTTTCCTATTGCTTTTGCATTACTTCCCCAAAGTAAAAATATCACGGGTTTTTCTCTTTCATTTAATAGTTCTACTATTTTTGTTGTAATTAATTCCCAGCCTTTACCTTTATGGCTATTAGGTTTGTTTTTTTCTACTGTTAGGACTGAGTTTAAAAGTAATACACCTTGTTTTGCCCATTTAGTTAAATTACCATTGTTTGGAATATAACAACCTAAATCATCTTTTAATTCTTTGTATATATTTTGCAGTGATGGTGGAATATTCACATCTTTTTCTACCGAAAATGATAAACCATGTGCTTGATTGGGATTGTGATAGGGATCTTGTCCAATAATGACTACTTTTACGTCATTATATTTAACTAAATTTAAAGCATTGAAAACGTTTTCTGGTTTAGGGTATATAGTCTTTGTTTTGTATTCATTGTCTAGCCATGATTCCAATTTTTTATACTCGTTAGAGTCAAATTCATTTTTTAATTTTTCATACCAGTTTTTAGTTATTATAAACATATCTTTATCTCCACTATTATTGTACAATAGTTCTTTTGTTTTTTCAAAGATTTTATGGTGTTTTGGTAGTTTTATTTTCACTTTTGTTTGTAATAGTATTGGAATTTTGGTAAAATATTTATAGGTAGTATTATGGATATTCTTGTTGCAAAAAAGATGAAAAAATACAAAAAAATTGGCCTTGCACTCGGTGGTGGTGGAGCAAGGGGTTTTGCATTGATTGGTGCAATAAAGGCCTTTGAAGAAAATGAAATTCACTTTGATTATATCGCAGGAACTTCTATTGGTTCGGTAATTGGTGCGTTATTTGATTTCGGACTTTCTTCTGAAGAAATGATTAGTATTGCAAAAAGTTTAAAAATTAGAGATATTCGTAAAAGTATGATACCTTTGGTTCCTAGTAATACTGATGGGATTGAAAATATCATAAAAAATATAGTTGGTGATATAGAAATTGAAGATTTGCCATTGCCATTTTGTGCTGTTGCAGTGGATATGAAAACTGGTAATGAAGTAGATATCACGAAAGGGAATTTGGCTAAGGCATTAGCTGGTAGTTGTGCTGTGCCGGGTGTGTTTAATGCTGTTAAGTTTGAAGACAAACTGTTTTTTGATGGTGGTTTGCAAAACACAATTCCCGCTGATGTTTTGAGAAAAAATGGTTGTGATGCTGTGGTTTCTATAGATATAAATTCGACTAGGGGAAATGGAACTAATAGCACTAAATATATGGATCTTTTAGTGGCTAGTATTAAAATAATGATGAAAAGTAATGCCATAAAAGGATATATGAATAGTGACATTATCATAAAACCTAATTTAAAACGTTTTAATGCATCTAAAATGACAGGCATGATGGAAATGATTGAAGAAGGTTATATTGCAACTCAAAAAATGATGCCTGAAATCAAAGAATTATTCAAACATAAACGTAAAAAGAGATTCTTGTTTTTCAAAAGAAGACATAATGATAAAGAAAAAAGTAACAGGAAGAAACATTGTTAATATTGTAATACTATGTTTGGTATGTTTGATACTATGTACCAATTTTTTCTACACTCATATGGAAAATTGGTTGTATATTCGTCCATCAGAACCAAAAAATTATGATTATATAGCACATTTTATTGATGTTGGTCAGGGTGATGCTGTTTTACTCAAGTTTTCATCTGGAAAAACAATGTTGGTTGATAGTGGGACTAAAGAGAATATAACTAAATTTAAAAAATATTTAGATAGATATTTGTTTAAAGATAAAAAGAAAATTGATTATGTAGTTTTAACACATCCAGATGTAGATCATTCTGGTAATATGGAATACATAATTGATCATTATTCTATTGGTACCTTTTATCGTCCAGCATGTTTGTCTAAATACGAAGCAGCACAAGATGGTATAGATAATAATACTTTTTCTAGTATAATTCGTAAATTGAACGAAAAAAATATCAGTACGATAATTAATTCTGCTGGTTTAGAACTGGATGTTGATGGTATAAATATAAAATGGTTGGCACCACTAGATGATGCATATATAGATACCAATTTGTATTCTCCAGTACTAATAATAGACAATGATATTAAAAAATTGATGTTAACGGGGGATATTGATTCAAATATTGAGAGTAGGTTAATTTCAACTTATAATGCCAATGAATTGGATATTGACATTCTTAAAGTAGCACACCATGGTAGCAAAAATTCCACATCAAGTGATTTTATTGAAGCGACTAGTCCGACTGTGGCATTGATTAGTGTGGGAAATAATACATATTCACAACCTGCTAATGAAGTCTACAATAGAATATTACAGTATGATAAGGATAATAATTGCACTTTGTTTAATAGTACATATTCTACACTAGACTATGGCAATATTATTATCGCTGTTGATAGTGATATTCATTTTTCAAATATACCAGATATTTTGGTTTATTCTTTTTATGGATACTGGTTATATGAACTAATTGCTTTATTGGTTTTGCTTATTGCTTTGCTAAAGCCATATATAGCAGTAGGCATTAAAAACTTAAAATATGTTTTACGTAATCGAAAATTTGAAAGGATGCAAGGAAAAGATAAAAATAATTAGGAATTTTTGCAAAATATTGTAAAATTTATTTAATTATTGTAAAATATTATTCGGATTGTTTTAGTTAATTTGTTTGAAAAAAAATATTTATCTAGTATACTAGATAAAAGTTACTTACATTTCGAGACAATCAAAAAGACAACAAAGGAAGGAAAAGGTAATAGATGAAAACAAATTTATGTTTCATAGGTTTGGCTAAAAAATTTACTGATAATTTGTGTAGAAAATTATCTGCTACTTTTGAGTTGTTTTATGCCAATGTGGAAGATTTAATAGAGTTTGAATTGATAGATATAGCGAAAATGGAAGAAGTATGTGGCAAAGAATATTTATTGAAAGAAGAACATTCTGTGATAAATAGGATATGTACATACGACAATACTCTGATTAATATTGATTACAAAAATTTAAATAATGAATCAAATTTGAATACAATCAAAGATAGATGTTTGTTAATATATTTTCATCTAGACAAAGAAAGGTTTAAAAAAGAGCAAGAAAAAGAAGACTTGACTTTAAATCAAAAAGTTATTGAAAATGACTTATTTGATGATAGAGATTTTATTTGTAAAAATATTGCAGATATGACTATTAATTGTACAGATTTGTCTGATGAAGAAATAATAAATGTTGTTAGAGATGAAGTTTTAAAGTATTTTATGTAGGTTTTTAGAGGTAGACATGGATAAAGATTTGGAAAATATTAATGCTATACGTATTTTAGCAGTAGACATGATTGAGAATGCAAAGAGTGGTCATCCAGGTATAGCATTGGGCTGTGCTCCAATATTATATACATTATTTGCAAAGCATTTAAATGTAGTTCCAGATGATGACAAAAATATTCTGAGAGATAGATTTGTAATGTCGGCTGGTCATGGTAGTAGTATTCTATATGCTATGTTGCATGCTTTTGGCTATAAAATAACTATGGATGACTTAAAACAGTTTAGACATATCGGTAGTAAAACGCCTGGACATCCAGAAGTCGATCTTGTGCCTGGTGTTGATGCTACTACTGGTCCTTTAGGTCAAGGTGTATCTATGGCTGTGGGTATGGCTATGGCCGAGAGAATGATGGCTAGTAGATATAATAAGCCAGATTTAACATTATTTAATAATTACACCTATGCTCTAGTTGGTGAAGGGTGTTTGATGGAAGGTGTTAGTTATGAAAGTTTGGCTTTGGCTGGTACTTTAAAATTAAACAAACTGATTGTATTATACGATTGTAATAATGTTACTTTGGATAGTACGATTAGTGGTGTAATGGATCAAGACATTATAATGTATATGACATCTTTAGGCTTCAATTGTTTAGAGGTGAAAGATGGCAATGATATTAATGAAATAAATAATGCTATTATTAAAGCAAAAACATGTAAAGATAAGCCATCTTTTATTAAAATAAATACACATATAGGATTTGGCTCACCTCTGCAAGATAGTAACAAAGCACATGGTTCAGTATTGGGTGAAGATAATTGCAGAATCTTACGTGAAAATTTGGGAGTAAAGACACAACCTTTTGATTTAGGGAAAGATGTGAGCAGAGACTTAATCTTTTTGAGAAAACGATTTGAGTCTGTAAAAGCTGATTTCAAAGAAAGATTGAAGACATATAGTAAATATTATCCAGGGGATTATAAACTTCTAATGTCTTGTGTGGATAATGATTTTGATGGTCTACATGAAACTATAAAAACAGTATCTATGGATAAAGAACTGTCCGGTAGAGAAATAGGTGGGCTTGCTCTAAATGTATTATGTAATAAGTATCCTAGTATAGTGTGTGGTGCTGCCGATCTGAGTGGTAGTACTAAAGTTAAATTTAATAATAATGGCTTTATTAATGAGAATTTTGCCAATAGGAATATTAAGTTTGGTGTAAGAGAATTTGGCATGAATGCAATATGTAATGGTATTGCACTATATGGTGGATTGGTGCCTATTGATAGTACATTTATGGTATTTAGCGACTATATGAAGCCGGCCCTACGTCTGGGTGCTATGATGCACAAAAAATCTATTACAATTCTTACACATGATAGTATTGCTGTGGGAGAAGATGGTGCTACACATGAACCATGTGAACAATTATGGTCGTTGCGTGCAATTCCTAATCTAAATGTGTTTAGACCTGCAAATTTGGTTGAGACATGTGTAGCGTATGAATCCGCATTGAAATATAATGGAAAAAGCGTAATTATACTTAGCAGACAAAAATTATCTAATTTTAGTTCTAATTATACCGATGTAATTAAAGGTGGATACATTGTAAAAGACGGACAAAAGCGACAATTAAATGGTGTTATTTTGGCTACAGGCAGTGAAGTATCTTTGGCTCTAGAAGTACAAAAATTGGTTGAAAATAGGGGCTATAGTATTAGGGTTGTTAGTATGCCTAGTTTGGAAATTTTTGAGCAACAGAGCAGTAAATATAAAAATAGCATCATTCCTAGAGACTTAAAGTCTATATTTACTATAGAGGCTGGATCGACTAGTGGTTGGTATAGATATTCTGGTAAATATGGTAAGTGCTTTGGTGTTGATGATTTTGGTTATAGTGGAAAGTCTGAAGATGTATATCGTAAATTTGGATTAACACCTGAAAACTTGGCTAAAGAGATTGTTCAAACCATTAGAAATAATAGGGATAAAATGTTAACATTACTAGATGAATAATAATTGTGTAATATGCAAAAGATATAATGTAATAAAAATATAGATGATATGCTATATGAACTTATTACATCTATATGTTTGTAATATGCAAACATAGAATACAGGGCTAAATATGGCATTAATTTGTGATATTATAGTCTTGTATTTTTTTATAAAAAAAGGTTTCAAATTGAAACCTTTTTCTTTTTAAAACTCACATTTTTCAGAAAGTGATTTGTAATAATTATATGTATTTATTGCATTCTGTTTTGATTCTTCAAATAGTTGATTTGCTAAATCTGGATTTTTTGTTGCTAGACTCTTATATCTAGTCTCACCATTCAAGAAATCTTTATATTCTAATGTAGGCTGTTGACTATCTAATATGAATGGATTTTTACCTTTTAATTTTAGTAGTGGATTATAACGATATAGGAACCAATAACCAGATTCTACAGCTTTCTTTTCTTCAAGTATGCTATTTTCCATTTTGATACCATGATTGATGCAAGGTGCATAGGCGATTATAATTGATACTCCATTGTATGCTTCTGCTTCCTGTATTGCAGTCAAGAACTGATTCATATTTGCACCAATAGCAACTCTAGCGACATAAACATTTTTATATTGTGCAGCTATTAAGCCTAGATCTTTTTTGTTTGTACGTTTACCAGAACTTGCAAATTTGGCTACAGCACCTAGTGGGGTAGATTTACTAGCCTGACCACCAGTATTACTATAAACTTCGGTATCTAGTACCAAAATATTGATGTTTTCTCCACTTGCTAGTACATGATCTAGACCACCATAGCCAATATCATATGCCCAACCATCACCACCAACAATCCATACTGATTGATTAGAGAATATGTTTTTATTGTTTAATACATATTTCTTTGCTTCTTCTAATTCAGCATCAACATTGGTTTTTGCTAGAGTAGTTGTTATGCTTTCGGCTAGTTCTCTCTGTCTATCTACATCAATACATGTTTTGTATTCTTCGATATCAGCATCTAGTTTTTTGTCGTAATGTTTTTCTAGTAATTTATCTAAATTTTCTTTTAAAGTGTTCTGTTGAACTTCGTGTCCTAGTTTAATTCCATAACCAAATTCTGCATTGTCTTCGAATAAACTATTTGCCCATGCTATACCATGACCAGATTGGTCTTTTACGTATGGGCATGTAGGGGAAGAACCACCATAAATTGAAGAACATCCTGTAGCATTTGCAATAATCATTCTATCTCCGAATAACTGGGAAATAACCTTTAGATAAGGTGTCTCTCCACAGCCTGCACATGCACCACTGAATTCGAAGTATGGCATATTATACTGGCTTCCTTTGACGGTATTAGGCATAAATGTTCCACTAGGTTGATTAGGAATAGAATTGATGTATTCGTAGTTTTTATGCTCTTTTTCCATGATATCAGATGCTTCAACCATGGTAAGTGCTTTTTCTTTTGCAGGGCAAACATTCGCACATACTCCACATCCGGTACAATCTTTGCTACTAACTTGCATTACATATTTCAAGTCTCTTTCTGCCATAGCGTTTGCTGTATTTAGTCCGTCTGGTTTACCTTTTAGGTCTTCTTCTTTTACTAGATGTGGTCTAATAGCAGCATGTGGACATACGAATGAACACATATTACATTGGATACATTTTTCACTATTCCAGCATGGTAATTGTGTGGCAACACCACGTTTTTCAAATCTAGTTGTATTGGTAGGAACTATGCCTCTAGGATCAAAAGTACTTACTGGTAAATTATTGCCTTCTAGCATTGTGATAGGTTTAATCACATTTTCAAAATATTTTTCATCTTGATTCTTCTTAATAGTGGATTTTTCTTCAGGTAGATTTGCCCAATCAGCAGGGTATTTTACTGCCACTATGTTATTTGCGCCACTATCAATTGCTTTGAAGTTCATGTCTAGAACGGCTTGACCTTTACTACCATAGCTCTTTTCTGCGTATTTTTTCATCTCGCTGATTGCTACATCAATAGGTATAATATTGATCAATTTAAAGAATGCAGACTGCATAACTAGATTTATTTTATTGCCCAATCCTAATTCTCTTGCGATTTTATCTGCATCTATGGTATAGAATTTGATATGTTTTTGGGCTATTTCTCTTTTCATTGAATTAGGAAGCATTTTATTTAATTCTTCCAAATTCCAGCCAGCATTTAAAAGCAGTGTGCCATTTTCTTTTACATTATTCAAAAGGTTGTATTTGGTTACATACGAATCTTTATGTACGGCTACTAGGTCAATATTATCTAGCAAATAACTTTCGTTGATTTTGTTTTTACCAAATCTTAAGTGGCTTATTGTTGCACTTCCACTCTTTTTGCTATCATATTCAAAATATGCTTGGCCATTTAGATCTGTATTGTTACCAATAATTTTTATGCTACTTTTATTAGCACTGACGGTACCATCTCCACCGAATCCAAAGAATTTACATGCCGTGACCGATTTGTCGCTAGGGTAAATAAGTTTGGTAATTGGCAGGGAAGTATTGGTGACATCATCATAAATACCAACAGTAAAGTGATTTTTTGGATTTGGTATTTGTAGATTTTCAAATACTGCATTAACCATGGTTGGAGTGAACTCTTTGCTTCCTAGTCCATATCTACCACCATAAACATTAATGCCATTGAGTCCGTTTTCTGCTAGTGCACAAACAACATCTTTGTATAAAGGTTCGCCATCACTACCAGGTTCTTTTGTTCTATCGAGAACGGCAATGTTTTTTACCGTTTTTGGTAGGGCATTAACTAATGCTTTGCTATCAAAAGGTCTAAACAATCTAACTACTAATACGCCAAGTTTTGAACCAGTGGTTTTGTTTAAATACTCTACAGTTTCCTGAGTGGTGGATGCTCCGCTACCCATTATTACAATAACGTGTTCAGCATTTGGATCTCCATAATAGTCAAACAGATGGTATTGTCTGCCAATAATTTTTCCTACTTTATCCATGTAATCTTGTACTATAGCAGGAGTTTTATCATAAAATTGGTTTGAACTCTCTCTGTTTTGGAAGTAAATATCTGGGTTCTGTGCTGTACCTTGTTGGTGTGGAGTATTAGAATTAAGTGCTCGAGATTTAAATTCTGTGATTTTATCGTAAGGAATTAAATGTTTAATAGATTCAATATCTATCTCTTCTATTGTATTTATTTCATGACTTGTTCTAAAACCATCAAAGAAATGTACGAAAGGAACACTAGATTGTAGGGTAGATAAGTGTGCAATAAGAGCCATATCCATTGCTTCTTGTACACTTGAAGAACATAACATTGCCCAACCTGTCTGACGAATACTCATTACATCAGAATGATCTCCAAATATGGATAGGGCATGGGTTGCTAGTGCTCTAGCACTAACGTGCATTACGCATGGTGTTAATTCTCCAGCAATTTTATACATATTAGGTATCATGAGTAATAATCCTTGGCTAGCTGTAAATGTAGTGGTTAATGCTCCTGATGCTAGACTTCCATGTAGTGCACCACTGGCACCACCCTCGGATTGCATTTCAACAACTTTTACTTTATTACCAAAAATATTTGTTTTTCCGTCTGTTGCCCAACTATCACATAGTTCAGCCATTGTACTACTAGGTGTAATTGGGTAAATTGCTGCAACTTCACTCATTTGATATGCAATGGTGGCTGCTGCTGTATTTCCATCTACTGTTATTTTTTTCACAATTTTTCTCTCCTTATATATAACTGATAAAAGTATATTACTATAATATACTTTAGTCAAATAATTACCATGTATTGAGTACATTTATTTTACTGTACAACAGTCAAGGGTGCTATAATTAATTGTGAAATTTGCTGTATTGTATTACAATATATTATGTTAATATAACGGAGTTTTTGTTTATGAGATATTTGATGCGAATTAGTTATGATGGTACAAATTATAGTGGATTTCAATGCCAGAGTAATAAGACAACAATACAGGGTGAGATTGAAAAAGAATTGGGCAATATTTTTAAAAAACATATTCCAATAGTCACCAGTGGAAGAACTGATGCTGGTGTTTCTGCTTTGAGTCAAATATGCCATTTTGATATTGATGACGATATAGAATGTAATAAGGTGGCTAGTTATTTGAATGCTTTGTTACCTAGAGATATTCGTATTTTGGATATCAAAAAAGTAGATTACGATTTTCATGCTAGATATTCTTCGAAGAAAAAGACTTATGAGTATTATTTTTACATCGGTCATGACATTATTCCGTTTTATGAAAAATTCGCAGTCAATGTAGGATATGGTGTTGATATAGATAAAATGAAATTGGCATGCAGTGGCTTTGTTGGTCTCCATGATTTTTCTGCATTTTGTGCTAGTAATACTAGTGTCAAAGATAAAAATAGGGAAATATACGAAGCATATATAGATCAGTTGGGGGATAATCTATATAAATTCGTTGTTACTGGTAATGGTTTTTTATACAATATGGTTAGGATAATAATGGGAACTTTGGTAGACATTGGTATGGGTAAAAAATCTGTTGAAGATATTGGAAAGATATTATCAAGTAGAGATAGGAAGAATTCTGGCAAAACCATGCCATCAAAAGGTTTAGTCTTGAAAAAGGTGCTATATTAATTGACTTTTATTTGACTACTATTGATACAATATGATAAATTATATATAAGTACTAATTGATTTTTGGAGTACAAAATGAAGTTTTGGGTAAAAATTGTCGTTGCACTATGTGTCGTTGTTGTAATAGTATTTGGAGTATGGGCATTTTTCTTTAGAGAGAAAGATGTAGTAAAGGCATACAATCAGACAACGCAATTAGTTGATTATAAGGAGTCTTTAGGTCTAAAAGAACGCTTAGTGGAATTGTCTAAAATGGATTATCTACATAATGAAAAGACTAGGAAAATCGTAGGGAATAATGCTGTAAATAATGAAATATTGAATATAAGAAAAGATTGTTTGAGTAGCGAATTGATTGTTGGATATGATGAACATGATGTGGTTATTTACTCTTACGATTCGTATTTTATTGTAGATAAAACGGTGGATGATATCATTAGATTTTATTTGCCATATACAAGGGGTACATATTCTTCTAATACTCATCAAAAGAATTTGAGTAACACTATTAAAGTTTATATTGAATCTTTGTCATCTCTAGATAAAACTATAGATAATCTAATTGCATGTCAAAAAGAAATAACCGGTGAAGATACTGCAGAGATGGATGCACTTAGGGGACATTATAATCAATTATACTTAAAATATAGAAATGTTCTCAATAAATCTAGTCAGGTTATGATAGCATTGACAGATTATATTAATGTTTCGCTCTATGGTGGCAAGATGATGGCAGACTCTAGAATAGCATTATATGATTGCTATGCAAGGGCTTTAAAAGTGGCTACATCTAAGGATGAAATTAGAAAAGAAGTAGAAACATTATATTTGCATGATTTACATATGATTTGGGACAAAATGGATAAGGTACGTAATGGTATCGATATATATGATAGTACTTATACAGAGTATAAATTTTTAACTGGGTTTAATGCTCTTTTCTGTGAGTATAGGAAATCGTATGATTTAATTTTTGATAAGGTAAATCTTGACAAACGACAAATGGCAGATGGAGAAAAACTCTCTGATATTGTTGAAAAGGCTAAAGAGCCAGTAATAGTATTATTAAATGTTTTGGGGTTTTAATTGAATATGAAAAAATTTATAGGGTTATTATTCATACCGGTTTTGGCTTTATTCAGTTTCTTTGGCTGCAGTAAAGACAAAAGTGCAGAAAACATAAAAACTCAATATACTTCAACGATAAGAAAGTATTATGATGATGACATTGAAAAAAATATTTTCTTTGCTGATGATACAAATGAAAATACTGTAAAAATCTATTATCCAAGTAGTATACAGGCTAGGATAGATATAACAAATCCTACAAACAATATGCAAAAAATGTATCGTGGTCTGTATTATCAACAAGTAGTGCTGGATAAGATATACAAGTATTATGAGATGACTCAAGAAGATTTCTATACGAAGATGTCAAGTAAGGGAAGTGACAAAAGTATAGGTGAGCTTTCTACACAATTAGAGAGACTTGATCGTGTATTAGATGAATTCAAAGTATCATACAATAATTTTTTAGACAATCAAGAAATGGAGTTTAATGTAACTAGTTATTCCTTTGCATTGAATAAGGTAATAGATGTATCTTTTGATTTTATTTATAATTACATTCGTCTTTATGAGAAAAATTGTAGGTCAACAACTGGTGTTTATACTAGTGATACATTACAGATAGATTTGTACAAATCTTATGTAGACGTGGCATTCATTGTATATAAGGAAAACATAAAAGCATTTACATATTCTGTTGGGGAAAATGGAATATGTGATTTGTCTCCTGTTGTAAAATCGTCTAGTACTTTTAATATTTTAGATAAATTATTAGGAAGTTGCACTTTGTCTTTGGATATTGCAAATGGTCTAAATAATGCTGACAATGCTGAGACTCTTGACAAGGTTAATAATTATTATTATTTTAAGTCAGTATTTGAACAGAGACTTGTTAATTATAAACAGATTTATGCCGAGCAAGATATATATACTATTACTAGGTATAGATTTAATCTGGTTAATGGAGTTGATTACGATAATTATTTAAATTCTTTATCAATTTCTCAAAGATCTAATGTAACAATGTTAGATGATTTTGTCGCTAATAATTTTAATGATTATTATAATAAAATAAGCGCGATTGTTGCGTAAAAGGATTTTTTATGGATTTTAATAAATTGGCAAATATGTTATATCCTAATGTTACTCGAGATATCAATTATTATTTCGAAAAGTATCCTAGTAGAACATTGATTAATGGTGGAGTTGTTTCAAGATTTGCACCTAGTCCAACTGGATATTTACATATTGGTGGTGTTTTTCAGTGTTTACTGCATGAAATGTTGACTAGGAAACCAACAAGTGTTTTCTATCTAAGACTCGAGGATACCGATCAAAAACGTGAAGTTGATGAAGCCGGAGAACTATTGTATGATACTATAGTTAAATTTGGGTTTGAGCCAAACGAAGGATATCGTGGCAAATACGAAGAAAAGGGTTCCTATGGACCTTATAAGCAAAGTGATAGAATTGAGATATATAAAACATTTGCAAAATATCTAGTTTCTATGGGTGGTGCTTATCCATGCTTCTGTGAAAAATGCGAGGATAAAGAGGAAATACTGGCTAAAAGAGAACAAGAAATAGAAACAAACAACAATACAATTGATCGTGATCCATGTAGAAATCTGACTTTAGAAGAAGTGGAAGAGAACTTAAACATGGGTAGACCATTTGCATTGAGATTGTTTTCTAAGGGTAACCCAGATACAATCATAAAAGTAAATGATCTAGTTAAAGGTGAGCGTGATATCAGGGAAAATGGCAAAGATATCATACTTGTTAAAAATAATGGCGTTCCCGTTTATGCATTCGCACATGCAGTTGATGATACATTGATGGGGACAACTATTATTGTTAGGGGCGAAGATTGGTTCCAAAGTTTGCCTGCTCATTTGGAAATATTTAAATCATTTGGTTTTGAACCAATTCCTTATTTGCATACACCTAATATATGTAAATTGGATGATGGTAAAAAGAGAAAGTTGAGTAAAAGAAAGGATCCGGAGGCAGATGCAAGATTCTTCTTACAAGAAGGCTATCCTGTTGATGGAGTAAAGGAGTATCTATTAAACCTAATTAATAGTGATTTTGAAGAGTGGAGAAGTAAAAATCCAAAATTATCATATAAGGAATTTCCGTTTGAAATTGCTAAAATAGGTAGTGGAAACCCAATGTTTGACATGGTTAAACTCAACGATGTTTCTAAAGATTATATTTCTAGGCTTGACGCAAAGCAGGTATTTAATTATTTGCTAGAGTGGGCGAATGAATATGATCCAGAATTTGCTGCTATTTTGAATAACGATCCAGAATATGCAACTAATGTTTTAAATATTGATCGTGAAGTTGAAAAACCTAGGAAAGATATTTATAAATGGTCTATGGTAAAAGAATACTATAATTATATGTTCTCAGACTTTAAAAATATTGATTTGGATTTTACGCAAATTACAACAATCGATAATGAATTATTATACAAAATTTTGCATACATATGTGGTATTATTTGAAGAGGATTTGGATAAAAATACTTGGTTTGAAAGAGTAAAAAAGCTGGCAGATAAACACGGATATTGTTCGGACAATAAAACGTTCAAAAAAGATCCAACAAAGTATCATGGAAATCTAGCTTCATTCTGTAATCTTATAAGATATGCTTTCACTGGTAAAACAAATACCCCAGATTTATATTCAATTTGTTGTGTGTTGGGAAAAGACGAATTGTATAACAGATTAGCATTTATAAAGAAAAGAAATAATGTATAAATATACAAAAACACCTTATTGTTTCAATAAGGTGTTTTTACATTTGATGATTACTAGTTTTTGTCTCTGTCTCAATTTGTTTCATTTGTTCAATTGTAATATAATCTGGTAAAATTATATTTTTATTTAACGTGATGATTGGGCGTGGATTGTCAACTGATTCTACGAACCCACAATCCATTCCTGTTAGATTTTCATGTGCAAGTTCAGGTATGATTTTATTCATAGTTAATACTTTAAATAATCTAATATTATCGTGATCTTTTAAATAATCTAGAAAATCTGATGAGTATGTACCATAGTTATTTTTATAATACTTTTTCTTTTCTTTGGGTGATAATTCTATCATAAAATATAATCCATCATAAACTGATTTGGTAGTTTTTATCCTATACGTATTAACAGGTTGAATAGTATATTTTGCAAGTTGACCCATATATAATTGGTTACTAGGATATGCCATTTTACGTTTATTTTTCATATATGTTAGAAAGTCTTTAAACATATTTTTTCTCCGAGATAAATTTCGAATAGTATATCATAATTAAATATGATATTCAATATCTATAGAAATTTATTTTGTAAAAATTTTCTGCAAAATCATTGACAATAAAGTGGGGATTTGGTAATATATATAGTGTTCTGACGAACGCACTAATGGGGGTATAGCTCAGTTGGCTAGAGCACCTGCCTTGCAAGCAGGGGGTCAAGAGTTCGAATCTCTTTATCTCCACCATATAGAGATGTAGCTCAGCAGGTTAGAGCACCACCCTGATAAGGTGGGGGTCGGTGGTTCGAGTCCACTCATCTCTACCAAAATAATGACCATAAGGTCATTTTTTTGTGTAAGATACTGGTAAGACACCCACCTGGCATTTTATAAAAATGCGTGTTGTGAAACAACACATCAGGGTGGAGCCCTGTATACGAAGTATTGCCGAAAGGGCATAAGGTGGGGGGATCGGTGTGTACTCGCACGGCGAGATATTTCGTGAAAGCGAAATAGACGAGTCCACTCATCTCTACCAAAATAATGACCATAAGGTCATTTTTTTGTGTAAGATTTTGGTGAAACCTTATTGTATTTTTGTATCTATGTAATAATTTTGCTTTTATTCAATTTGATGAAAAATAATAATGTGTTATACTATTATTGTATTAAATAAGGATTATTATATGAAGAATTTTGGTGAATATATTAAGAATTATAGGATAACTAATAAAATCGAAAAAGAAGAATATGCAAGCAAACTTGAATTAAGTATCGCTGATTATGAAAAAATTGAAAATAATGAAACAATAATATCTAAAGACGAGCAAAAAATAATCTGTGAAAAATTGGATATAAAAAAGAAATTTAATAGTAAAAGACTAATAAAAATACTTGATTTGATTTTTAGATTGGGTGCTAATGTTATGGCTGTTGCTACTTTACTTTTGTGCATTAATGGTATTGGAACTCAAGAAACAATGATAGCAATGCTTTCTGTTGGCTTAATATTGACAACATTCACAATATTACCTAAAGTCGATAAATAAATTATTCAATCACGATTATTTCGTGGTTGAATATTTTTTTGTAAATTGCTTTAGATATATTTTGATACCGTGCCTATCTAGAATATTGAATACAAATATTAGAGTTGTATATGTCATAATGCTTATTATTGCTGTGACTATTATTGCTATAATATTTGTTGTTAATTTATTAAATATATTGAAAACAAAATTGTCTAAAAGTAGTGTGGGTAATAGTATTAGTAAAAATGCAATTATATTTGATGTGAGATGTAGTTTTATTTTTGTTATTTTTTTTATTTTCATAGCATTGAGGATAAATAATATGCTATTGCTAATACCTAATCCATAAGACATAGCGATAATACCTATGCGTGGTGTGGCAAATAACACAAACAATATTAATATAATGCTACTTATTATGTAATATATAAAAGATTTAATTTCTTGGTTTAATGCGTTTAATATTGAAGATGAGATTTGTGCTAGTCCCATAGGGAGTATTATCCATGAGCTTAATTTTAAATAATGACCTGCAATTGTATTATCAAATATATATTCGCATATTGGAATTCCTAATGTAATGAAAACGGGTAAGAATATGAATATGCATGTTAGTGTAAATTTTATATAATATCTGATTTGAACATTGATTTTTGTGTAATCAGATGCATTGCTAATTCTAGGAATTAAAATCATGCATAGTGCGCCGATAATTGTATTTGGTATGGATAGTAATGGTAGGGACATTCCCATAATAATACCCAATTCACTAAGTGCCATATTTTGACTATAGCCTATTTTTACTAGTGATAGTGGTAGGATAATGGATATTATTGGTTGCAATAGACTACTGAATATCCTAACTCCAGTTAGTGGTAAAGCGCTATCTATAATTGGTTTTAAATATCCTTTTTTATATGCAAAATTACCATGATTTTTATAATATAGATATATTCCCAGTAGTGTACTTAGTCCACAGGCTATTGATAGTGCTAGTCCAATACTAATAATGTTTGATGTAAAAATATTCAAATGTACAAATAATAAACATAGTGCTATTCGTAATATTTGTTCTACAAATTCTACAATACTAACTGCAAAATAATTTTCTAGGCCCCATAAATATCCACGAATTTGTGAGTAAATAGCCGTAAAAATAACAGATGGTAACAAATATAGTATTAGTTCGTAGCCGATATTATTGCTGATTAGTTTTATAAACAACGGTCTTAAAAGAATGGTTATTAGTGATATTAATAACGATACAAAAGTCATAAATATCATTGAAGTTGTTACACTGTATTTTGTTTCATTTTCAGTATGTAGTGTGATATTTTTTGCAGTGATTTTAGATATGGTTAAAGGTATGCTAGAGCCAACTATGGTTATCAGCACCATGTATATAGATGTTGTTAAATTATATATGCCTAGGTCGGTTGTGGACATTATTTTTGTAATGTATATTTTATATAAAAAGCCTAGACACCTTGTAATTACACTAAACAATGTTAGCGTAAGCATAGCTTTAATTAGTTTTTTTATAAAAATACCTCAATATAGTTTTTATCATTATATTTGAAGTAAATTAATATTATTCTAATTCTGACATTAAAATCGTATAATAGCATATATATAATTGATTTGTGTGGGGTGTTTATGCAAGAAATATATTTGCTGAGAGAGGGTGAAAGTATAGATGCTTTGTCTATTGGTCAGCATCCAAAAACAATTAAAAGCGACAGAAAAATATTTGGATATAGATATATGGTAATTCAATCAGGGAATGATGATGTGTACTTTGTGAGAAACTATTATCCTTTGTACGAGTATACTATCAAAGATAATGAAACGATATTAGATATTATGGCAAGAGGTTATAATGCAAACGATAATGGTGAGAAAGCAGGTGATACAATTATACTTAGCAAACCAACAGCAAATAGGTATGTTGTTCAACCTATGGATACTATTCAATCCATTGCCAGTAAGTATTGTGTGGATGTAAAATATATAGTGGATATTAATCATCTAAAGTCTACCAAATTGTTTATTGGTCAAATATTATGGATATAAAAAAAGTTCCTTTAATAGGAACTTTTTTATTATTTATTAGAGTCGGCATTTTTATTTGTCTTCTTTTGAGTCGTAGAAGATTTACTATTATTCTTAGTCGTTTTATGAGTGTTTTTATTGGTTTTTGCTTTTTCTTTTTCTAGTTTTTGTTGTGCTTTGTATTCAGCCTTTTTCTTCTTGGCTTCAGCTTTTGCTGCACGATATTCAGCCCACATTTGTTCTTCTTCTCTAGCTATTTCTTCGATTTCTGCCTCAATCTTTTCTATTTGTTTATTTATATATTCTTTTCTTTCTAAATATTTAGATAGGGCAAGTTTACTGGTTTCTCGTGCATTAGCCAAGCGAACATCTTTTTCATTCAATTGCTTCTGTAGAGCCATTTCTTGTTTGTCTAGTTTAGCAATGAATCGCTCATATTCTTTTTCTGCTTTGGTATTAGATATCATTTCAGGATTATCTTTCAAAGCTTTTTCTCTAGCAGATGTTGCCTCTTTCTTCTTTATCTCAATTTCAAGTTTTTGTTTCTTTATCTCTTCTTGCTCGGAGTGAAGTTTTGTCTTTATTTCTTCAAGTTTTTCTTCAGCAAGTTTGTTGTAATCTTCTATTTCTTGGTCAATTGAGATTAATTCTGCATTTAATTCTGCAATAATTTTACGTCTAAGTTCAATCTTTTCTTTTTGGTCAATGTGTTTGTCTAAAGTTTTTCTTCTATCATAGTTTGTTCTAACTTTAGGTTTTCTATTAAATCTAATTTTTCTAATATAATAACATATTACAGCCAATATTATTGCTAGTGCAGTGATTAAACTAGGGATTATTAGCCAGTTAAAGTTATTCTCCCAAGCATCATCTTCTTGGTCATTTGTATCTTCAGATTCTTTGTAATTAATAAATGATTTGATAGTGTTTGATGCGCTTTCACTGGTTTCACTGGTATAGGTGTCTTTATCAATACTCTTAACAACCAAGTTGTCAAATAATACTTTTCCAGAAGTTAATTGTTCGTTCGCTCCGAGTGATAGTGTGATTGTAGACTCTAGACTTTCTTCTAGACAAACATATATAGCATATTCTTGCCACTCACCATTAGTAGAAATACCACTGATGTAGATTTCTTTTGAGTCGGTAAGTTTTATCGTTGCTCCATACATAATGTTATCTTGTGGATCGTCTTGAACTAAGTTGTTAGTCAGTACATTAATGGATATTTTGTAATATGTTTTTGCATCAAAGCTGTAAGCTTCTGGACTAATATAACCATAATAAATGTCATGCAAACTGGAAATATATAGTACATTTTTATTGTTTGATAGTGGGGTGGTTACATTATTTAGTCTAGAATCACCTAATTGTATAATACCACTTTCTACACCAATTTTATCATCTTCTGTTAGTGTAGATGTAGGTGTCCAGTTGTTTACTTCTTGTAGAGTATTGTGATTTTTATATTGTCTATTATATGTTCTATTATCAAATGTTTCGGCACTTAAATCAACAATAACTGTTTTTACAGATGGATCTCTAAGAGAAGAGTCTGTATATACGATTTCTTCTATTGTTTCAAATCTTACTTCATCAAAGAAAACATATCCAGTAGTATTCTCAAATATCAAATTAATTTTGGCTGTATGAGAAGTTGTTCCTGTTTTGAATAATACTTCAATTCTATGCCAATTATTGTCTGTATAATAAATATTGAAGTAATCGCAAATAACATTATCACCAGAAGTGATTTTTAATCTAGCGCCGGTATTAATTCTTTCTTGAGAATATTGTGTGGCAACAAATAGTGAAATTCTATAATAACTATTTGAAGACATTGATAAGTCGTTACTAGTATATGTTTGTACATTATTCTCAGCACTGCTACCTATCATTAATACATTATTGTCGGTGGATGTGTATTCAGTTAGAGCAGATAATTGAACAGGGTACATACCAGGAGTGCCATATTGTGCTAAATGATTTTCAAAATGTTGCTCGTTTGTTTTAATGACACCACTAAAAGTATTAGTTGTTTTTCCAGTACGAGTCCAGCCTGTTGGAACTAGTGGATAAGTGTCTGTATTTGTTTCATTCTCTGTTTTATCAAATGAACCATTTGTAACAGAATATTTGTCTTCTCCATTGTTTAAATTGAAGGCTGTACAATTTGTAGATGAACTATTATTAGTATATGTTTGATAATCAATACTTTGTAGTCTAAAATCGTCCACATATACATATCCAGATGTTTCAGAATCGGTGGTACCCAACCAAATTTGAATAGTTGCTTCTTTGTTTGAATTGGATGGACCATAGATGTAGAATGAATATTCTGTCCAGTCATTTCTAAAAGTATTGCTATCTTTAGTAACAGTAGTTGCTAGTGATAATGTGGCTGTAATAGGGTCTTCGTCATCTGTTTTTTCAACTAATTTAACTGTAGCACCATTACCAACGTTGCAATCGCTTTTAGCAAAGAAACTTAATTTATAATACTTTTGACTTTCAATACTGATAGGGGTAGATTCTACGGCTTGATATGCATCTGTTTTATTGAACATTACTAATGCATTGTCGTTATTTGCAGAACAATCAGAGCCAGGATTGTTAATTTTAGTAGATTCATCTATAGTCTCGGAATATGAATTTACATCAACAATTTTGGCAAATTGTTTTTCATTAGAAGTATATTTGGTCGAAATTCTATCCCACAATGTAATTTCTTCAAAATTACTATTTGCTACAGGTAGAGTGTATGGTTTGCTGAGTGATATGATATTGTAGTTGTTTGACTCATCATCGGCAGAATCTGCATATTGTTCTAGAATATTCTCGATGTAATAGTCTTCGCTATATCTAACTACTTTTACATTATTGTAGAAAACAGCGCCTTGAACATTTGCTGTTTTACTACCTAACCATAATTCTACATTTACAGTTTTTGAATCATTAGTATCTACATAGAATGTGTATGTTTCCCATGCACCTAGTGTAGAGAAATACTCAAATTTTGTATTGTAGTATTTTTCATCTGTATCATCTAGTAAACCAGTTAAATATATAGATGCTCGTGCATCAGATTCATCATAATTTTCTGTTTGTTGAGTTTTTTGTGTATAAACATAAACACTTATTTCGTAGTAACTATTTGCTGCTAAAGTAAATGATTGGCTTTTGTATCCTAATTTTCCGGCACCATTATGAGAATTTATCATCAAGTTCCTGAAATATGCTTCAGATGTTTTGTCTGGGTTTGGCATGTTAGGTTTAGATGTCTTATAAGTTTCTGTATCAAAAGTAGTCTCGTCTTTCAAATTAACTATACCACTAATGATGTTGTCTTTGTTATAATGTCCATCTACGATTGACCAACTACTATTAGGAGTAACAGGTTTTGCAGAACTAGTAGTATTAAAATCGTATTGGCTACCAATGGCCTCACTAGAAATGTCTTTGCTTATCTTGTTTGTCGTATTAGCATTAACTGTAATAGGGTTTTGTATATTCACACCTAAAAATGCTGATAGGATAATGCCGAAGCATAATAAGATGCTTAAAATAAATTTTTTGGTTTTGTTTTTATAAGTATTAATCATATTGTTATCACCTTTGAAGATTATTCACTTGATTATTATATACTATTTTACACATCTATTCAAGTAAATTCAAATAATAAATACATTAGTTTATATAAATAATATTAATATAAGGCTAATTTATTGTGTAGTTTAATTGGTCATGTCGTGTTATATTTTTGACCAAAATTATAAAATAATATCAATGAATTTGTGTATGATGGTGAGATGTCTAATGTAAGGTGGATATGGCAATAATTATTTAATGAAAAAATTAAACATTAATCAAAACAATAAATATGGAACAACAGAGATATCTTTTGAATGTATTAAGGAAATTTCGCAAAATAATAAAAAGTCAAAAAAATCCATTGCATTGTTTTTTGGTGCAATAATCGGCTTTATTAATGGGTTTTGGGGTGGAGGTGGTGGTATGGTATGTGTACCGATTTTAATGCAGTTTTTACACTTGCCAGAGAAAAAAGCACATGCTACCACCTTGCTTATAATGTTACCTATGAGTATAGCAAGTTTAGTTGTTTATTTCATTAATGGTAATCTTCCATTTGATATAGGATGGCAAATTGGATTGGGGTTTATTACCGGTGGAATTTTGGGAGCATTGATTTTGAAAAAAATCAATAATTTTTGGTTGGGAATTGTGTTTAGTATAGTGATCATTGTCGGGGGAATAAAAATGTTGATATGAGAATAATTTACTTTGTGTTATCTGGTCTAATTGGTGGGATTATTGGTGGAATGGGCATGGGTGGTGGAACGCTATTAATACCTATAATTACCATTTTTTTGGCTGTTGAGCAAAGAAATGCACAGGCAGTTAATCTATTGGTATTTATACCAATGGCTATTGTTGCATTAGGCATTCATATAAAAAATAAACTTGTTGATTTTAAAGTAGGAATACTCATTATGTGTTCGGGTATTATATTTTCTATTTTAGGATCATTTTGGGCAAATGAAATAAACAATAATATTCTTAGAAAAATTTTTGCTGTATTTTTGTTACTTGTGGGTGTGTATCAATTTATATGTACGATAAAAAGTAAGAAAAAAATAAAAGATAAAGCAAATTTTAAAAAATACAAAATAAAAATTCTATATAAATAACAAATACTTATGTAGTCTAAATTAGTTGCTAAAAGTTGATTACTATGTTATATTGTTCGTGTATAAATGTGATTTACACATGACATTATGGAGGAAATATGGAAGTTAATAAGGAAACTTGTATTGGTTGTGGAACATGTGTTGGTTCATGTCCAGTAAATGCTATATCCTTTGGTGCAGACGGTAAAGCCGTTATAGATCAAGGAACTTGTATTCATTGTGGAACATGTGCTGGTGTTTGCCCAGTAAATGCTATAAGCGAGTAATATAATTTTGTCTAGTGTTTACTAGACATTTTTTATTCATATATTAGGATATAAATTCTAAAAAAGTGTGTACAAATTATATTTTTTATGTTAAAATATCTGTGTTAAATGGTAAATCTTAAAAAATTTACAATAAAGGAGATTTGCGTTTGGAAAAGATTGCTGTTATTGAAATAAAAACAACTGGTGTAAAACTAAAAATAGTTGAGATTGTTAGAAATAAATTTTTCGAAGATTGCAAAACTATTGAAATGCCAATAAATTTAACAAAAGATTTTTATAATGATTTGTTTGTGAAGACAAACGTTATAAAGGAAATAAATGGTATATTAACTGTTTACAAAAAAATCATAGAAGAACATGAATGTTGTGATGTTATTTGTTTAGCGTCTGATGTGGTTTTTGAGGCTAAAAACCAAAATGGTTTCATTAATGAATTATCTGTAACCAGTGGTTATAAATTTAGGGTAATGAGTCCTGAAGACGAAATTACTGCTATCTATACATCTGTAATAAATAGTTTTAATAGACCAAAGGGTGTAATTATAAATATTTCTGATTTTAATACAGAAGTTGTACTATACAATAGAAGAAATATTCTCGAAAAAATTGTTATTCCTTTCGGCTCTGTCAAATTAAAAGATATGTATGGTAATGTTGATTTGGCCGAGAAAGAAAAAATGGTGGAAAAATCTGTTGATGAAGCCATTCAGAATAGCAATCTAATGAGTCAATTACCTGAAGAGTTTGATGTAATTGGTACAGGAGATATGTTTAGGGCTTATGGTTCAATATGTAGGAAGGCTAAAAAGTATCCAATAGAACTACCACATAATTTCGTATCAAATAAAGAAGATATGGAGAAAGTGTATAGCCTAGTGACCGGTCCTAGCGTAGGCTCTGCAACAAAGATAAAGGGTGTTACGTTACAAGATAGCAAGTATCTTCCTAGTGCTATGATAATTATTAGAGCAATAGTCAATAAGTTTAAAAACCAAGAATTTGTTATTAGTAATCTAGACAGGGTAGACGGAATACTATTTAATGAAGTATTGCCAATAACATTAGAAAAACCTATGAGTGACACATTGGGTTATAGTTTGCAAATGTTGAATGATTGTTATGATAAAAAACCAAATAATTCTCAACATATTTATGAATTATGCATGATACTATTCAAACAATTAAAAGTTCTCCATAAACTACCTAGACAATATGTAAGAGTATTGAGAATGGCTGGATATATGAGTAATGCTGGATATAGAGTCGGAGTAACCAATAATGAAAGAGTTGTATTTGATATTATCAAAAATAGCAACATATTTGGTGTAACACATAAAGAAATAATTTTAGCAGCATTTGTAGCATTAAGTAAAAATTCTGATAATTTCAATCTCAGTGAATGGGTAAGATATAAAGAGATTATGACTGATGAAGATTTAATTGCTGTTAAAAAATTATCTGTAATACTTAAAGTAGCAGAAGCACTAGATGTAACAGGATTTGGATATGTTAATGATATCAGCTGTGATATACTAGGCGATAGTGTAATTATGAAAACAATTGTTGATCAAGAGGCAACTTTTGAAATTAATTATACAATGTTGTGTGGTGCTGATTTCAAAAAGGCATTTAATAAAAATCTAGAAGTATTATAAAAAAGGAAGCAATTAACTTTGCTTCTTTTTTCACAAACTGTTTAATTTTTATTTTGTTTGTAAATAAAAATATAGTAGAATGTGAGAGTAAATATAAATGAGGTTATAGATATGAAGTGTATATATTGTGGCGGTACAGAGAGTAAAGTACTGGATAGTCGAAGTTCCGATGATAGTAATAGCATAAGAAGAAGAAGAGAATGTTTGGCGTGTGGTAAAAGATTTACTACATATGAAACGGTCGAAACAACTCCATTGCTGGTTATCAAATCTGATAAAAGTAGACAACTGTACGATAGGGAAAAATTGAAGCGTGGAATAATCCGTGCATGTGAAAAACGACCTGTTACTATGGCACAGATTGATAAGATGATTGATAATATAGAAAAAGAAATTTTCAACTCTCTCGATCAAGAAGTTCAGAGTTCTAGGATAGGTGAGTTGGTTATGGAAAATTTAAATAAAGTTGATGAAGTGGCATACATTAGATTTGCTAGTGTTTATCGTAAATTTGCTGATCTAACACATTTTATTGAGTTTATAAAAGAGTATGATGAAAAGAAATAATTGTATATAATTTGAGTCGGGTGTTGTATTAAAATGCAATACCTTTTTGTTTCAAAATTTTATTAGATATATCAAAGTTTATTAATTAATAGTTACATAAAAATTATATAAATTTTAATATTTTTTCATACATTTTAAAAATGCATATTATTTTATTATTTATTCAATTATTGACAATAACTTATATAATAATGACAGAAATTTATATGTTATAGACAATAATTAAAATATTTATTGCTGAGTATTATTGTTTTTATTTTCATTAATAATTTTTTTATTATTGTATATTTTATTGTTTGTTTCTATATTTTGTATAGCGCAATTATTTGGTTGCCCTATGTCTACTATTATAATATCTTTACCGATTTTGCATATGCGATTGTATGGGATAAATATATCATTGTTAGCCTTAAAGATGTTGAAAAAGTTTTTGCTATTTGATACTATTATGCCTAATATTTTTCCACAGTTTATATCAAAAATCATATCTGTCAGATTACCAAAATTTTTTCCATCAGATATGTTTACTACTTCTTTTTGTTTTAATGCACAATAAGATATTTCCATACAATTACCTTTTATGTTATATGATTTTTTCATATATAAAATTACATAGTTGCCTTACATTATTTTATGAGTTATTACATAAAAATGTTTTTATTTAACAAACTACATTTGGAGATGTGTATGCCAATAGTTTTTATACTTTCTGGTATTTGTTTTACTTTAGTTTTGTTTAATTGTGTAGTTTGCAATAGTAAAATCAAATATTTTATTTTAATGCTTTTGTTTTTAATATTAATTGGTTATTTTGTAGAGCCAATAGTTTTTTCTGGTTTTTCTATAAATATTCTTCATTCAATATTTTATGTTGTTTTTCTTATATGTTTGTTTTGCTTATCTAATAATAATACCTGTTTGGTTTTTTTCGTTATGCTAATGTCTTTTGGTGTTTTGTTATTTAATAGTGTATGTTCATTTCTTACTATGTCTGTTTTTTTATTTTATATTTTAGATTTTGTATTTAAACTTAGAAATAATTTTTATTACTATTTGTTCGTTGTGTCTTTTCTTACTTTTGTTTATGTGATGTATAATGCTATTCTTGAATTTAATGATTTTGGTTTTGCTTTTTTAGACTTTAATTATGTTTTTCATTATATTGCGCTATTTACATTTTTAGTTTTGATTATATTTCTATTTATACAATATTTAGGGAGAGTGGGATATGTTAAAAAGAGCTATAATTACTTTTTTAATAATCATTTGCATCCTATTGTGTGGTTCTCAGTACGTGATTGTTAGTGCAGATTATCTTGAGCCGGATATTTATACTATTGTAGATGAAAATTATAATTATTTGTTTGAAAGTGAGTATGTTGAGATAGGCGATAATTACTTGCATAATTCTGGTAAATTCTATGAAATTGTATATGTTGACCATGACAATAAGTCGGGTATTGCAAAATTTGTTGGGTTTAAAAAGATACCTGATGCTCATATTGAGACGAATGTAAAACCGATTGCTATTGATGGTAAAAGGATAGCAATGTACATGACTCATAATGATGAGAGTTTTATTACTGGTGATGGTGTAGATAGTGTATATGGTAATGGTGGAATCAAGGATGTTGCTCTCAGATTTAAACAAGAATTAGAAAAACATTTTGTTGATGTGTATTTTGATGATCAATTACATATTCCACATGATACTTCCGCTTATTCTAGGAGTAGTACTACTGCAAAAAAATTATTACAAAATTATTCGCCAGATGCATTATTTGATATTCATAGAGATGGTGCAAGTAGGAAGTTTTACATAGCAGATGTTGGTGGTGTTGAAAGGTGTAAAGTCCGAATTGTTATTGGTAAAGCAAACCCTAATTATAAATTAAATGAAGAATTTGCTCTGTATTTATTGGGCGTTGCTCAAAAAATGTATCCTTGGTTGTTTACCGATATTTTTTATGCAAAAGGACATTACAATCAGGCTTTAGATGGCAAGGCAATTCTTTTTGAAATGGGATCGCACATGGTTGAAAAGGATTTGGTTATGCAGAGTTGTTGTGAATTGGCTGATGTTGTAACTACAGCTTTGTATAATACTACAGTTGATATTAATTCTGGAGAATTGGCTATAAATGGTAATGAAAGTGATACACAAGTAATTGTAAAAGATTTGATTGAAACCAAACAAAGAAACAATAGTACCACATTGATTGTGACTGTTGTTATAATCCTTCTTGCTGGTGTATTTACAGGTGCTTTTGTGGTCTTTTATAAAAACTACAAGGCAATTATGGTCGAAAATAATAAAAAATAGATTTTTCTATAAAGATAAGATGCATTATTTAGTGGTGTGTCTTATTTTTATTCAATTTGAGTTGATATTTGTTATTAATTTGGTATAATAGGTATGTAATAAAGGAGCCGATATGAGAAAACCATTAGTGGCATTGATTGGTAGACCAAACGTTGGTAAAAGTACTTTTTTCAATACTGTTTGTGGTCGTAGAATAAGTATAGTAAAAGATATGCCCGGTGTAACTAGAGACAGAATTTATGGCGATGCTGAATGGTGTGGCTATGCTTTTTCTATTGTTGATACTGGTGGACTAGACGTAAAATCTAAAGATGATTTTCAGAATAATATCACTAGACAGGCGCAAATAGCCGTTGAACTAGCTGACGTTGTTATATTTATGGTTGATGGTAAAGAAGGTCTGGTTCCTGCTGATTATGATGTTGCTAATTTCCTTAGAAAATATAAGGTGCCGGTTATTCTGGTTGTTAATAAATTAGACAATAATGAAGTAGATAAAACTTATGAATTTTATGATTTGGGAATAGGTAATCCCTTTGTATGTAGTTCTGAGAATAATAAGGGTATAGGGGATATTCTCGATGAATGTGTGAATAACTTTAAAACCAAAGTTACTTTAGAAGAAGATGCTGGTAAGATAAAAATAGCAGTGGTTGGTAAGCCAAATGCTGGAAAATCCTCAATAATTAATAAGATTTTGGGCGAAAATCGTGTAATGGTAAGTAATGTAGCTGGTACGACACGAGATGCAATAGATACACCATTTAGATATAATAATCAAGACTATGTCTTAATAGATACTGCAGGTATTAGACGAAAAAGATCTATCGAAAATGAAAGCGTAGAATTATATAGTGTTTTGCGTGCATTCGATGCTATTAGGAGAGCAGATGTCGTTGTACTAGTAATAGATGCAAATGCTGGAATATCTGAGCAAGATGTACGATTGGCTGGTTTTATTCATGAAGAAGGAAAACCTAGCATTATAGCTATGAATAAATGGGATTTGATCGAAAAAGATGCTTATTCAATGAATAAATTTAATGAGCAATTATCTGAAGATCTCAAGTTTATGAGTTATTACAAGCAGATCTATGTTTCTGCATTGACTGGTCAGAGATTAAATAAAATTATGGAAACAGTGGAAACTGTTTATGCCAATGCTCATTATAGAATATCGACCAGTATGCTAAATGAAATCATATCTAATGCTGTTGCCGTAAATGAGCCACCAATAAAAAATGGTCGGAGATGTAAAATATATTATATGACACAATCACAAGTAGCACCTCCAACTTTCATTATTTTTGTTAATAATAAAGATTTAATGCATTTCTCATATGTAAGATATTTAGAGAATAGTATTAGGTCTATGGTTGATTTTTCAGGTACACCTATAAAATTGATTCTTAGAAGTAAGTCCGAAAAGGGAGATAATCAATGAGTTTGATTGATTGCGTTGTTTTCGCCGTTGCATGTATTCTTAGTTATTTGTTGGGCGGTGTAAGTATTGCAAGGTTAATTTTGAAAAAAAGTGGTGCAAATCAGGGCAGTGGTAATCCTGGTACTATGAATATGTTGCGTACTCAGGGCTTTGCAATGGGTATTTTTACGCTCTTTTGTGATGCATTAAAGGGTGTTATTCCAGCCTTATTTGGCCTATTATATTATGGGTATTTTTATAGTAAACCTGTAGCATTTGCAGCATTATTTACATTTGGTTTGTGTGCTGTTTTAGGACATATTTTCCCAATTTATTTTAAGTTTAAAGGTGGAAAGGGTATTGCAACCACCTTTGGTGTCTTTGCTGTGGCTGATCCAATAAGTACAGTAATCCTTTTTGGAATAATGTTTGTAGTATTATATTTCATTAAGATTGGTAGTGTTGTAAGTTTACTTTTCATTACTATTGATGCTATAGTTCAGTGTTTCAAAAAAAGTATTCATAGTTCATGGGTTGCACTAGTAATTATGTGGTTAATGATTGTACTAGACATATATGCCCATAGGACAAATCTGGAAAGGCTAGTTGAGAATAGAGAAAATCCTGCAGATTTGCAAGAAGGATTGCAAAAAGATATCGATAAAATACGTAAAAAACGTGAAAAGAAATTAGAGCGCAATGCTATTAAATCTGAAAAAATAGATAAAAAATATGAGAATAAAATTTCTAAAAAGAGTGCTAGAGTTCAGAAAAAGATAGATAGAATAAACGAAAAAGACGACAAAAAGAACGTAAATAATCAAAGCAATAATGAATCTAATACTGAACAAAATGATTAACAAATGAAAGAATAAAATTAACCAACCTTTCGGGTTGGTTTTTTTAATAAATCTGCATATAGATATTTATTTGTTCATATAATCTTTTAAACAATCATAACTGATTGAAAGTAAGGAGGATTATATGGATAATTACAATATTTACAGAGATATTGCAAGTCGAACAAATGGTGATATCTATGTTGGTGTTGTTGGACCAGTAAGAACTGGCAAATCCACATTTATTGCAAAAGTAATGGAAAGTCTAGTACTTCCTAATATACAAGATGCTAATGTGAGAGATAGGGCGAAAGATGAAATGCCACAAAGTGGTGATGGTAAACTTATAATGACTACACAACCCAAGTTTGTACCTAACGAAGCTGTTAAAGTAGATATGGGTGGTGTTTTGTTTAATATGAGAATGATTGATTGTGTGGGATACATGGTTGAAGGCGCACAAGGCAATCAAGAAGATGGCAAAACTAGAATGGTTGTTACTCCATGGTCTGATCAAGAAATGCCATTTGAAGAGGCTGCAGAAATTGGTACTAATAAAGTTATTACAAATCATTCTACAGTGGCTGTACTAATAACTACTGATGGAAGTATTACCGATATTGATAGAACAAATTATGTTGTTGCTGAAGAACGTGTAGTAAAGGAACTAAAAAATTGTAATAAACCATTTGTAGTACTTCTAAATACGACACATCCAAATAGCCCAGAAACGACCAATTTAGCAAAATCTTTAAGTGAAAAGTATAAGGCTGCTGTTTTGCCAATCGAAATTCAAAACATAGAAGTAAGTGAAATAAACTCGGTATTTGCACAATTATTGGCAGAATTTCCTATAACGAAAATTGGTATAAAAATGCCTCAATGGATGCAAATTTTGGATTTTGATAGCGAAATAATGCATGAAATAATTGGAGTGATAAGAAAAACAATTCAGGATCTAGAGAAGATAAACGAAGTGCCAGACACCATCACAATACCAGAAATGGCAGAAAATTTTGAGCCAAATTTGGGCAAAATTGTAGATTTAGGAACAGGCAAGGTAACACTTATTATTAATCCAAAACCAGATTTGTATTATAGAGTCCTTAGTCAACAATGTAATTGCGATATAAAAAATGAGTACCATTTAATCTCGTATATTAAACAATTATCGGTGGCAAAAACTCAATATGATAAATTCAAAGAAGCAATCGAACAGGTAAAAGAAACCGGTTATGGTATTGTTCGCCCAGAACTCGCCGATATGGTTTTAGAAGAACCCCAATTATACAAGGCTGGTGGTAAATATGGTGTAAAATTAAAAGCCAATGCACCTAGTTTACATATAATGCAGGTTGATATTGAAACAGAAGTGAATTCCATGGTGGGTAATGAACATCAAACACAAGAATTATTACAATATCTAAACAATGAATTTAATAATAATCCAAATGATATTTGGGAAACAAAAATGTTCGGTAGGAGTTTATATACTTTAGTAAATGATGGTATGCAGAGTAAACTTACCATTATGCCACCAGAAATACAAAAGAAGATGCGTAGGACACTGGGCAGAATAGTAAATGAAGGAAAAGGTGGAATGATCTGTATATTATTGTAAAAAAGAGCCATTTGGCTCTTTTTTACATAACATGACTATTAGTAATTGTATATATATTACCTAATTGTTTGATTAATAAATAAAACTATGATATTTATATATATGTTAACATATTAGAGAGTGTTTTTTCAAGGTAAATATGAAAATAATTGTTATTAGTGATAGTCATGGTAATAAAAAGGGAATAAGTGAAATATTTGAAAAAATCAAGTTTGATTATCTTTTTTATTTGGGAGATGGATTGCAAGACCTTGGTTCGTATATTAATCTAGATAATGTTATTGCCGTATCTGGTAATTGTGATTATTTTTCTGATGTGGAAAATGAATTGGATTTTTCAATAAATGGAATAAAATTTTTTATAACTCATGGAAATGCGTATGGTGTTAAATACGGGCTAGAAAAATTGCAGAGACGTGCTAGGGAACTGGGTGTCCAAATTGTGTGTTTTGGTCATACACATAGGTATACTTGTGAGTTTGTAGATGGTATATATCATATAAACCCCGGATCTTTCAGGCATGATAATAATGGATTGATAATTAATATTGATAATGGCGAAATATCTATATTAGATTTAAGTATTTAAATTATGTAATTAGTCTTATATTTTTTACATAAATAAAATAATTTGATATAATCTACTCGAAATATGTGTGGTGGAGGAATATATGAGTATTGAATTAGCGATTGCTTTGATATTGGCATTTATAATGATATACATTTTTTTAATCAATGTATATTCTATCCTTTTTAGATTGACTGGATTGACGAAAATAAAAGCCAGATTTCAGGCAATTTCCTTATTAACTAATAGTGGATATACTACTAGCGAATCGGAAATAATTACTACAAATCATATGAGAAGAAATATAGCAATAGCATCGATGCTAACTGGTTATATTTTTTCGGTAGTTATTGTTTCTTTGGTTCTCAATCTTATCAATGCAGTTAGTTCTAATAGTCATCAAATTCGTTATGTATTTATATTTATTGCATTTGGCATCTTTATAGTTATTCTAATATTGTTTAAAATTCCTTTTATCAAAAGACCATTCGAAAGGTTGATTGAGAGAATTGGTTTGAAAATCATTAATAAAGATGGCAAAATGAATATTATGACATTGCTAGACAGCTATGGTAGTGAAGCAATTGTGCAGATTACACTTAATTATGTTCCAAAGGTTTTGAAGGATAAACCCTTGATTGATTTGAAGCTCCGTGATGATTACAATATAAATATGCTTATGTTAAAAGTAAATGGTGTGGCTAAAGAAATAACAAAGAATACAGTATTAAACGATGGAGATATTATAATAGTTTTTGGACCACTCCAAAGTATAAAAAGATTATTTATTGGTTGGGAACAAATAAAAAGGGGAAAAGAAGAACAGAAATAAAAAAGCGACCAAGAAGGTCGTTTTTATTTATACTACATAATATTATCTGGTGTGTTTTTATCTAGGGCATGATCTATTGCATATTTAATGTCATCTATTGCATCACGAAATCTCAGTCTTGTGTAGTAATCGCCACCACCAATAATTTTTGCGTTCTCATTATTTACTACTATTTTTGTAGATAGGGGAGTAACGAATGGGTTTTCTGGTGTTTTTAATATTCTGTCCAAATCGGATTCTGGATATGGATTCCATTGATTAGGATATAATTCTATTCCACAATCCTTAAAATGTTTTTCAAAAATTGCATTTAAAAAGAATTTTAAATCATCGGGTTTACTAGTGAGAACTAGTGTTTTTTCGCTGGGTATTTCTGTAGTTTTATCAGGTGCATATCTCTTACCTTGCTCAAAATATATTGCATTTTGATATAATTCAGATAAATATTGATCCATATTTCGCAATAATTTTTCGTAACTCAATAATTCCATTTTTGGAGTTTTAAGTTTAATTGTATAAGAATTATTAGCGATAGATATTAATCGATCAGACAATGTCTTTAGAAGTTCAGTATCTGATGTAATAACCGCTATGCCATTATTTCTATCTTCAAAACCACGACATGTATCTTTACTTAATAAAGATCGAAGTGCATTTGAAAATAATTTTTGTGTATCATCTTTATCTCTAAAATTATTAAACATAATTACAAACTCCTAAAGTTCTTTTTCATCTTCATTGTCTGTAATTGTTTTGCTATTATGCAAGTGTTTGTATGCTTCTAGATCTGGTTTTACATCTTTTGGATTTATTGGTTTAAAACTATTGCATAGAGCTGCATATACTAAATCTTTACCATAATCTCTACCAACAGCACGAATTATTTCTTGTTGACCATTATATATTATTGGTTTTGCAATGTATTTCAGTAGCTTATTTTGTGCAGAATTTCCTGGTACTCTACATAGTACACAACGATCAGGTTCAGCAAAATGATGAGCATATTCTGACATCTCTTTAAATAATGGGTTTTTATAAATAATATTTTTAGGATTATTTGTTTCAACAATTTTATCAACTATAAAAGAATAAATACTTGGGTGAAAATCTGTATCATAAAGAGTAAAAGTGTCGTGTATCCATTTATGAATTTCACCATTTGATTGGTTGTACTTGGATTCAAGTATTTGACCTAAAAATACTTTTATAACTAGTTCTTCTGATCTATACATTCCAGTTCTATTTTCAATGCTTTCTATATAACCATCTGTTGTATAATGTGCACCTTGAGGATTTACGCCAGAAATGGTTACTAGTGTACCATTACCAATATAGTGTTTTAATGCTTTTTTTGCCTCATATTCTACTTTTCCAGGTGTATATATAACTTCTTCCCCATTAATGATTTTTTTTGCAAACATAATATTTATCTCCATATAAAAATCTTACGTAGATTATATCATTAAAATATGTTTTGTCAATACCTAAAGATTTGGGGAGTGGGGGTTAATAGATGAAATCTATTGCAGACATAGTCTGCCAAGTCCATATACAAACAAAAAAAGCAAGCATAAAGCTTGCAATTTTTGGTGCGGATGAGAGGACTTGAACCCCCACGGTCTCCCACTAGATCCTAAGTCTAGCGCGTCTGCCAGTTCCGCCACATCCGCATGTGGTGACCTATCCGCGATTCGAACGCGGGACACCATGATTAAAAGTCATGTGCTCTACCTACTGAGCTAATAGGCCATATTTTTGGCTGGGGTAGCAGGATTTGAACCTACGGATGCGAGAGTCAAAGTCTCGTGCCTTACCACTTGGCTATACCCCAATAACAAAATAAAATGGGGTGAATAGTGGGACTCGAACCCACGACTTCCAGAGCCACAATCTGGCGCTCTACCAACTGAACTATATCCACCATATAAAATAGTGGTACGCCAGAAGGGATTCGAACCCCCGACACCCGCCTTAGAAGGGCGGTGCTCTATCCAGCTGAGCTACTGGCGCACATCTCGCATCAAGTGATTGGAGCGGATGATGGGAATCGGACCCACGTGACCAGCTTGGAAGGCTGGGGCTCTACCATTGAGCTACACCCGCACATCTATTTACACAAAACGCATTGTTATGATATCATTGTTGTGTCTTCTTGTCAACAATTTTTATAAAAAAATATTTGTAATATTACTACTTAACTAGGTGTGTTACGATACATTATTGTATTTATAATTAATTTATTATGAGTAACTTGTGTCTACGATAAATATGTGTTAAAATTAACTCTAAGTGAATAAACTTGGATTTCGAATTATCAATATTTGAGATTCACAAAGTAAGTATTATATTATAGAACTTAATTTTATCAATAATCATAATAATCATAAGAAAGGAAAGCAAAATGATACAGATAAAGAATATAGTAAAGAATTATTTGTCCGGTGAAAATGAAGTACATGCATTAAAAGATGTAAGTATTAATTTTCGTAATAGTGAGTTTGTATCTATTCTAGGACCATCTGGTTGTGGAAAAACAACACTACTAAATATAATTGGTGGGCTAGATAAGTATACATCTGGTGATATTATTATTAATGGTGTATCAACTAAAGAGTATAAGGATAAAAACTGGGATGCATACCGTAATCATTATATTGGCTTTGTTTTTCAGTCATATAATCTTATCTCACATTTGACAATATTGGAAAATGTTGAATTGTCTCTTAGTATAGCAGGACTTAGTGCTAGTGAAAAACGTAAAAAGGCAATAAAAGCACTGAAAGAAGTTGGTTTGCAGGATCAAATGAAAAAGAAGCCAAACCAATTATCTGGTGGTCAAATGCAGAGAGTGGCTATTGCTAGAGCAATAGTAAATGAGCCTAAGATTATTCTTGCAGATGAACCAACTGGTGCACTAGATAGTGAAACTAGTATTCAAGTTATGGATATTCTAAAAAAAGTATCGGAAAAATACTTGGTTATTATGGTTACTCACAACGAGATTCTCGCAGAAAGGTATTCGAATAGAATTATTAGTATTTTGGATGGTAAACTAATAGGCGATACCAATCCATATAATCCTAGTGAAGATGAAGTAAGTGTAGATAAAGATTCTCATGAAAAGAGTGATATAAAAGAACAAGAACGTAAGAAAAAGAAAAAATTAAAATCTGCCATGAGTTATTTTACTGCATTTATGCTATCTTTGAAAAATTTATGGTCCAAAAAGGGTAAGACCATAATTGAGAGTTTGGCAGGCTCTATTGGTATTATTGGTATAGCATTGGTTTTGGCTGTAAGTACTGGACTAAATACATATGTTGCGAATATGCAATCATCTACACTTAGTGCATATCCAATAACAATTGGTGCCGTGGCTATTGATTATGATGCACTTACTAATTATTTTTCAAATAGAAATACTACTCATAGTGAAATAGATAAAGAAACGCAACTCAGTACGTATAGCATTACTAATATGTTATTAAATTTCGGTAATTTCAATTTTTTGAATAAAGAATTCAATGATTATCTAGATAAATACGTAAATAAAGATAATTCTAAACCAGAAGATAAAAAAGAATTAACATCATTCCAGAGAAACTATAACTTAAATATGCAAGTTCTAACTGAATACAAAGGTATTGTAATGCCAGTATTTACTAAAAATCAAACAAGCAGTATGAGTGGAACGACAACAGGTTCTTCATTTAGTGAAGGGATATCTAATAAAGATTTTATATTAGAGAATTATGATGTGTTGGGTGGGGAGACTGCACATTATCCTGCAAACAAAAATGAAGTTGCATTAGTGGTGTCTAAAGACAATACTATTGCTATGGAAGTATTGGCATCTCTAGGTATTGATACACCAACACCAGAAGATACCGACAAGGCTACGACAATGGATATCTCTACTATCATTGGCAAAGAATATAGATTTTTAAGGGCAAATGATTACTTTAAACAAACTAGTACAGATCCGGTTGAATTTGAAGTAGAAAACTTATCATTAGAACCATCTAATATGTCTAATTTGAGAAATATATATAATTCTTATGCTGATGATGATCATAATGATAATAAACTAAGGATTACATGTATCCTAAGGCCAAAAGAAGACTCTGTAGGCGAATTGTTACGTACTAATAGCATTATGTATTTACCAGAATTGGGGGAATATTTACGTGCTGATGCAAAAGCATCTAATATTGCAATAGAGACATTAAAATTGGGACTCACAGACAATTTTTATTTGCCATATGTTTTGGAAATAAGTGAACTATCTATGTTTGTGAGTGACCCAGATGCTGCAGCATCATTCTTTAAATATGAAACTGCAGAACAAATTATAAATGTAACAAATACCCAATATAAATTGAATTTGACCAAAGATGATGCTATACAAATGGCATTACAGATGGTGGGTGCTAGTGATATTCCTACTTCAGTGTCTTTCTATACTAATAGTTTTGATGGTAAAAAGAATGTAATTAATTACATTAATGATTGGAATAAGGTAGAGCATGATGCAAATAATAAAATCGTGTATACCGATGCAACAGGATTTTTAACCGAAACATTGGGTATGTTGATAGACATAATCTCGTATGTACTAATAGCATTTGCTGCAATATCATTGGTGGTAAGTTCTGTAATGATAGGTATTATTACATACTCATCTGTAATCGAGAGAACAAAAGAAATAGGTGTATTACGTTCTATTGGTGCTAGAAAAAAAGATATATCTAGGATATTCAATAGTGAGACAATACTAATAGGATTCTTTGCGGGACTACTTGGCGTCTTGATTAGTTGGATACTGACTTTCCCAATAAGTGCTATTATAAAGGCAGTGGCAGGTGGTAGTATTACTACTAGTATGGCTATACTAAAATTTAGTGATGCAGCTGTACTAGTATTAATTAGTACTATTTTAACAACATTGGCTGGTACAGTGCCTGCAATGTTGGCATCCAAGAAAGATCCTGTGAAATGTTTGAGAACGGAATAATGCAGATATTTAAAAATTGAATAAATTGTTTTATAATCTTGACAAGTGTAAGGAATTATTATATACTTACACTTGTTATATGGATCATTAGCTCAGTTGGTAGAGCACCTGACTCTTAATCAGGGTGTCCAGGGTTCGAGTCCCTGATGATCCACCAAAAAATATGACCGAAAGGTCATTTTTTTGTTTGATAAATACTTATAATATACGTTTAATATTGTTTTTATCTGTGGAAAATAAAGCGCAATGTGGAATAGGTACGGTGGTTTTATCTAGGAAGTTCCATTCGGTATTATTGATGTAATTATGTATGACGCTTATAACATTTCTATGAGTAATGAATAGAGTATCGTTTGAATTTTTAATTGTGTCATTATAGTATTTTATAATTCTATTTTGAAATTCCCCCAGGGTTTCTCCTTCGGGATATTTAAAGTTTTTATTCAAATAGTCGGTAGCTTTGGTTGGAAACAACTGATCAATCTCTTGATATGTTTTTCCAGATGCAATGCCTGCATTGAATTCTCTGAGTTTGTCTGTGTAGGTAATATGCAAATTTAGTTTTTGATTGATAATTTCGGCAGTTTCTTTGGCTCTTTGGAGATCGCTGCATACTATTTGTTTGATGTTTAGTTTGGCTAATGCATTTGCTGTGGTATTGGCAAGTATTATACCTTCTTCGGTGAGTGGTGCTTGACTCCATCCACCTTTTTTTGTATTATCATCGATGCTATGTCTAAGTAAATAATTCATATGTTACTCCTTACTCTTAAAGTCAATATAGACTTTACTTTCTTGTGGACCAATACTATTCTGATATTTACCATTGTATAGTTTGATTTTGCCAGTTGGTTTCCAGAACATGACTTGTCCTAATTGCATACCTTTGTATATTCTAACTGGTTGGACTGAGTGCATCTGAAATGTTAGATTACCTTTAAATCCAATGTCAACGAGATCTGCTGTAATTTGTACAAATAGTCCTAGTCTGCCTGTTGAACTTCGGCCAGTGATGGTGGGGACATAGTGATCACTTCCAATTATTTCTTTTGTAAAGCCTAAATATACTTTGTCTGGTTCAATTATAATACCTTTGTCTGGTATTGGTATTGTTTTTGTTTTTAATTCCATTTTGCTATCTAATATATCATCTGTGTAGACTTTGACATAGTCGCCTAGTGTTACATTGTAGCTATTAGGATTTACATTTATTATATCAAATGGTTCAATCGTAATCCTATTATTTCTGACTTGTTTTGTTATTTCTTTACCAGTTAATATCATAATACCTCTTTATAAAATTTACTTATTTGTGGTCTTTGATAATTTTTGTATTCTCCATTTACATAATTAATTTTTCTATTTCCTTTGGTTTTCCAGAAAGTTACTTGGCCTATTTTCATTAATGGATACACTCGTAATGGTTGTACTGTGTGTAATTCCAAAGTCCAAGAGTGATATGTTCCTACATGTCCAAGTGGAGCAGTTATTTGTAGAAAAAGTCCAAGGCGACCTATTGAACTACGACCGATTAATTGTGTTACAAATTTTTTACTACCGATTTTTTCGAATGTTGAGCCTAAGTATAGTTTACCCGGTTGTAGCACGTATCCTGTTGGTGGAATGTGAATTATTTTAGTTTTGGGTTTTTGGTGGGCATCTATTTGTATTTGATCGAATTCTATTAGAGTATGTCCTAGACGATAATTGTAACTATTAGGATTGAGTAGGGTGCTAGAATATGGGGTAATATTAATATTTTTCTTTTTGACTTGTTTGTCTATTTCTAATTTGGTTAAAATCATATAATCCTTCTTGTTTAGATTTTTGCCCAAGCATCTGGTGTTCGGAAATCTATAGGTAACAAGTTTAAGTATGAGTCGATTCGGATAATTAATTGAAAATTGTTTTGGCAATCCAAATCTATTAAACGATCTCTAATGGTGTCTATCATATTGTGAATTTTTTGTGAGAGATAATCTACTGAATAGTAGTCCAAATTATTAATGCTTGCAATTTGTTTGTTAAATTTATTGATGTGGTAGATAGATGAATAATCATTAGGATATTCAATCTCGATATATGATGAATTTTCTCTGGTATTTATTCCAGGGACATATGACGGAATGAAACTAACTTTATCAATTGCATCTGTCAGTAAATTTGTAGAAAATTGAGCAATAGCCAATTTGTCAGAGTAATAGTTTTCGCCGTATTTAAATTTGTGACATTCAATACAAAAATCAAAGATATCATCAAATTCATCTATTCCTTTCTTTAAGTCATTTATATTATTGAAAAAACGATTATCTTTAAATCTAATATCATTTATGAAATGTTTATTAGCACTGCGTTTTAGGAGAAGTGTATCATATTTTTCGGGAATTTTGAGCGAAAGCAGGTCTTTTTTGCTATTGACGAAGAATAAATTAATGCGTGATTTGTCGAAATAGTATGGAAAATTTTCACTTAAAAATTTTAAACCTAGTACTCTATTGAAAATTAAATTGTTTCTCATTTTCACCTCACCAAAATTTTTTTCATTAATATAATTAGATTATTTTCATATTCTTCCATGGTTCCTAGATTATTTACTTCATAATCGTGGGGAATGTCGTTGTGCCATTCTAGGTATGAAGCAGTATCAGATTTTGTGTGGTCGTGTCGATTTCTTTTAAATCCATTTATTTTCACAAATATAAAACCTAGTTGCTTTAAAGCATCAAAATCTGGCGTACGACAATCGTCATTTGTGATAATACCTTTAAAGTTTTTATATTTTTTTAATTTTTGTTTAAAGGTATCTATAATAAATTCTGGATTTTCTGCTCTGATTTTTCGCCCTAAATATTGCAATAATTCGCCATCTTGTTCTCCATGCATTCGAGTATGGATAAACTTATAAAAGTGTTTTTGTAGTTTGTATAGTGGGGCGGCAAGTTTGATATTGACTATTCTGTAATGCTTTTTCAATATTTTAATTGCTGTATTTTTGCCATATTCACTAGGGGCCAAAAAACAAATCATTATACTCATTTATACTCCTTATATATTGTGTAAAATTTACGCATTTGTTTTGTTTTTTAAACACATCTAGTGATGTGTTTATTTATAAAAACTAATATTAGTCTGTTTGTTTGTAAATGAATATAGTTTAGTCGTTTTCTTATTATCTATTTTTTGTGTTAAGTTTGTTTCTTGAATAATATTGTCTGATAATAATTTTTTTCTAAAATTTCTTCGGTCAAGTTTTTTATCTAAAATTTTTTCGTAAACCATTTGTAGATCTGGTAGGGTGAATGTAGTAGGGAATAATTTTCTTATAATGGTTGTTGTGAATACTTTTTCTTTTAGGTTTTGTATGGCTTTTTCTAATATGTCTTTATGGTCATAGCCTAGTTCTGGGATTCGATCTATTTCGAACCAATCGGCATCTGATGCTTTCTCTGTTTGTTTAAAAACCTGAATAATACTGCTATCACATACTCCCATATATGCTAGGGCAACCATCCTTTTTAGTGGTGACCTTTTAGGATTATCGAATACACCAAACAATTCAAAATCGACGTTTTTAATATGAGTTTTTTCGTACATTTCTCGCATCATTGCTTCTTTACCTGTCTCTGTATTGTAGGCGCATCCACCAATTAATATCCATTTGTTTTTAAATGGTTCGTTCTTTCTTTTGATAAGAAGTACTTTAAATTTACCTTTATCAACTGTAAATAGCGCTAATACAACGTGTATTCCTTGGTTGTCATATCTTTTATCATTTACATTCATCTCCAACCTCCACTTATATTATGTGTAAATTTTACACATTTGTCAACAATATTTTGAAAGTTTTTAATCATTAACAAAATTTTTTATTTTTTACATAAGTAATATTATGACAAATTACAATGATTTTATAGTAGATATCAAACAATTAAGAAGTAATATTATAAATATAAGAGCATTATGTGGGTGGGACGTCCGATATTGTGCTATTGTAAAAGCCAATGCATACGGTCTAGGTGCTATGCATGTATGCCAAAATATCACTGATTTAGTTGATTTTTTTGCCGTGGCAACATTTAAGGAAGCTGTGCAGATAAGAGAAGTAGATGCTGATACTAGAATACTCGTTTTGGGTGCTGTGGATATTGAGAATATTCAGATATGTTCCGATCTAAATATTTCTATCAGCATTGGTAATTATGCTCAATTAAATAAAATAGCAGATAGATTAAGTGGTAAAATACATATACATCTACAAGTAAATACGGGATTAAATAGATATGGTTTTAGGTCGACGATAGAATTCAAAAAAGCATTGCATTTGATAGAACTATCTGAAAATATGGTATTAGAGGGTGTTTATTCACATTTTGCTACCAAACAAAACGATATCAATTTTATTAATAAGCAATACTACAAGTTTATTCAATATAAAAATTACGTGAAAAATAAAGACATAATATTTCACATTGCAAATTCATTTGCAACAATTTATGATAATAGATTGAGATTGCAAATGGTAAGGACTGGTATGTTGATGTATGGTGGTATAGATGGTGGCCTTGGCAATGAACCAGTACTGAGTATAAAATCGCATATTATTAATATTAATAACATAAAAAAGGGAGATAGTGTAGGCTACGATAGGACATTTGTGGCGAAAAAAAAGATGATTATTGCTATCGTGCCTATGGGGTATGCAGATGGTTTAGATAGAAGATTGTCTAATAAATTCTGTTTGTTGGTCAATGGCAAAAAGTGTCGTATAATAGGTAATATTTGTATGGATGTTTGTATGATTGATATTACAGATGTGGGTGCCCAATTAGGTGATGAAGTGGTGATTTTGGGTAAACAGGGCACAAATGGTATTAGTTTACAAGATTATGCTAGTGTTCTCAATACGTCAATATATGATGTTTTATTAAAATTTAATTATAGAAGAATGAATTATGTTCTTGTCAAATAAATATGCAGAATTATTAATAATTATACATTATAAAACATAATTTAAACAAAAACCAAATTGTACTATTGATTTGCTATAATGTGATATTTATTGTATACTAATATATAGAAATGTGACATAGAAAAAGTTTTTATAAGGGATATAACATATGAGAATAGTAGCGGGTAAACACAAAGGTTTGGTTTTATCAACATTTAATGCAGAGAATATTAGGCCAACAATCGATAGAGTTAGAGAGGCTATTTTTAGCAAGATTCAATTTGATATAAAAGATTCTGTTGTATTGGACTTGTTCGGTGGTACGGGTGCTATTAGTCTAGAATTTTTAAGCCGTGGAGCAAAGCGTGTTGTAACTGTAGATAATAGTAAAACTAGTATAAAACTTATAACTGAGAATTTTAAAAAAGCAGGTGAAAAGCCAGATTTATACGAATGTGACTATTTGGTAGCATTGGGTAAATTTATTTCTATGGAATTTGATTTTATATTTTTAGACCCACCTTTTGATACCGATTATGCACCTATTGCAATGCATGCTATCGCTAGTAATAAATTACTCAAACCTACAGGTATGATAATTTATGAACATGCTTTAAACAAAGAATTTGGTATTCCTCAAGAGTATGTTTTATTAGATGAAAAGAAATATGGTAGCGTTGGAGTGTCTTTCATAGGTGTGAAGAATGATTAGGATTATTAATATAAAAGAGAATAATCCTAATGCCGACTATGCAATGTTTCTTGTAGATGAAGAAATAAAATATTCAAAAGCAGTGGGCAATCGTGTGGTTATAATTATACATGGTTATGGTTCTCATGGTAAAGGTGGTACCATCAAGGAGTATATCAAGTCGTATTTACCTTCTTTAAAAAAGAAAGGCATAATCTCAGATTATGTCTTTGGTGAGAATTGGGGAGAACTAAATGATGCGAGAAAAAAGATATGTGAGATTGCACCAGAAATAATTTTGAAAGAGAATCTATCTAGATTGAATGCCGGTGTTTCTGTAATACTTATATGATAGTATTGGCTATCTATAGGTATTTTTTTAATGATTCTACAAAGGCTTCTTCGTATTCAATGATTTTTTGGACAATACCTAATAGTTTACTATTTTTAGATGGGTAATCGCCTTTTGCTTTAATTAATTGTGTTATTCCCATAGTTGTGCCTTCGACTAACATTTGGGCATGGTGTGATGATTCATTATTTATCAGTGTCTTCATTTTAATACTTGTGAAAGACATTCCTTTTAGAAATGGATTGATATCTATTGTCTTATGTTTAATGGATTTGGATAGTGCTTCTATACTTTTTGTACTTTCCAAATAGTATTGATTTTGCTTTCTAAGCAGATCTTCTAGACTTTTGTTTTCGATTTTTTCAATTAAACAATCTATAGCAAAACTCGCCATTCTTACATTTTTATATGCTTCATCAATGAGTTTAGTTGTGATTTCGTATTCTTCTTTATCCATTATGTTTACTCCTTGTTTATCTTATTATGTGATGCATTCAAAAAAATATGCTAGATTGGTGGTATTTTTTATAATAATATAATAATTAATTATTGACAAAATAGTTGTTTTGTGGTAAATTTGTTGTGTACCACTAGGAAAGGGTTTTAAATACCTTGGGGTATGCCCATACTGTGAGTTTGGTCAGAGGAGGTAAATTACATGTACGCTATAGTTACAACTGGAGGCAAACAATACAAAGTTAGCCAAGACGAAGTAATCAATGTTGAAAAATTAGATGCTAAAGTAGGCGATAAAATCAACCTTGATGTAATGATGTTGGTTGATGGTGACAAGGTTACTAATGGTAATCCTTTGGTAAAAGGTGCTGAAGTAGTTGCTGAAGTAGTAGAACAGGGCAAAGAAGAAAAAGTTGTTGTGTTCAAATACAAGGCTAAGAAAAACTACCGCAGAAAACAAGGTCACAGACAGCCTTTCACAGCATTAAAGATAATTTCGGTTAAATAATATGACAAATATTAGAATTTTTAAAAGAAATGGATACATTGTCGGATTTGAATGTTCTGGTCATACTGGTTATGGAGAATATGGCAGTGATATCTTATGTGCTACGATATCTGCTTTATCACAAAGTTGTGTTTTAGGAATCAAAAAGATTTTGAAACTTAAACCAAAGGTTACAAAACGTGATAATGATGGATATCTGAAAATTGAGTTTTCGAATATAACAGATATTGAGAATATTACAAAGGCTCAAGTATTATTTGAGACATTCAAAGTAAGTATTGAAGATTTGTTGAAAGAATACTCAGATTATATAATGATGGAGGTAATAGAGAATGTTTATTAATATTCAACTGTTTGCTCACAAGAAAGGTCAAGGTACTTCTAAAAATGGTCGTGACTCAAAAAGCAAACGTTTAGGTGTAAAATGTTCAGATGGACAAGTAGTGTCCGCTGGTTCTATTATCATTAGACAAAGGGGTACAAAAGTTAATGCCGGTACCAATGTGGGTGTAGGTAGAGACTATACTTTGTATGCTTTAACTGATGGTAAAGTAAAATTTGAAAATGAAACCAAAGATAAGAAAAAAGTAAGTGTTTATCCTGCTAAATAACTTTGGTGTGTATAAACCAACTTTATTCGTGAAGTTGGTTTTTCTGATTATATAGAGAAATAGGTATAAAACCAGAATGAAATATACGGAATATGACGATTACATTGAGGTCAAAAGCGACGGTGACTTTGATGTAAAACAGACACTTGAGTGTGGTCAGGTATTTAGATACAAAGTCAGGGATTTTGGCTATACAGTATATAGTTTGAGCCATAAAGCAGATATTTATTGTCAGAATGGTACTATAAAAATTTATACCAAAGACAAAAAATATTTTATAAAATACTTTGATTTTTGTACAAACTATGTTAGAATAAAGTCAAGGTTGGTAGCAGATCCAATTCTTAAAGATGCTGTTGGTTTTGGTAGTGGCATCAGAATACTTAATAGTGATCCATTAGAAATGCTAATAGAATTCATCATATCTCAGAATAACAATATTCCTAGAATAAAGGGAATTGTTGAAAAAATATGTGAGTCATATGGCGATGATATGGGCGACTACTATGCTTTTCCTACATTAGAACAATTGAAAAAAATTCCTTTGGATTTTTTCACAAATATCAAATGTGGGTATAGAGATAAGTATTTATATGAAACTATTCAAAGTCTGGGCGATGGCGAAATAATAAATAACATCATGAATATGAATACAGCCGATGCTCGAAAAGAGTTGTGCAGGTTTAAGGGCATTGGTCGTAAGGTTGCTGATTGTATTTTATTGTTTGGTTTTCATCGTACTGATGTATTCCCAACAGATACTTGGGTGATACAGGCTTACAACAAAATATTTGGGACCAATGAAAATAATGCAACATTGATATCCACTAAATTTGTTGATAGGTTTGGAGATTTGTCTGGATATGCTCAACAATATTTATTTTATCAAATGAGAGAAAATAGTTAGGAGAAAATTATGAAAGAGAAAAAGATTGCATTATTAGTCGATGTAGACAATGTAAAAATTGGTGGAGAAGCTTTCGATGAATTGTATGATAAACTAACTGCTATGGGTGATGTAGTATATTGTAAGTTCTATGGCTACAATGATAGAAAGCATCTATACCTAAGTGAAGTAATCGCTAAATACGGTTACGAGACTGCACCATTTATGAGATTCAAGAAAAGATATAGTCAATTAGATTCTAGAATTCTTGTAGATGCTGTTAGATTAAGCTATACAAAACCAGAAATTGATACTTATTGTATCGTTGCTGGTGATGGCGATTTAATCCCATTACTAGTAGAATTAAAGAGCAGTGGCAAAACTGTAATTGATGTTAATACAGAATATCAAGAAATGAACTATCATATGTTTGATACTCATATTACACTTAATAAGATCAATTCCAGCAATGATGCTTATACATCTAGGGGTAAAAAGTCTGCTCCTGCAAAGAAACCTGCCAAGAAAGCAGCTCCTGCACCAGCACCTAGAGTAACAACAACTACTACTACAACTAAGACATATTCTAAACCTGCACCTGTAGAAGAAGATTATTATGAAGAAACTGCATACGATAATGATCAACTAAGTGAAATGTTGAAAGACATCACTGATAGATATAGTGAATTAGACTTCAGTGACAATAGTGATATTGATAAAAAGGTTGAACTTATCAAAGATATTGAAGTTCTTATTGATGACGAAACTAAGAAGGGTGAAGGTCTTAATAGTAAAAATGCTGATGTTCGTCAAATATTTGTTGAATTACAAAATATTGTTGATGATATGAAAAATGCATTGTAATCATTAAAATGTATAAAAAATCTACGGCTTTATGTTCGTAGATTTTTTTTATTTTGCAATATATAGCAAATTTTATGAATTGAATCCATTTTTTGTTTGGAATAAATATAAAAAAATGCTTATAAATATTCATTTAACAATATTTTAATATGGTATTTATTTTCTATAATTATTATGATATAATATTTATATGAAAAATGGAGAGTAATCACACTATAGTGGAGGTTGCTTATGAATATATTGCTAAGTACGGGGCTGTGGATAGGAATAAGTATTGCAGTTGTTTTTGTTATGCTGATTGCAGTATTTTTTGGAACAGTTCCAGTTAACTTGTGGGTAAAGTCGACATTTAGTGGTGCATATATTCCAGCACGAAAACTTGTTGGAATGAAATTGAGAAATGTAGATGTTGCATTAATAGTAAAATGCTATATAAATGCAACTAAAGCAGGTGTAAAGATAACAATATCTGATCTAGAGACTCACTATTTGGCTGGTGGTAATATAGAAAGAGTGGTAGAGGCACTGATTGTTGCTCATGGTGCTAAAATCAATTTGTCGGTTGATAATGCGAAGGCAATTGATTTGGCTAATCGAGATATATTACTGGCTGTTCAGAACTGTGTTACTCCAGTGGTCATTACAACACCACCAATATCTGCTGTTGCCTGTGATGGTATCGAATTGATAGTTAAAATACGTATTACGGTACAGAGCAATATAGAAAAATTAATTGGTGGAGCAGGAGAAGAGACTATTCTAGCAAGGGTTGGTGAAGGCGTGGTAAGTGTGGTTGGTTCTGCGAAAAACCACCAATTAGTGCTAGAAAATCCAGATGCTATTAGTAAGTCTGTATTATCCAAGGGTTTGGATAAAGGAACTGCGTTCGAAATACTAAGTATTGATGTCGCGGATATAGACATAGGTAGAAACGTAGGAGCAAAATTACAGGCAGAAAAGGCTGAGGCTGATGTACAAATAGCTAATGCAAGAGCAGAAGAGCGTAGAGCAATGGCAATTGCTGCAGAGCAAGAAATGAAAGCTAAAACACAAGAAATGCATGCAAAATTATTAAATGCTCAGTCTGAAGTTCCTAGAGCTATAAGTATGGCATTTAAATCGGGTAATATTGGGGTTATGGATTACTATAGAATGCAGAATATACAAGCAGATACGCATATGAGAAATTCTATAGGCGATTCAAAAGGTGGAGAAATCAATAATTAATTAGAGTGAGAATTGTTATGTTAGAACTCATTATTGAACATCCAATGTTTTGTATTTTGTCGGCAGTGGGAATGCTTATATTCTTTTTGGTGCTATTTAAAATAGGCAACTGGCTTGAAAAGGTAGATTGGTCAGGTCAAAGCAAATCAAAAGAATCGAGTAAAAAAGAAACAACGATAAAAGAAGTAAAAGAAAAGGTAGCTTCGTCAGATACATCGAAAATTGTAGGTGATATTAAAGAAAAATCTAGTGATGATAAAGAATCAAAATCAAACGCTGAGTCATCTAAAAATGGACCTTTAAATAATTATCTATATGATAGATATGTTGAAACGCCTTGTAGAGAAGATCATTTCCCATATTCGAGCAAGGCTAATGATGCATTCCTAACAGATGGAGAAATAGACGCTATACAAAAGCGTAAGATAAAAATCAGGGTAAAAGAAAACGAAGAAAAGAGCAATAATGCTGTCTATAAAAAATTGCAAGAAGCATCTGTAAAAGAAGAAAAAGACAGAGAAAAAATACTAGCAGAGTTTAATCAATTACCTAGATCTATGAAATTGATGATTATTCAGAATATACTCAATACCATAGAATAATGCGAGATATTTATCTCGCTTTTTTGTTATTAAAAAAAATCAATACTCATATATATAATATAGGTGAGTAGTGAATATGAATAATTACTTTGAAGAAATAATTAATATATGTAAAATGCCACTAAAAGAAATCACTGATGAATTAAAAATTATACAAATAGGTAATAGGGCATTGTATATCAGTAATTTTAAAAAACTATTAGAATATGGTGGCGAGAAAATTACACTCAAAACAAAAACTGGAAATTTTGTAATTGAAGGTAATGATTTGTTTATAAGACAAGCAAACAAAGGCGAGCTAATGGTTAGCGGTAATATTATGTGCTGTGGAGCAAATCTAGATTATGAAAAGAAAACAAAATAATAATTATGATAATGCTATTTATAGTCGTATTGAGTGTAGTGGTTATGGTGTTGTAAACGTAGTTTCTAATTTTATAAAAAACAACATTGAGATTTTTAATATAGAAAAGAATGTAAATGAAATTAGTTTTTATGTATATACTAAAGATTTAAATAAAATTGCGAAAATAAATATTGATAATTGCGATATAAATATTGTAAAATCTAGTAAAAATAATAGGCTAAAACAATTAATTTCTGGAATTTTGTGTATAGTAATTGTCATAAGCATAGTATGTTTATGTCAAAACAGATTATTTTATATAAAAATTTATGGTGTTGAAAATATTGATAAAAATGAGATAATTTCTTCGATTAGTATGTGTGGTGTAAAGAAATTTTCTATAATGAATTACGATTTACATTCGGTAGAAAAATATATCTATGATAATTATAATGTCTCTATGGTTAGTGCAATTAATAAAGGTTCTTGTTTGATTATTAATATAAAAGAAGAAATTCCTAATTCGAAAATGAATTATAATCCGATTGTGTCTCCGTGTAATCTTATCGTAGATAGTATAGATATTTATTCTGGTACTCTGTGCGTAGAGCCAAATTCTATTGTTTATACCAATGATGTTTTAGTAGAGCCGTGGGTTATGATTGATGGTGAAAAAGTGTATGTTGAACCATCTGCTAAAATCTGTGGTAAAACATATTTGACGGAAAGTTTTGTATTTGATAATTTATCGTATCATAATATTCGCACCGGTAAATATCAATGTGTTTCCTGCGAAATGTTTTTGGGTAAAATTTCTTTATTTAATTCTAGTAAAGATGTCTCATTTGATAATTATGAAATAATGGTTAATTGTACAAATACATCATTAATGTTACCTATTAGATGTGTTAAAACTATTGCTTATGAATTGAATACCATTGAGGTTGTTAATGATTTTAATTCTAAAAAAGATATTATAATTGAAACACTCAAAAATAATTGTATGTCTAGACTTATTCCATGTATGTCTGTATATGATCAGTACAGTGATATTAATTCTTATGAATCTGGTTATATTCTGAACTATACCATATGTTGTGAAGTGCTAATTAATTATTAGTTTTTATTGATTATTTTATCATTCTTTGATATAACAAATGAGAAGGGTTATTTTGATATATGGTTATTAATTTTAATAAAAAAACTTTTAATTCTAAATACATTGCTAAAATCAGTATGGCATATGACTATGCTCTTGATTTTTTAAAGATTTCTAATAAGAATCTAGAGATTAATATTAGTTTTGTTTCTAAAAACGAAATTAAATCTTTGAATGCTAATTTTAGAAACATGGACAAGGTTACTGATGTTTTGTCTTTTCCTACTCTTTTAGAGCCTAATAAAACAAATATGCAAGTTATTATTGATAAACTCAATAATAATGTTTTTTTGACCGATCTAAACCCTGAAACTAATTGCATTGTGATTGGTGATGTCTGTATATGTAAGCAAATTGTCTATCAACATGCTAAAGAGTATGGTAATACTAGAATGCGTGAAATGGTGTATATGGCTGTTCATGGATTATTGCATCTGCTGGGTTATGACCATATATTAGACGATGATCGCAAAATTATGCGTGGAATAGAAGAGGAAATTATGGCTCATTTGGATTTAAAAAGGGGTGTGTAAATATGAAGTCTGGTTTTGTTGCTATACTTGGAATGCCCAATGTGGGTAAAAGTACTCTATTAAATGCAATTTTAAAGGAAAAAGTATCAATAGTATCTCCCAAGCCACAAACAACACGAAATAAGATCCTTGGTATATATAATGATGCCGATAGTCAAATAGCATTTATAGATACGCCAGGTATTCATACATCACATAATAAACTTGATGAATATATGGAAAAAGCTATTAATTCTGCAAAAAATGATGTAGATGTGCTTTTATATGTGATAGATGGAACAAAAAAAATTAATACAAATGTGATTGATAATCTCAACAAGTACTCTCAGGGCATAAAAAACATTATTTTGATTGTAAATAAAATTGATGATACTACTTATGAAAAATTATATCCCGAATTGGCCAAATGCAATAGTCTAGAGAATGTTAAAGATATTATTCCTGTATCTGCACTAAAAGGTAAAAATATTGATGAAGTTATAAAGGTTATTAAAAAATATTTGCACGATGAAATTAAATATTTTGATGACGATGTTTATACCGACAAATCTATTAAATTTTTGGTTGCTGAGATAATTAGAGAAAAGGCTCTTTGGTTATTACAAGATGAATTACCACACGGATTGGCTGTTGAAATTACTTCATTTAAAGAGGGTGGGACTCTGTGTGAAATTAATGCTGATATTATCACAGAGAAATCATCTCATAAGCAAATTATTATTGGTAAAAATGGTATAATGTTAAAAAATATCGGCACAAAAGCAAGAATAGATATAGAAAAATTGGTTGGTCAAAAGGTCATGTTGCAATTATTTGTTAAAGTTCGCGAAAACTGGAGAGAATCTGGTAGTAGTGTTAGGGCATATGGTTACAACGATCAAGATTTATAAAAATACACAAATATGAATAATTATAATAGAAGCAGTAATAAATAAAGGAAATATTTTGGAAGAAATTGAAGTAACTGGTATTGTACTCAATTCGATTAAACAAGGTGAAAAAGATAGGATTATCAAAATATTCAGTGTGGAATTGGGTGGAATATCTTGTGTTTTAAAAGGTGTTGAAAATAGTAATGCCAAGCTAAAATATGCTTGTCAACCTTTTTGTTTTGCGAGATTTGATTTGGCTAAAAGTGGTGAATTTTATTTAGTCAAACAAGTAGATTTGATAGATACATTTTTTGACTTAACGTCCAATTATACTGCTTATTCTCTTTGTTTTTCGATGTTGGAAGTTTGTAATGTTTTACTTAAACCAAATATTATTAGTGAAAGATTGTTTTTGTGTTTGATAAAGAGTTTGAAAACAATTGTGTATGGAGGTATAGATGAATATTTGGTTGCTTTGAAATTTTATTTAGATATGCTCAGTATTATAGGATACAAGCCAAATTTTGAGTATTGCGATACCTGTGGTATGAAATTTATTGGGGACATTAAATATGATTACCAAGAAGGTATGTTTAGATGTACGAATTGTCCTGGTGGCATAAAAATTTCAAAAAAAGATTTTATGACCATAAAGATTATCTTTGATACCGACTATGAAAAACTGCAAACCATTAAACTGCATAACGATTCTGTACAGTATGCATTCCGTCTAGTTGTACGTAATGTATGTAGTAGATTGAATTACAGAATAAAATCAATTAATTTGGATTTTGATTAATGCATAATTATACATTTTTGATATGTTCTAGCATTTGAAGTTGAATCTAATATTTACTAATAAAAAGAAAATTTTTGCGACTGAAAGGTTGCAATATTTTTTTAAAAAATATATACTTATTCACAGTAGACTTAAATTAAAGGAGAAAATATGGCAAAGAAATACGTTTATTTGTTTAGCGAAGGTAATGCTAAAATGAGAGAACTTCTTGGTGGTAAAGGTGCAAACCTAGCAGAAATGACTAATCTTGGATTACCAGTTCCACAGGGATTTACAATTTCTACAGAGGCTTGTACTCAATACTATGAAGACGGAAGACAAATTAATCCAGAAATCCAAGCTGAGATTATGGAGTATATTGGTAAAATGGAGAATATAACCGGTAAGAAATTCGGTGATAAAGAGAATCCATTATTAGTTTCTGTTCGTTCTGGTGCTAGGGCATCTATGCCTGGAATGATGGATACTATTCTAAATTTGGGTTTGAATGAGAATGTTGTAGAAGTAATTTCTAAAAAGTCTGGTAACCCTAGATGGGCTTGGGACTGTTATAGAAGATTTATTCAGATGTTCTCTGATGTCGTTATGGAAGTAGGTAAGAAATACTTCGAAAAACTTATCGATCAAATGAAAGAGAAAAAACACGTAGTATATGATGTAGATTTGACTGCTGATGATTTAAAAGAATTGGCTAGACAATTCAAAGCTGAGTATAAAAAACAATTAGGAAAAGATTTCCCAGATGATCCAAAGGAACAATTATTTGAGGCTATCAAGGCAGTGTTCCGTTCTTGGGATAATCCTAGAGCAAATGTATATCGTATGGATCACGATATTCCTTATAGTTGGGGTACTGCTGTCAATGTTCAAATGATGGCATTCGGTAATATGGGTGAAACATCTGGTACAGGTGTTGCATTTACTAGAAATCCTGCTACAGGTGAAAAAGGTCTAATGGGTGAATTCTTAATGAATGCACAAGGTGAAGACGTTGTTGCTGGTGTTAGAACACCTATGCCTATTGCAAAAATGGCTGAAATTATGCCAGAAGTATACAAACAATTCCTAGATATCTGCAATACTCTAGAGAAACATTATCGTGATATGCAAGATATGGAATTTACTATTGAAGATAAACATTTGTATATGTTGCAAACTAGAAATGGTAAAAGAACAGCTGCTGCAGCTATTAGAATTGCATGTGACCTAATTGATGAAGGCATGATTACAGAAGAAGAAGCATTGATGCAGATAGATGCCAAGACTCTAGATATGTTATTACATCCAACATTTGATGTAGAGGCATTGAAGAAAGCAGATAAAAATAATGTAATTGGTAAAGGTATCGCTGCTTCTCCAGGTGCTGCTGCTGGTAAAATCGTATTTACTGCAGAAGATGCTGTAGAACACGGTAAGAGAAAAGAAAAAGTAGTTCTAGTTAGACTAGAGACTAGTCCAGAAGATATTGAGGGTATGAAATATGCTCAAGGTATTTTGACCGTACGTGGTGGTCAGACATCACACGCAGCCGTAGTTGCTAGAGGTATGGGTACTTGTTGTGTATCTGGTTGTGGTGAAATCAAGATGGATGAAGAGAATAAATGCTTCACACTTGCTGGTCAGACATTCCATGAGGGTGATGAATTGTCATTAGATGGCTCTACTGGTAAAATTTATAATATTGCTATTAAGACTGTTCCTGCAGACCCTAATAGTGGATATTTCGGTAGAATCATGAAATTAGCAGATAAATACAGAAAGTTGGGTGTAAGAACCAATGCAGATACTCCAACTGATGCTAAACGTGCTGCTGAATTAGGTGCAGAAGGTATTGGTCTATGTAGAACAGAGCATATGTTCTTTGATCCAGATAGAATTGGAGCATTCAGAGAGATGATTTGTTCTGATACTGATGAAGAAAGAAAAGAAGCTCTTGATAAAATCGAACCAATGCAACAATCAGACTTTGAAGGTCTAATGGAAGCATTACAGGGTAAGCCTGTTACTATCAGATATTTGGATCCACCTCTACATGAGTTCGTTCCTACTGATGAAGCAGACATTAAAGCTCTTGCAAAAGCAAAGAATAAAACAGTTGCACAAATCAAACAATATATTACAGATTTACACGAAACCAATCCAATGATGGGTCATCGTGGTTGTAGACTAGCAGTTACATATCCTGCTATTGCTGAGATGCAGACCAGAGCTGTAATCAAAGCTGCAATTAATGTTCAAGCTAGACACAAAGACTGGAAGGTTGTTCCAGAAATCATGATTCCTTTAATTGGAGACACAAAGGAATTGGCATTTGTAAAGAAAATTGTTGTTGCTACTGCTGATGCTGTTATCAAACAAGCAAAATCAAAATTAAAATATGAAGTTGGTACTATGATTGAGATTCCTAGAGCTGCTCTAACTGCTGACGAAATCGCTAAAGATGCAGAATTTTTCTGTTTCGGTACCAATGACTTGACACAGATGACATTTGGATTTAGCCGTGATGATGCTGGTAAATTCTTACCATCTTATTATCAAAATAAAATATTTGAGTCTGATCCATTTGCAAGACTAGATACAATAGGTGTAGGTAAACTAATGGATATGGCTGTTAAACTAGGTAAATCTACTAGACCAAATCTACATTGTGGTATCTGTGGTGAACATGGTGGTGATCCTTCTTCTATAGAATTCTGTCATCAGATTGGTCTAACATATGTATCTTGTTCTCCATTCAGAGTTCCTATTGCTAGACTTGCTGCTGCTCAAGCTGCTATTAAACACAAAAATAAATAATTATTTTGAGAAGATTGGGTGTTTCACCTAATCTTTCTCTTTGTAATATAATCTATAAATGCAGTAAAGCAAAAATGGAGATTGATATGGAATTATTACAAGTTTTTGATAAAAACAAAAATATTTTGAATGAAAGTGTATCCAGAGATGACAAATATAATTTACCGGATGGTAAATATTTTATGATAGTTTTGATTTTTATTCAAAATGATAGAGGACAATTCCTATTACAAAAGACATCTAAATCTAGACATTCATGTTTCGCCACGACTGGTGGACATGTGTCTTTTGGTGATGATGGCTCGTATACTGTATTAAAAGAAGTAAAAGAAGAATTAGGATTGAATATTTCCAAAGATAAAGTAAAATATGTGTGCACAAAAATCTTTAAAAATTGTTTACTTGAGACATACTATTCTAATATGAATCTAGATATCAATTCTTTGTCATTACAGACTGAAGAGGTAGACTATGTTGACTGGTTTGATGTAGAGCATATTAATCATTTGATAGACACAAAAGAATTTCGTGAAGGAAACATAGAACCTTTCAGAGAGATACTAAGATATTTAAATAAAAATTAATATACCAGAAATAATGCTAAAATCATTTAACTTATTGAATTATTTTTGTTATTATAAATATATACGAAGAAATAGGAGTAGTTTTATGTTTAGAAAAAGTAAAGCAAGAATGATTAGTGATGCAATAAGCGGAGTAGTATTATTGTGTGCTGTATTATCATATATTTTGATTGTTGCTTTTACTGGTAAATGGCATCCATCTTGGGTAATTTTGCCTTGTGCCATTGTATTTGCTTCTGTTCTTACTATTGTTGTTAATGCAGTAACAAGAGTAAAGAAAGATGGTGAAGAAGATGTAAAGGACACATTCAATAGAAAGAATAAGATTTAATCAAGTCCGTATTGTAAGGCGTATGCCTTACTTTTTTTTGTGATATTATATGCAATTAATATAATTTTATTCAAAATAAAGGAAATATGAAATATATATCGTAAATATATATTGTGAAATAAGGAGAGTACTTTTGGATAAAGGTTTTAATGAAGAGTGGATTGAAAAATTAAAACAGAGTAATGACATAGTGTCTGTTGTGGGGAAATATATTACACTAGCTAAAAAGGGTAGAACTTGGTGGGCATGTTGTCCATTTCATTTCGAAAAAACACCATCTTTCGCTGTAAATGATATTGAACAATATTTTCATTGCTTTGGATGTGGTGCTAGTGGTGATGTAATTAAATTCGTGGAAAAATATGAGTCTTTAGATTTCTATGATGCATGTGCAAAGCTTGCCGAATATGCAGGTATGGAATTGCCGGAGTATAAAACTGATGAAAATTTATTGAAAACCAAGAAAAAACGTGAAAGAATATATCAGGCTCTACTAGATGCTGCTAGGTATTATTACTCAAATTTAAAATTAAAAGAATCTCAAGTGGCTCTAGATTATCTGTCTAAACGTAAATTAGATACGGCAACTATAAAAGAGTTTGGTTTGGGGTATAGTCTAGGTTGGACGGAAGCAATCAAGTATTTAAACTCTAAAGGATATACGGACGAAGAATTAATTGATGCTGGTATTGCAGAAAAACGTAGCGATGGGACACTTTATGATGTATATGCCAAACGTTTAATTTTCCCAATTTTCAATATTTATGGCAATATTGTTGGCTTTAGTGGGAGAGTTTTAGAAAAATCGGATTTTGCTAAATACAAAAATACATCTCAAACATTAGTCTTTGATAAAAGTAAATGTATTTATGGAATTAATCAATTAAAGAAACTGAAAAATACTGAGAATATTAAAGAAGTTGTAATAGTTGAAGGTCAGATGGATGTCATATCCCTCTACAAGGCAGGAGTTAGAAATGCAGTAGCATGTATGGGAACTGCTTTAACGCCATCTCATGCGAAGGATTTAAAAAGATTTTCAGACAAAGTTATTTTGTGTTTTGATGGGGATAGTGCTGGTCAAAAGGCTACTTTGCGTAGTATAGAAATATTGTTTAATGCAGGCATGAATGTGTTTATTGTTACTATTCCTAATAATAATGATCCAGATGAATTTATAAATTTATATGGAATAAATGAATGGAATAAGATGTTGTCTGGGGCTTATTATTGGGTGGAATTTTTAATCAGGGATTTTGCAAATCACTATGATTTGACCAAAATGGAACAGAAGAATAAGTTTATTTCCGATTCACTCAATGTTATCAAAAAATTGCCAACAAATTCCGAACAAGAGATATATTTAAAAATGGTTCAGGATATGTCTAATGTGTCTATTAATGTGCTAAAGAGTGATTTAAAAAATGGTACAAATACAGAATTAAAACAAGAAGACATAAAAGAACAAATAGAAGATAAGCAAATAAATTTAAAAGATAATGCTTACGTAAAAGCAGTAAAATTTATAATTTCGGCATTGATACATAAGAAAGAATATGCTAAACTAGATGATAGGATTAGGCAGAGTTTACTTAATAGCGACTATGTAAAGATATATGATTATGTGGCTGGCGAACATAGTGAAGGTAGAATACCAATAGTTAGCAAACTTTTTGATATGTTTGATGTAGAAGGACAAAAAGATATATATGATGTAGTCAATTTTGTATTTGTTGCTGGCGAAGATAATGAAAAATACTATAATGATTGTGTGAAAATTTTGGTTAAAACTGGATTGACTACACAAAAAGATCAATTATTGGCTAAATTATCTAAAACTAAAGATAGTGAAGAGAAAAAGGCTATAATGTCTGAAATACAAAAAATATTAATAATGGAAAAAACAAAATAATTAGCGATGGAGAAAATATGGATAGTTTAGAAAAAGAATTTCAAGAAATATTGAAAAATGCGAAAAGAGATGGAAATTCTATTACTGAAGAAGATTTAGGTGAAAAACTCATCAATTATGAATTAACTGCTGAAGAGATGGAGAAATTCAAGGCAAGACTAGAAGATGAAGGCATAGATGTTGAGCCATCAATGGACGAAACCATCAAAGATGATGAACTCAAAGAACTTATTAGTAATGTAAAAGTAGATGATCCAGTAAAAATGTATTTAAAGGATATTGGACAAGCACAATTGCTTACTTCAGAGCAAGAAGTAGAATTAGCTAAAAGAATCCTTGAAGGCGACAAAAATGCTAAAAAAGAATTGTCCGAGAGAAACTTAAAACTAGTTGTTAGTATCGCCAAAAAGTATGTTAATAGAAGTAGCATGCAATTTTTGGATTTGATTCAAGAGGGGAATTTGGGACTTTTAAAGGCTGTAGAAAAATTTGACTATACCAAAGGCTTTAGATTTTCTACATACGCTACTTGGTGGATTAGACAATCAATTACTAGAGCAATTGCTGACCAAGCAAGAACTATAAGAATACCGGTACACATGGTAGAAACTATACATAGATTGTCTAGAGTTAGTAAACAATTAATGCAAGAATTAGGCAGAGATCCTACCAATGCAGAGATTGCTGAAAAAATGGGTATTAGTGAAAATAGAGTAATTGAAATACAAAAAATTGCACAAGATCCAGTATCTTTGGAGAGCCCTGTCGGTGAAGAAGATGAGAGCAAAATAAGTGATTTTGTGGAAGATGAATCAATCAAATCTCCTACAGACAATGCTGCTCAAGATATTCTAAAGTCACAATTATTACAGGTTATAGAGACTCTTACTCCGAGAGAGCAAAAAGTAATTAGGCTAAGATATGGTCTAGATGATTCCCATCCAAGAACTCTAGAAGAAGTAGGCAAAGAATTTAATGTCACAAGGGAAAGAATAAGACAGATCGAAGCAAAAGCATTACGCAAACTAAGACATCCTAATAGATCAAAGAAATTGCAGGATTTTTATGAATAGTCTGTCAAAAAGATTAAAGGCGATTGCTTCTCTAGTAGATGGTAAGTGTATAGCAGATGTTGGCTGTGACCATGGTAAGTTGGCAGATTATCTATTAGAAAACAATATTATCGAATATGCCTATGTGTCTGATATTAGTGAATCATCGCTAAATAAGGCTATTAAATTATTGTCAAAATATAATAATCGATATATGGCAATATGCTGTGATGGATTATCTGGGTATAAAGATAATAATATAGATACTTGTATCATTTCTGGTATGGGTGGTGATGAAATAAATAAAATTATTTCTAGTAGTCCTATTAAAATCAAAAATTTTATTCTTTCACCACAGCATAATGAGATTATGGTGAAAAAATCCATGTTGAATAGTGGATACAGTATTGTTTATGATATTATTATTAAGGATAAACATAAATTTTATAATATCGTAAAATATACTCAGTCAGATTCGCTTCAAAATGTTGATGAATTTGATTTATATTTTGGTAAAGATAATTTCATTAATAATAAAGATTTTGTGGAGTATTTAGATTACGAGACTCAAAAGATTAGCAATATTGTAAATCAGATTTCGGGCGAAAATAAACAAGAATTGAAAAAATACTTGGAACTTTTAAAACTAGCAAAAGGAAGGTTAGATAATTATGAAAAAAATGTTGGAGTATCAAGCACTAGATATTGAATTGGCTAATTTGAAAAAGAATAGTATAAATAGTGATGATAGAATCAATATGCAAAAAATTAAAGAGTATATGGTTGAAACTCATAATAAAGCGTACAAACTAGAAGATTCGGGCAAAGAACTAATAGCAGAATATGAGAAATTGAAAGACCAATACAACAAGAATTGTGACAAGATTCAAAAATTAACAAATACAGATATTAATTCAATTAGTCTAGATGCTGTAGATGAATATTTGTCTACAATAAATAGTTTGAGCAGTGAATTATTCTTGCTTGAAAGAAATATAAACATCATCATTACTAAAATCAAAAGTAGTCTAAAAGAATTTGAATTCAATAAAAATAATCTTATCAAGGCTAAGAAAAAACATGATGAGTATAAATTAAAATGTGAGCAAGATTTACAAAAAGTAGCACCTAAAATACAGGCGATAGAGAATAAAATGAAAGAGATGGAAAAGTCTCTAAATCCTACTTTGTTTGCTAAGTACAAAGAATTGAAGGCAGATAAAATAAAACTTCCAGTATTTGTAAAAGTAGAGAATGGCCACTGTGGTGGTTGCAGGGTAGAATTACCATCTGCAAAAGTAAATAAATTAAAGGCTGATGGTACTATAGTTTGTGAATGTCATAGAATAATATATAATGATTAATTTTAAAAGACCATAATAATGGTCTTTTTGTTTTTTTAATTTGAATTTATTTACAGAAACATGACAATTGTTTGATTATTTGGGTATTATTTGATATAATCCAATATGGATAAATGTAGGGAGAGTCATGCTTCATTTTATTGGTAGTTATTCGGGTGTAGATTTTTTAATAGTATCAATATCTTTTATTTTAGGTATTGTATTATCACTCTCTTTGCATGAATTTGCACATGCATTTGTTGCATACAAAATGGGAGATGTAAATGTCAAGGCACAGGGAAGACTTACGATAAATCCATTAAGGCATATTGATCCTATAGGATTTTTATGTTGTGCTTTATTTGGGTTTGGTTGGGCTAGACCAGTACAAATAAATCCTAGCAATTTTAGAAATATAAAGAAAGGTATTATTTGGACTAGTATCGCTGGTGTAATTACAAATTTAATTTTATCGTTTGTTTTCTGTGGTTTATTCAAGCTGTCATTGCTGATAAATGCAGAAAATGTGTTGGTTAATTTTATTCAATATTTTACTTATTATATGTCTCTAATTAATATTAGTCTGGCCGTTTTCAATATTTTACCTATATATCCATTGGATGGATTCAAGTTTATTGAGGGTGTAACGAAGTACAATAATGGTTATGTAAACTTTATGTATAGGTATGGTTCATTAATACTTTTACTATTTTTAATTTGTTTTGACTATTTATTATTCAATATGATTATGTGGGCATTTATACCTATTCAGAGTTTTTGGAATTTAATTTTTTAATGGTTATTTATGGAAGAAAAGGAAGAGAAAGTCAACGAAACAATAGAAGATGAAGAATTATCGGAAGACATTGTTTCAGATAAATTAACATTTAAATTAGACAATTTTAGTGGGCCACTAGACCTACTTCTTTCTTTGATTAAAAAGAGTAAATTGGAAATAGAAGATATTGAATTATCTAGTCTTACAGAACAATATCTAGAGATTATGAAAGATATCTCAACGGTAGATATGGAAGTGGCTAGTGAATTTATAGAATATGCTGCTATACTTATTGAGATTAAAAGTAAAAAATTATTGCCAAAATTAGAGACTGCTGAAGAAGATGAGCTGGATCCAGAATACATATTGAAATTAAGACTTCGTGAATATCAGATGTTCAAAGAAGCCAATGAAAAACTAAAAGAACTAGAGAGCAATGATAAATTTTATAAACAACCAGAAAAAGAAGCGAATAAGTATAGAATTGTTCTCAAAGATATGCAATTAGATATGTTGCTTGATGCATTTGTAGGAATAATGCATAAGGTAAACAAGATAGAGAAAAACAAAGAAAGCAAAGAGATTAAAAAAGAAGAGTATACTGTCGAGCAGAAAGTATGTACTATCAAAGATGCGCTTTTGTCTAGGAATAAAATAAGTTTTAATGAATTATTCCTAGAATCATCAACAAAAGATGAAGTAATTACAACATTTTTAGCAATGCTAGAATTAATCAAGATACAGTTTATTAGAATTAGTCAAGATGATTTATTTTCTGATATACAGATAGAAAGAACGGGAGAAGAGTTTAATGGAGAACTTATCTAATATAATTGAGGGTATATTGTTTGTTGCTGGTGAACCAGTTTCTTTCCTAGACATTAGTGAGAAATTAGAGATTGAGAAGTCTGAAGTAGAAGAAGCAGTAAAAGAATTACAAAAGAGAAAAAATGAAAATTCAGAGGGGATTCAAGTATTAATTTTTAATGAAAAGGCACAGTTGTGCTCAAACAAGGCATATGCCGAGCCAATATCGGTGGTACTCAATCCAATCAAAGAGAAAATGTTAACAAAACTTGTATTGGAAGTTTGTGGAATTATTGCATACAAACAGCCAATTACTAGATTGGAAATTGAAAATATTAGAGGTGGATCACCTTGTGATTATGCTATAAATACATTGATGGAGAATAATTTAATAGAAGTTGTGGGTAGAAAAGATGCTGTAGGACATCCTTTGCTATATGGAACCACTGATAATTTTTTAAAGAAATTCAATCTTAGTAGTATAAAAGATCTACCTGATTATGATGAATTATTGGAAAGAATAAAGGTATTACACGAAGAAACAGATAATTCATTATTTGACTTTAGGGAAATACCTGAAGAAGAGGATATAGCTGAAAATATGTCTGACGAGGAAGTAGATAGTATTATCAAAGGAATCAAAGAGACTAAAGAAGAAATTTTGGATGATAGAAATAGACTAGATGATATTCTCGATAAGTTTGTAGATGACCTGCATAGTATTCCAGATTACACATTTGATAGTGACCAATTTTAAATTACATAAAAAGTAAATATATGTTAAAGATAATAGTATGAATTATACTATTATTTTTTTACTCTTATTTGTATGTGTTTTGAGTATTCTTATTACTATTGAAGTAGACATGAATGTGAATGTAATAAAGTGTGTCGCAGATATAAAAATTAAAATAATGCATCTGAAAATTTTGAAAATTGAAATAGGGCTCTATGGATTAACATTAAAACTAAATGGAAGTAAAAAAGTAAAATCAATAAATTTGTTTAAAATCAAACAAGAGAATTATATTATAAAACAAATTAAGACTAGCGTTATATCAAAATTGTATTTAGAAAAATTAGATGTGGGTTTTCGTTTGGGATTGATTGATAGTAAGTACACATCACAAATAAATGGGTTGTTATTATTATTTAATAATATGATTGCTATAAATAATGTAAACAACGACATGGATTATTGTATACACGTAATGCCTGACTATGTAAATAATTGTATTGCATTAAAGGGATATGCGAAAATATATTTAACACTATTTGATATGATTTTTGCTATAGTAATGAGTATATATAAAGGAAAGCAATATGCAAAAAGATGAAAATAATATAGATAATATGATTAATGATATGTTTAAAAATATTACAGATATTGCCAAAAATAATATAGTTATTGGCAATATTGTTAATATTGCAGACAATATATATGTAATACCTGTAAATAAAATCAGTGTCGGTATTGTCTCTGGGGAATTTGAATTATATAATAAAAAACATAAAAATAATAGCAGTATAGGTAATGCGACTGGGTTTAATATATTTCCTATCGGCTTTGTCTGTTTGACTAATGGTGTATTAAATTATCTAAATGTTAACGAATGTGGTGACTCAAAAAAATTAATTGATTTGATTTTTAAAATGTATGATTATATATCCAATACTTTGGATTCGGGAGATGATAATGTATAAAAAATACCTAGGGCTTATATATATTGTAATTGCATTTTTAATAGTTGTTTTTAATAACTCTTTTCACGTATGTGCTTTTGATACAAGTGTTTTATCTTCTGCGAAAGCTATGGTTGTATTAGAAGGATATACGGATACTGTTTTATATTCTAAAAATATGGATGTAACTCTTCCTATGGCTAGTACTACTAAAATTATTACATGTATTTTAGCTATTGAGAAGTGTGATGATTTGGATGAAAAATTTGTTGTTAGTGATAATGCTATTGGTATTGAGGGAACTAGTATATATTTGAAATCTGGTGAGTCAATGTCTATGCGTGATTTATTATACGGATTAATGCTTGCTAGTGGTAATGATTGTGCTGTTGCTATTGCTGAGAGATTGGGTGGTACCTATGATTTTGTGCATGATATGAATAGTTTTGTTGAAAGCCTTAATCTTAAAAATACACATTTTGATAATCCTCATGGTCTAGATAGTGATACTCATTATACTTCGGCATATGATTTGGCTATGATTACATCTTATGCTCTTAAAAACACTGTGTTTAGAGAGATCGTTTCTACTGAGCGATATGTTATACCTAGTACTAATGTATATAAATCTAGATATTTAAAGCATAAAAATAGACTTTTGTTTACTGATAATAATTGTGTAGGTGTAAAGACTGGTTTTACGGATAATGCAGGAAGATGTCTTGTTAATGCTCATGAAGAAAATGGAATGCAAATAATATCTGTGGTTTTGAATTGTCAGCCAATGTTTGAAGAATGTGATAGATTAACTAAAATGGCTGTGGATAAATATATGATGAAAGAGTTTATAAAACCATATAATTATGTAAGTTCTGTAGATATTGAAGATAGCAAAAAGTCTAATATCGGTGTAATCACGATCGGTGGGTATTCTACACCTATATTAAAATCTGAAGAGAATAATTATGAAGTAAGATATAATTTGCCAGACAAACTTGTGGCACCTATTGATTTGAATGAAATTGTGGGGACGGTAGATGTCATATATAATGGTAAAATTGTTTATTCAGGTGATTTGATTACTATAGAGGGTGCTACCAATAATGATATTAAATACCTTTTTGATAATATTATTGATAGATGGTTCTAATATAAAAGCAGGATAATAGTCCTGTTTTTTATTTGTATATGTTTGCTAAAATATTATAAAGATAGTAAACTAATAATAGAGGTAATTATGCGAATAAATAAGTATTTGGCAGAGTGTGGGCTTGGTAGTAGGAGAAAAGTAGAGCAATACATTTTGAATGGTGATATTTCAATAAATAATACAATTATCACTAATCTAGGATTCGACGTGAAAGATAATGATGTTGTATCTTTTAAAGGTAATGTATTATGCAAACAAGCAGAAAAAGTCTATATAATGCTGAATAAACCTAAATGTTATATCACTTCATTAAAAGATGAAAAAGGTAGACGCGTTGTTACAGATTTATTGAAAGGCTGTAAAGAAAAAGTATTTCCTGTTGGTAGATTGGATTATAATACCGAGGGGTTATTACTTTTAACTAACGATGGTGATTGGGCGAATAATATTATTCATCCATCTAAAAACATTGAAAAGACATACGAAGTAAAATTAAAGTATATGGCTACTAATAAGCAGATTCATGCCTTAGAGACGGGTATTTTGATTGATGGTAAAAAAACATTGCCAGCATGTGTAGAATACATGGGAGATGATAACGAATACTTTGTATACAATATAACAATTCACGAAGGTCGTAATAGAGAAATAAGAAAAATGTTTGAGTCTTTGGGTTTGAAAATATATAATTTAAAAAGAATAAGCATTGGTAGTTTACTTTTAGATGATTTACCTATGGGTAAGTATAAGTATTTAAAAAATAACGAGATAAATTTGGTTTTTGGAGGTAAATGATGTTAAATATTGCTGTTGATGGCCATTCTTCTTCTGGTAAAGGTGTTGTTTGCACTAGGCTTGCTAAAAAACTGGGAGTTATTCATTTCGATACAGGGGCTATTTATAGGCTTATTGCTGTGTATGTGAGAGATAATAATATCGATCCTAGAGATCAAAAAGCTGTAGAAAAGGCACTTGCAAAAATCAAAGTGGATTTAAAGCATAATGATGGTGAACAGATTACCATATTAAATGGTGTAGATGTATCTAAAACAATAAGAGACAATGATATTAGTGATATGTGTTCTATAATTAGTCCATATCCTAAATGTAGAGATTTTGTTTTAAAAATTCAGAGAGATTCTGCTAAAAAATATGATTTAGTTATGGAAGGCAGAGATATTACATCTCATGTATTGCCTAATGCTCCTTTTAGGTTTTTCTTGACTGCCAGTATTGATGTTAGGACAGAGAGAAGATATAATGATTTAATTAAAAAGGGCGAAAATGTTACATATGAGCAAGTAAAAGCCGATTTGATTGAAAGAGATAGAAGGGATACCCAAAGGGAATTGTCTCCATTGATTTTAACTGAGGGTACAATATATATAGACAATTCTAATATGACTATAGATGAAGAAGTTGATTTGATGTACAGAACAATAAAAGGTGAGAACAAATGATTTTTTGGATTTTATGGATTATTTGTATACCATGGCTTTTAATTCTATTACCAACTAGAATTATTGGAAAAAGATATTTAAAGACGATAAAAAAAAATGCGAGTATTTTTGCATGTAATCATCAGTCCAATAATGATGCTGTAATACTGAAGACGAGAGTGAATACTGGATTTAAATTTATGGCTAAAGATAGCCTTTTTAAAAAACGTTTTAATAGATGGTTTTTTAAAAAATTAGGTATGTATCCCGTGAAGCGTGGCGGTAACGATATAGATGCAGTTAAAAAGACTCTTGTTTATTTAAAAAATAATAAATCGATAGTAATCTTTCCAGAAGGTACAAGAGTAAAAGAGGGCGAGAGTGCTGAATTTAAAAATGGTTTGGTGCTATTCGCTATAAAATCAGATTGTTATGTAATACCGGCAGTATTTAGGAGCAAACCAAAGTTTTTTTCTAGAAGTACTTTGCTAATTGGTAAGCCTTTTAAATTTTCTGAATATGATGAATTTAATGGAGTGAAACCCAACAAAGATATTTTAAACGATGCTAGCAGTCTATTGTCTCAAAAAATGAATGAATTAAAAACAGTGGACATCAAGGAATATAAAAAACAAATCAAAGATGAGTTTAAAAAGAAAAAGTAGTAATCAAATACTACTTTTTTATATATATTCCAAGATTTCTTTAAATTCTGTGTATCCTGTCTCCGAATTGATATGACCAGCGCCATGTAATACTATTTGCTTTGTTGCTATTTGATCGGCGAAATTTTTTTCTGCATCAAATTTTACATATGGGTCATTATCAGAATAGAAACAAATAATACTATCACAATAATGTTTAATTAATTCTAAATTGTCAGTATACATAGTTTTATTTACTGTGTCATATTCGTAATTTATACCAAAATAATTATTAAAACCACATACGAAAATCAATTTATTTACTGTTATTTTGTGTTCAATTAGGTATTTACATATAAAGACAGGTGCGATACTATGAGCAATTATAGTTGTGTCAGAATTGATTAGACCCATTTTGTAGTACACATCCATTAGATTGCTCCAGTTATCATAATTCTGTAAATCTATACCGATGGGAAAATCTGGTGTATATACAGAGTTGTTTTTTTCAATTAAAAATTTTGCTAGCCAATTAAACCAATTAGAGTGTGGTGTTCCAAATGAGCCATGAATTATAAAGTAATTATTCATATCTTAACCTCGATCAGTTTAATTATAACAAAAATAATCTAATATTAAAACAAAAAAACACCTGAAAGGTGTAGAAAGTGGTGGGAGGGGATGGATTCGTCAATGTGCTGAAAGCATATTTGTCACGAAAGTGACTACCTAGATGGTTCGCATGACGGAAGACATGATCAGGTAAAAACTGCAAAATCCATACCCGAAAACAAAAAAACACCTGAAAGGTGTAGAAGTGGTGGGAGGGGATGGATTCGAACCATCGAAGCCGGAGGCGACGGATTTACAGTCCGTTGCATTTGACCGCTCTGCAACCCTCCCATAAAAATGGAGCTGGTGATAGGAATCGAACCTACAACCTGCTGATTACAAGTCAGCTGCTCTACCGTTGAGCCACACCAGCATAACTAAATATATATGGTGCCTTGGGGCGGAATCGAACCACCGACACAGGGATTTTCAGTCCCTTGCTCTACCGACTGAGCTACCAAGGCAAGATATATAAATGGCGACCTGGATGGGGATCGAACCCACGACCTCTAGCGTGACAGGCTAGCGCTCTAACCATCTGAGCTACCAGGCCAAATATAAAAATAATCGGTTACTAATATTAATAATGGTGGGCCTTCAGGGACTTGAACCCCGGACAAACCGGTTATGAGCCGGTTGCTCTGACCAACTGAGCTAAAGGCCCTCAACACAACGACTATTATATCAGAAATTTTGAAAAAGTCAACCCCTAAAAATAAAAAAAATAAATTAAAAGTCGTAAAAATGAGAATTTTTGTCAAATGTTACACCACAAAAAATTCAATATTATTTTATACAAAATTCTTGACAAGCAAATAAATATATAGTAAAATTGACATGTCATTAATCCGAGTAATG
>CAKJZJ010000005.1 GCA_918292005.1 Clostridiales bacterium
TATTTAATATTATATATTAAATTGTTTGGCGAAATAATCAGCATGTGATATCATTATCATGTATAAATTTGTAAAATTTTGTTTACTTGATAATCGTGAAAAATGGAGAAAAAAATGGAAAATAGTAAATTAGGTTTTAAGAAATATTTAGGCGCAATTATTGCTAATGCAGGAATATGGCTCACAGCACTTATTTTGAGTGTTTGTTTTTTTGCACCAGTTACTAAGGTAAAAGCGCTAACAAAAGATCAAATTGTGAACGATTATAATATATCGTTTGTATCTGCAAAAACTAGGGTAAGAAAAGCCACCTCAATAGACCGCTATACATTGACCGGTAAAAAGGTTGGTGCACAAAACAATACTTTCTATAAGTACCTATACGACTATGACTCAACATTGCCTAATTATTACTATACTAAATCTGCCAATGACTATAGCAATGAATCTTCCATAATCTCTCTACAAACAAATGATAATCAAGATCTCTATTACCATCCTGCCTACGATAATACTGTAAGTTCATTAACAACCAACTTTATACCTACTCATGCCACCCACTTCATAAACTCCGATGGTTATCTAGAAGAAATTTTCTATGATGAGATAGATAATGGCGATTTCGCTTTAATTAATAATTATAGAACACCTATTTCTTCCACAGGTTACAATGTAGAAAACTTCTACCTATCTTTCGGAACACCATATACCAATGAAGAAGAAGGATATAAAACAACACCATTAAACGACTTACAAGTAAGTGGTAAATTATTTAATGCCGATGGCGAACATGAATTGGTTCTAAATGGTGTAGAACACAGCAACAATATTGAAGAAGGTACAAGCAAACTAGCAAGTTACTGGTATCAATTCTTTGATATGCAAGAATTACAAGCAAAAACAACACCAGACAACCAAAATCAGAGCGAAGAAAATCAGGTTTATTACATAGACAATACCGAAGGTAAGTATGAGATTACTTTCAGTTTCATCAGGTACAATGAGGACCTAACAGTTGGTACATCTAGAGAAACATTTACTTATACATTCTATCTAATAGATGCTGCTAATTACGATAATTACCCTACTATTAATAATGCAGAATTGTCTGTAGCAGAAAGTGGATCTGTTAATCAATACTATTACCATTTTAAAAATGATCTTCCTTACATAACATACGACCCAACTAGATACAATATCGCCTATACTAGGAATAATACTAATATTTCTGCAGAACTAACATCCACTCTTAACACTGGTAAATACACTAAAAATAATCAACTTTATCCATGGCACAGGGTTTCATATCTAAAAGATGGACATACCCTAAAAGACCTATATATTCTAACATGGTATAATAATGACCAAACTCTAGTATCGTATACTTATTTAGCAGACATGTATGGTGAAAATAGAAATGACATCAATGAAATAATATCTGCCAACAATGGTTCAATCTCCTACAATGCTTTTGCAACAATGCTAAAAGATGAAAAACTAAAATTAGAATATATGTCCTGGAAAGAATTGACTATTGATGGTAATAAATACACTACCAATACATATAAATCTGACGATTATAAAATATGTACGGCAGACAATGTATTGAAAATAGACACAATACCTACAGGACTAGTGGCTACGAGCACACAGGTACTCACAAAAATAGATGATACATACTACTGGGGTGATAGCAACGCAGATGCTAATAAAATAATTAATTTCAAAAGAATAAAAATCACCAAAGAAAATGTCGATATAAATTCAAAACTAGTAGTAAACACTCATGATTTGTTAGAGAACAATGGAACATCTTATGACTACAACACATATTTCGTCACCCCTGGTCAAGATGATCTTAAAAATATAACTCTTACAGCATATGAATTTGAAAAAATAGAAGATCAAAATAAAATACGCGTATTTGAAAAGTATTATAAAACACCACAAGACCATGCGGCAACATCTGAAGCAAGAGAATTGGATATAGTAAACAACATTGCTACATTCTCTCAGAAAAACCTTGACATTAAAATTACAGTTATTAGTGAAACTGCAATGAATGTGGAATTTAGTTATAATAATGCAATGCAAGGCGAAATAGCAGTAAATACAGTCACTACAAACAATGAAAATGATAATTACAATACCAAACTACTAAATCAAATTCTAAATATTGATCATGTTCAAATAGACTACTCGTATGACCTATGCCTAGAAGAATTGGGTAGATACAATCTAGAGTATAAATACATGGTATCAACCAATAGTGGTACAATCATCAATACCACCACTAATGGAACTAACTACTCTGATAGTACAAATATTGCTACACCTGTCAACTACTCTTTAAAACGTCAATTTGTAGCACTAGAATCTTTAAGTCCTTCAGCTACAACAAAACACTATTCAATTATATTGCATGGTGCATTAGATACTAGCAATAGTGTGGTACTAAATGGTCACACATATAAATATGATGCTACTACTAATACAGTAAAAATTGATGGTGGAGAAACTACATACAATATAGATGAGATAACTCCTAGTCCGGTTGTACCATTTGCTAATGAAAGCAATACTGTTAGAGCAACATTCTCCATAGACGGAACTACTCTTTACATAAAAATAGATGGAAACTTCGTAAGTATCAACGAAACCAAAAACGAAATCAAATGTGTAAAGTATGGAGAATTTACTACAGAAACCTACTCCACAATCACCTACTCACTTGACTCAATTATAAGTACAAATATAGAAGGAAATAATTGGGAGAATATAGAAAATCTCAAAACATCTATCAATAGTTCTTTTGCAAGCAACTATACCGTATTAGAAAAAATCAATTCGGGTGTACAACAAGGTCGTGATACCCTACACATATTCGGATCGATTGCATACTTTAATAAAGACAATACACATACAGACAATGGCCATTCTAAATTGCAAGAAATTGATTCTAGAATGAGTAGAAACTACATCTCTGATGTAACTAAACTATATAGTGGCAATGGTGTAATGACATCTGACAAAACTGCCGACAGTTTCAAAGGTTTCGCCAAAACACTATTAGACAATGGAGTAATCACAAAAGACAATCTAGTAATCACAGATATTACTCCAGTTCTATGGAATAACTTCTCAACACTAGCATTCATACAAAATAAGAGATCAGAATCTAGAATTTATAGATATCCTAATGCAAAAATCATAGGCGATAGCATTACAGGTATAGACAAAAGCACTAATCTAGTAGAAACATCTTACTTTACTAAAGATGTATATTGCCAGTACGATGGTCTATACGAAGTAGTAGTAATATATAATTACGATGGTAAACCTGGTGAAAAATACTATCAATTATTTACATTCATGATAGACAATAGTTCCCCTACATTAGAAACATATGTATGGAAAACAGGCACTGATGAGAGTGATCGTGATAATGAGCCATTAGGACTAAACAAATACACAAATAAGAACATTAGACTACAATGGGAAATTCCTACATATTTCAAAAATGATGTTTATATTGATATTCAAAAAGAATATTTCAATAATACAAAATCACAATTCAATTATAAAGCAACATATAAGCAAAATAGTATTATAAACATCACAGAAAATACACCTAATTATGCAAATAAAACTTCTAAAATGGATATCACAACAATAGATAATAAAGATTACTATTACGTAGATATCTGCCTACCAGAAGACAATACAAATGCATATGACTTGACTGGCACATACAATATTGTAGTTCACTATAATATGTATGGCAAATCTACATTTACTCAACAATTCATTATCGATACAGAAGATATTAGTGGACTAATAGCAAGGGCTGTACAGACAAATCTAGATGAAAATGATAATAAATCATATTCAATAGCCATAGATGACTTCAATAGAAATATAATCAATGGTGACTTCACATTTAGATATGATTCTAAGGCAAGTGGCGCAAAGATATATGTAAATTATGATAAGATTGACTTTGAAACATACAGCAATAGTAGTCAATTAATTAACGCAACTAATGGCATTGGTATTACAACGACATTGGCTGCAGCTGCAAGACGTGATGATATGTCAGTAGGAACACCTTATTCTTACACTAGAGACATAAATAATCCTAATAAAGTAGATAGCAAAAATTTCTTACATTCAAATAATAGTGCGATATATCTATTTAGATTATTAGACGATGCTGGCAATACTGCTCAATACGTAGTATTCTTCGATACAACAACTCCTAGATTTAGAGTATCCCCTGCCATAACAGATACAACTATAAGTGATACAACCAATGTGTACTGGGGAGACTACAAGGCTATTAAGATCAATCTAGATGGCAATCAGGTATTAGATGTAAACAAGAATATTAGTAACAACACAGAAATAGAAGACAATATATCCGATACAAAAGTTAAACTAGAAACAATATTCTCATATATCAATAAGAGCAATAGATTTAATAATGCAAAAGTTGAAAAGATTGGTGATGATTATTATATATTGGTTCCTGTAACTGAAGTAAGAATAAAAGATGGTAAATATTCAATAGGTAATCAATCTATTACCCTACTCAACAATGTAAAGACATATTACTTCTTCCCTAAAAACCCTGTAAATAACGATGAAATAGAATTATTGAATGACAATGGTATAAAAGTAAATTACCTACTAGCAGAAAATCCTACATTCACATCGATAAATGATGCAAGAGGTAAAAGTGTAGAAAGATACATAACTGCTAAGTATTATATCGATGACACCCATACTCAAACAGCATATGCTCAAGGTAGTATAGGAGAAGGTCTATATAGTTATACTGTAAAAGACCAACAAGGTAATAGAATACAAGGCACGCTGGTAATGAATCTAGATAAAACACTAGTGACTGGATATGGTGTATTCGATTATTCTGATGGTATCAAAAATGCAGTTAAATTGGATGATGCAACTAGTAGCATTGATACTGGTGCATATGCAGCAGCAAGAATAATGATTAGTTCTATAGACTCTAACGATATTGATATAAATCCATACGAACTAACTTATCAATATTATGGGTATAATCCTAGTCTATATAGCGACTATTACATTTCTTACGCTATCACAAAAGAAGATAATGAATATGGTTCTTATCTAGAATTAACTCTGAAAAAATATAAAGACGAAACGGATGAACTAACAGCCAGAGTGCTCATATACGATACAGACAATGCTGAATATCCATTATACAGCTATCCATACGACCTACAAAGTACAGCAATAGTAGCAGATGCACAAGGTAATCCAACTGATGTATATTCTGAAGGTATTGAGTATTACGACAATATAAATAATAGGAAATACAGCACCACTATCAACCCTACTACTGATACAGTACAGAGAAAGATAGTTACACGTGAAGGTCTATATATATTCAAAAGAACATATACTGAACTCAATTTTGACCTAGGCAACGACTCAAAAACAATATATAGAGCATTCTACATTGATAGAAGTGGTATTATCCAATTGGATTCTAGTATTGGTGAAGAAATCAGCTTTATGCTAGGTAGAAGAGAAAATGCAAATGATGAAGACCCTACATATCTAAAGGAAATCACTTCATCCACTATTCAAAACAATCAAAAAGAGAATAATAACAAAACATCTAGTAATGCTGACAGAAGAAGTATGAATCTATTCTCTACCAATAAAGTTCAGGTGGAATTTACTTCTACATTCGACAAATATAATTTCGATAAATTTTATCAAAATTCTTATGTGATGAACAATATGTTCAATCTCCTAAATGAAGATATTAAAACATCGTTATTACAAAATACATTTAACCGTGATTATTTCAAAGCAAGATATAAACTAGATATGACGGTCAATGTAAATACCGAATATACCAAATCAGATGTGCCTGATGCAAATGTAATATTTGCAGAAAGAAAAGATGGCGATCATTATTATGGAACTGCCACAAATAGAGAAAAATATATAACAGCATCATCATTCATCAATGCAACCACACGTAGCAATCAAATCAGATTTATATATGGTAATTCTCTGAAATACTATATTACACTAACCGACCATAATGGTTATAAAATCGAAGAAAAAGATCCAAGTGGTCAGATAGCAACCAAAGATGATAATGCTTGCGCAAACAAACTCACTATTAATTTTGTAATTAATCATAATGCCCCACAGGCTAATGCTTATGGTAAATATTATGGTAGACACAATTATGATGAAAACCTAGCAAGTGATGGTACATTATTAAATAGTCCTAGTATCCCACTAGATAATGGTAATTACAATCTACTAACCAAATATCTACAGGATGGACAATTAGATCCACTATCCAATACAGCAAAAAATGCATACAATAGTCCTAATGGACGCGTAGTACAATGGTATAGTACTAATAACAAAACTTTAGTATTTGTATTCACAATTACTGATGATGAATATCAAGCAAAGATAGATAAAAACAACATAAAAATCTATAAAAACCAAGTAAGTGATTCAACAATCATCTTTAATAAAACCAATGGCCAAATGATTGGCTCATCGCTTGTTAGTAAAGACAGAATGCAATCTGCATGGATAGAAAATGAATTTAATAATACAAAATATTATGCGATTGTTATTTTCGATGACAACCTAGATGACATACTAGATAATAATAAAGATGGTAAGGTAGATGATAATGATGATAAGCAATATTCATCCTTTAGACTACTAGATGCCAGCCAAAATGATGATACAGCAACATACTTCGCTGAATTACATTACATTGGTAATCCAGACAATTATAAAGGTCAAGAAGGTAGTATTGTTTACTCTTATTACAATACAACATTCCAAATAGATGTAGATAGAGTAAAACCTATGTACAATCTAACTAAACTAATGAACTTAGATAAATATGTATACAATACAGTAACCACCGCCCCTACTGATAGTAATTATAAAAATGTATTTGAAGCATATGCACCATTCTATCATTTCGGTCAACCAACACAGAGCGATATAGACAATAATTTCATTAGATCAGACCTAGAAAATTACTTCTTTGCAATAGACTACAGACAAGCAACATCATTTGAATTTGAGTCAATAGACGATAAAGACAATGTAGATGGATTCTATTTCAGAAAAGTAAATAAAAATGATTACAATTTCTCAATTACTCCAGATGACTACGAAGCATACTATAATGCAACTTATTTGCAAGGTCATCCACAATTCACTCCAAGTAATGCTACAGAGATTGTTACATCAAATCTAAATGGTCAAGGAATGACAATTCTCACAAACACTTATTACCATATATCATACACACTGATTGATCAGGCATCTAAATCTATTTCGGCAAATTTCTTACAAAATAATAATATATTTGAGCAAGATAATTATTATGAAATAATAGAAAAAGATGAAGCAGGCAACTACAGAGTATATGGTGTATATATTCCTAGACTAGAAGACAATTATCTAGAATTTACTTATCAAAAGAATTCGAACAAATCTTCCGAAGTTACAGTCGAGATTCAATTTGGTACTAACCCAAGAGCAAGAGCACAAGAACCTGTCAATGGTATGAACCTAAATTTCACATCATATAAGACTAAAGATAATTTCGTAAAAGCAAAAATAGAATTTGATTCTACAAAATTAAAAAGAACACTATATCTATACTACTCCCCTATAACAGAATCAATTACACTAACCGATCAGTCAAATAATGTTATTAGAACCATTACCGGAATTATAAGAAATGATCAAAATACTTCTTGTACCAATACAACAGAGTTTTTAAATCAGATAAACATATTGCTAAATGAATATAATGAAATGATATCTGATAAGACCAATCAATACTATTCTGAGTATGGTTACACAGTTTATATAACACTGATAGACAGAATAGGTATGAATGTAAACACAACTCTTGCAGATTATGAGATCACATATAATGTGGCAGGTAGTATACTTGTCCCTACATTCGAAGATAAAACCAATTCATTCTTAATGAAACTTAGTGGTCAAAAAGGTTCTACATACATCACAAAAATACTTGCTTATAAATTTAATAAAGTATGGACACTCATGGACGTAGATAATAGCGCAAATCCACAGATATTCGATAAAACAGCGACAGAACTTAAAAATGCACTAACATATCAATTCAATAAAGGTGTTTATAGATTTGTATTCACAGATAACTTTGCTAGAACCAACACATACTTCCATGAATTTGGTATTGCAAGTTCACAAACTGGTGGTACAATCAACTACTTGGGTGATACATCTAGATACTCCGATGGATACTTATACACCTATCACAATGTAAAATATGTATATGATAGTAGCGTATACAATGTATTAATAGCATTTACCGGTGAAACGCTAGACCTAGAATCTCCAGATGCAGATACATACAAATATGTACAACAAGAAGTATTCTACAATAGTTTGCAGAACTATACTTCATCAGAACTAAGCCGATATGGTATATCTTCTATAATTACTTCTGGTAATACAACCACAATTACATTCACAGGTCTGAGAGAACTATCCAAATATGAAATAAAGACCATTTTGGCTAGTACAGCGACAGAAACTGAATATACCTGGGGACTAGAAGAAACTAACAAAGATATCGTAGTTTACAACCAGAAATTCGCAATTTACACTGGTATTCCTAATGTAAACATAAGAAACCTAAATGGTAACACCCTAGATACTAGCAGTCACCTAAATCTAACCGAAGACTTTGAACTAGTAACAGCATGGAATGCTACCAATAAAATAGATTTCAATTCAAGGATAGTATTGAAACGTACTTATACCGAAAATGGAAAAGTACAGCCAACACTCACCTACACCGTACCAACAGGCACAATTATTAATCAACCTGGTGATTATATAGCATACGTTATAAATGACCTAGGCCATGAAAGTAATAGAATAACATTCACTCGTGGTGTTGGTGAAATAACAATGTATGCAGTGTACGCTATCAATAGAGATAATAATAGTGAAAGAAAACTAGTAGCATCGTCATATGTGACAATAGGTGAAGAAAATGTAATGGTATTCAATTACTACATTACCGATGATTATTGTTCATATCGTGACGCCATTTCAAATGCAACAGTAACCAAACAAGATCTAAATGATGCTGGACTAGAATTGGTAGCCAATACCACAGCATACAAATACATTGATGTAAGAGTAAATAGCAATCTAAGCATATTCGCAAAATTCGATAAATGTGACACTTCACTCAACGAAGGTAGCACATCAATATCCTATCCATATGTACAGTATATGATTTACTCCATCACCAATACTACCGATCCAGATGATGATCCACTATACGCATATAGGTATGTAAGAATATTCTTCCTACCTGCACAATCAAATGAAACAACACTCACAGAAGCAAGTGTAACTAATAGCAACAACACCCTATCTGACAATAGTAACCTTGCTAGTGGCAATAAGTCCACGATAAAGAGCACAGATGATAGTGTTAATATATTCTTTAGTGAATTAAACACATCTGCCCCTGTAGGTGATACAATCTATATTGATAGATATTATAATGGTACTCTAATGGAAACTATCGTAGTAGAAAACAATGGTGACATTGAAGATGTACAAATACGTATGGCAACCGTTGGACAACATTCATTCGAAATACGTGACCTAGCAGGTCGTACACACGTATTCGCCGATGGATCTAAAAAACTACAAATATATCTAATCAATCAGATAATGTTTACTGTAAACAACAAGACACCTATCAATAACCAAATATTCAATGAAGATGTCATAGTGGACATTCAATACACACTAGATAATCTAATGTTATATGGATCCGATCTAGGTATCACATATACACATAATGGTATTGAATACAGCATTGACAATACCCAAGGCGAAATTGTATTCAGTAATCCTGGATACTACTCACTAAAGATATTGGGTACAACAATGCTAGCAGGCAACGATTCTTCGGTAACCGACCAAGAAATATCTACTATATACAATTTCGTAATTTTAAACGAAAATAATGCAATGAGAAGTTTCAGTGTATCAAAAGGTACCGGCTTTAGAATCGAAAAAATACAGAAAATATCTAGTGGAGTTACAACAGACATAACTAATACCTACACCGACAATGATGCACTCATATGGCTCACATATGCCGAACAAGGTAATAGTAAATTTATTATTACTCTAAAAGCATTTGATGAAATAACCAATGATTACAATTCATTCACGTTTAAACTATGGATAAACGACATTGATGAACAAACAACACTCATCATATCCAGCATCCCTGCCGGAACAGAGACTAAAGACAAAATAAGCATCAACTACAACCCTGGACTATTATATTCACAAATCGGTAATGGATATATAATGCTAAACAATAGAAAAATATTAGATATCAATGCTGAAAGTGAAGAAGTGGTACAGACTATTGAAATCACAGAAAAAGGCACATATTACCTAAAGATATTTGCTGAAGATGGATCTCTAATTGGTTCATACAAATTTACCAAAAAGGAGCCAATGTCTGGTACAGCCAAATTTATAGTAATAGGTGTAATTGGTGGCGTAGCAGTCTTAGTAGGATTATTCTTCTTCATTAGAAGAAAGGGTAAATATAGATAAAAGAAAAATGCAGTACTCGGTACTGCATTTTTTTTGACAATTAGTTATTTTTAATAATATTTGAGAATATAGGCATAAATTCAACTTCGAAAATGTCTTGCAAATCTCTAGGAACACCATTACGATCTACACATATAATAGTAGAACTCATGTATTTACCTACATATTTAGCCACATTTAAGATGTTTTTTATCCTAGTGATTGCCTGGGCACTATATCTGCCAAACTCATAGAATCCTTCTATAGCTGCATTAAAAATCCTAATAAGTTCACTAAAATTGTAAATAATTATCAATGAATTATGATTCATCTCAAATTCTCTTTTTACTCTCTCAACTACTAATTCTACAGCATTGACCACCTCAGTCTCAGACTTACTAAACAAACAATTAATTAGATTTACTTTTTCAGTACCTTGAATGTAATCTTCCGGTTTTGCCTTAATATTAATTACTTTTACATTCAAAGCATTCTCCAGTTGCAATTCTTTGGCAAGTTTAACAGTATCAACGTAAGACAACTTATCGATGTATACCCTTTCACCACTTTTAATACTATATTTGAAATCATTAAGATAAAACTCTTTGCCAAATGGACTATATGGATATTCTTCAAATGTAGTCATTTTGCTACGTTCTTGTTGAATATCTATATTTTGTATTTCATACATGATTTTTGGTTTACCTGCCAAGATCTCTCTTACCTTGCCACGAACCTTGTAACCTTTGAAAAGTTTATTTTGTTTAACCATATTTGATGTTATATATACATCTTTCTCATCAGGGACAAAATTATTATACCTAACAATACCATATCCTGTAGGATGGATATCTAGGTACCCCTCCACTACATCTGGACTATTTACATAATATGGCGCTTCATTTTGATTTAATTTAAAGGAAAAACCCACATATGAATTACCAGAATATCCCAATTCACTATATGGCGTATCTTTGGTACGCATAATAACAGTATTAGCAGCTTTAGTTTCAATCTTTTTAGGAGCATCTTTTTCGGTAGACTTTAGCAAAGAATTTATAAGATTATTATTATCTGTGGTGAGAAGTGTGAAAAAATCAATAGAATCCTGTGTAACAATATGCTTATTATCAGCAGATGCATCACTGGAGCCCACTATACTACTAATTTTAGCTATTAATTCATTCTTTCTCATAGTAGTTGGGCTGGATATACCAACACTTTTAGCGAAATCTCTTAATTCGTGTATACGCAATTTTTCTATACTTGCCATACTATATTCATTATTCATTTTATTAATTCCTACCATTTTCGACTTTTACCATTCAATTATATACAAAAATGCATGAAATGTAAATATTTTTTACATTAATTGAAAAATTTGAACAAAAAGACTAGGTACATTCGCCTAGTCTTTACACTCTTAAACACCATCTGGCGTAGAACAATCATCTGACATATTTTCTACATGCTCTGTATGTTTGTTTAGTATTTTCTGCGAGCCAATGATTCTATATGGATTGATCTGAATAGATTTGATAGCCACCCTAATATTATCTCCCAATCTTATTCTAGGTCTATTATCCCCTTCTTCACGTTTTACATTATGATTATTGGATCCCATAAATACTTTGCCATTAAGTTCGTTGAATGGCACTGAAAAATGAATTCCATGTTCGGTCTTCACAGAGGCAATACCATTACAAAAATCAACAACAGTACAATTAAATGCTTCGCCCATATGATACACTGCCCAACGGGTAGTAGCCAACATATCATTATCATCTGCTTCAGCCATAGCTGTATTACGTTCAGCATAATTTAGATTATCACATAAACAATCTATCTCCTGCTTGGTATATAGTGGTTTACCATTACATATCATAGAATTCATCTGACCAAGGTTGATACAATCAGAATCTCGTCTGATACCTGATGTAGTATGACCATATCCATTAGTGTGATAAAAACCACCGACAAACTTTAGACCATATATACTACCAGAATCTTTTAAATACTCCCTTCTAGCGTCATCAAGGGCAGCTACAGGGTCAAAACCCATCATGGACTTTTTGCTGTCTATATTGGCCTTAATTCCGAGCGCAAGATGCCCTTTATTCTCGCTAGCATATTCAGCCTTGCCAAATGCTCTCAGAATTGCCATTACCACTGGCTCATAACATTTTTTACCTGCTACAGTATTCAATACACGTTGAAGATCTTTGCTAGATGGTCTATCTGGAACATGTAGACCAAAGTAACCCAGTCGTTGATTGAGAGTATGTATAGAATTGGCATCATACTCTCCATGATTTCTATATACGAATGGCATACCAATTCTATGTGCGGCGTCAGCCCACAATTCATTAGTCAATACTGCAGTGGATTCTATTACTTTTGTGGCAATTTCTGCATGGTCTCTGTCAATATCTGCCACACACGTGCCATCATCATTCAATATAAATACAGGTGAATTATTCTTAATAGTCAATACACCACGACGTTTTTTCTCGCTCTCAATAATGTCTGAGACTTCAAATAGATTATGTAGTGATTCTTTTATATCTACGGTGCGAGCCAAAAGCCCACGAGTATCTAATTTACCAACATCAGGCAATTTGCCCAATTCTATATAGTCAGCCTGTTTATATGTTAGTCTATGTCTGCTATTGATAACTGCTGGCTCTATTGTGTAATCCAATACTTGACCATTTGCATCCAAATGGATAGAAGTACATACTGTTAATCTATCTTCACCCTCTACCAAAGAGCAAATGCCATGGGCAAGTTTTTCATCATACATGTGATATATTACATCATGCAAATATGATGTATTACCAACTCTTTCTGCACGTTTGGCTAATGGTGAACCCTTAGGCACATAGTGAGTAACATCTGCAATGGCAACCATTAGTCTGTATGTACCATCACTCAATTTTTCTGCATAAACAGCATCATCAAAATCCCCAGCCTTATCTGGATCTATAGTAATAAAAGGAATATGTCTGAGGTCTCGCCTATTTTTCATGTCTTCTGGACGAACATGAGTTGGCAAAGAATCCAACTGTCTTTTTTCTTCTGGTGTTAGTGGATTATCTAATTGATACACACTGGCCATTGCTTTTTCTTCGGCACTAGGATCAAATGCCTTGCCCATTACCTTATCTACTGTAGCCAATGCCCAACCTGTATCTAAATTTTTCTTTATATTACATGTTACTACTACATCCAAACTACACAAATCAGCAGTTTCACGACTTTGTACTAAATCATATAAATTGCCACGCCTGTCGCAAAAAACATATTTACCATTATGCTTTATAATGCTACCATATGCAGAAAACTCAATAATTTCATATTTCTTTTTTGTTTCTGTCTTTTTTACAAGTTTACTTTTATTTCCCATAATTATACCCCACCTATTATTGAGATTTTACCATATATTATTAGGCAATTCAATAGGGTAAATAAAAAAACATGGATTTTAATATTGGAAATAATAATCCATGTTATTAGTTAATTCAAGAATCCCTGTATGATTACCTGTTCTGCATCTTCTTGGCTAAGACCTAAGGTCTCCAATTTTATCAATTCATCGCCTGCAATTTTACCTATTGCCGCTTCATGAACAAGCGATGCATCTACACATTTGGCATCAATTTTTGGAATGGAAACCACTCTAGCACGATCTAAAAGAATTGCATCACATTCTACATGTCCAAAACACTCATTTTTACCTATTACATTTGATACAAATTTTTGATATGATTTATTCTTTGCAACACTTCTAGAGATGACCTGCACACTACTATTTTTACCTTTCAATTCTACATTGAAATGAGTCTCTGCTTTTTGATTAAATTCGGTCAAAATTTTCTCATGAATGATCAACTTGGCATCATTTTTCAATATTGCTCTTGTTACTCTTTTGGCATATGTTACACCACCCAATTGTGCAGTTTCTAATGTCATCTCTGCACCATCTTCCAATGTAATTTCAGTAGTAGGACTAAGAACCTTTTCAGCATCTGTACCATCTGCATAATGTCTCTCTATATATTGCACCCTGGCATTTTTGCCTACGTGAAATGAATGTATGCCATCGTGTTCACTTTTATCTTTACCTGGATTGTGAATACCACAACCTGCTACAATTACTATATCAGAATTCTCACCAACATAGAAATCATTGTAAACCGACTCTGTGAGTCCACTTTCGGTGATGATTACAGGTATATGCACACTTTTGTTTTTCACACCTGGTCTAATAATAATATCAATTCCTGCTTTGTCTTTTTTGGTAATGATTTCGATATCCGAATTTGATTTTCTACCGACACTTTGGCCATTTTTTCTAATATTATAGCTACCTTCCGGAGTGCTATGCAAATCTGCAATTTTCTCTAGTAATTCCTTATCAATTTTATTCATGAGTATCCTCCAAAGCACGACATACCCTAGGTCTATGAATGGAACTCATTATCTCATCTCTAGTACCGAATGTATATTTACCATTCGCACCTAGCAAAAGAATATTGTCGGCAATATCAAGAATTTTTTGCTGATGACTAACAATGATAATTGTCTTATCTTTTAATGACTCAAAAATACCAACAAGACCATCAAAACTCCATAAGTCTATACCAGCTTCTGGCTCATCAAAAAGGTATACACTACCCCCCTTAGCTAGACTCACAGCGAGTTCTATTCTTTTCATCTCGCCACCAGATAATTTATTAGACAATTCTCTATTCACATAGTCTTTTGCACAAAGACCTACTTTAGACAAATACTCACATACTTGACCTACAGATAGAGATTTACCATTAGCAATTTCAATCAACTTTTTTACTGTAATACCCTTAAAAGAAACAGGCTGTTGAAAAGCCATAGTAAGACCATTTCTAGCCCTATCAGTAATGGAAAAATTGGTAATATCTTTACCATTCATCCATACTTCGCCAGATGATGGTTTCAATATTCCCATAATAATTTTTACTAATGTGGATTTACCACTACCATTTGCACCGGTAATTACCGTGATTTTTTTCTCTGGAAACACTATAGACAAATCTTTAATAATGTCATTTTTATCTACAGCAGAGTAATTAATATTTTTTAATTCTATCATACTAATATCATAAATCTAATATAAAAAAATGTCAACATTAAAAGTTGACAAAATAATTTTTAAGATAAAATATTACGATAAAAACCTATCAATAAAGGCATAAACTGTACTAAAATACAATTCTGGATTTACAGTCGATGCCATACCATGTTCGGCACCATCTATTACTAATTTTTCTTTCATAATGCTATCATTAGCACCATATAGCCTGTCCAACATCCAAAATGGTACAAAGGAATCTTGATTGCCATGGATAAATAATGTCGGTGTGGTAGATTTTTTTAATTGTGCTATGCTATCCATATCTTTTAAAGATACACCTATCTTTCTTTTCGTAACATTATTACCTGCAAAAATCAACAAGTCTGACAGCGGGTATTTCATTACATTTTTTACCACATGTGTAAATTCATCATATACATTGGTATATCCACAATCTTCTATTGCACATTTCACATTGGCAGGCAATGTCTCACCCGTAGTCATCATGACTGCTGCTCCACCCATACTTCTACCATGCAATATTATCTCGGCATCACTATCTATGGTAATAATGTACTCTATCCAAGACAACACATCAATTCTATCAAAATACCCCATACCCAGATGTTTATAGGCACATATACCATGACCACGAAGATTTGGAATAAGAACATTATATCCATGATTATGAAATTCTATGCCAAAACCCGCCATCTCTGCCCATGAAGACCTATATCCATGCAGAGTAATAACCCAAACGTGCGATTCAGTCTCTGCCAGGTATTGTACGGCATACAGCTCTAGATCACTATTACTAGTCTTTGCCACACTCAATTTTTCGGCTGTAGCAATCCAAGAAGTATCATTATATGGAAATTCATATTCATCAGCAATACTATTAGCCATTCGCCTAGCAGATGGACTCATTCTAGATGCTATAGCAGATGAATATACCATTTCACCACCAATATAATAAGTGACACAAAATAAAGTAAGCATTAGCATACAAACGATACTAATACTCACCACACAGTTATATATTCGTCTAATTTTAATTTTGTACTTTAAAGAATCCATTATTCTCCACTAGACAATTTAGTTTTTAATGCATTGGTCCAAACAACAAAACCATTATGATTTAGATGTAAACCATCATCAGACATGCTATTTATCAGAGCATTATTTTCATCACACACTTGACTAAACAGATCTATATATTCATATCCATGTGCATTAATAATAGTTTGTAGGTCGGCATTGATAGATATGATCTGTTGATTTCTAACACTCACATCATAAGGCAATGCCCAATTCACAGCAGAATTCATGGGAAGTATCGACATACAATAAACTTCTGTTGTAGGCAAGTTGGTCTTTAATGCATCTAGTATAGCGTTGTAATTATTAACGATACTCTCAGCAGACCTACCACCATTTATGTCATTAATACCTATCATTAGAACAACCTTGGCTGGATGTAAATCTATAACCGAGCCTTTTATTCTATTGAGTACTCCCCAGGTGACATCACCACTAATACCACGATTGTATGTGGCTAATGATAAATCATTGTAATAGTCATCTAAGTGATACAAATCTGTAATAGAATCACCCACAAAAACTATTTGTCCTTGAGATAAATTTGCATTCTGCAGAACAAACGACATGCACTTTTTATCATAATATGACATATCGCCCTGTTTGTCCTTTGGTCTACTGATATATAATATAGACACCACCGAACAAACTACAACCAAAGCCAACACTATAGTCAAATATATCCAATCTTTTTTCGTAAATTTTATATTTTTCATGTAGCACCTTATTGATTTGTATCTTCAAAGTTTTTGGCAGCATTACTTTGATCTTTAGCAAAATCATTGGCTTGTTTGGTCTGACTCTTGGTAAGTTTGCTTTCGAATTCTTCTGGTTGATTGACAGTAACTTGTGGGAATGGAATGCTAATATTATTCTCATCGAATATCATCTTTAATTCCCTATTTAGTGCTCTCTGTACTACGTAGTAATCACTCTCTTTTACGGTAGCAATAAATAGTAGATTTACACTAGAATCACCTAGGCTATCTACACCCTTATAATAAGGTCCATCTACAATCTCTGGAATTGCATTACGCAATCTCTCTATATTATTTTTGATTACTAATTCTACTCTAGGAATAGACTCTCTATAGTCAATAGCAATAACACATGTGGTTACACTCAATTCTTTAGACTGATTGATAATAGTAGCAATCTGGCTATTATTCACAATTTTGATATTACCCTGCCAATCAATAACTTTGGTAGTTCTAATACCTATCTCATCTACAGTTCCACGCCAACCATCAATAATAACTATATCACCTACTTGGAATTCTCCTTCAAACACAATAAACATACCAGCAATAATATCTGCTATCAAACTCTGTGCGCCGAGACCTATAACCAAACTTAAAATTCCTGCTCCTGCAAGAAGTGTGGCTGTATCTACTCCCCATGCATTTAGTATCAACATGATGGCAATGATAGCAAGCAAGTATTTAATGAAACTATTGAGTAATTTTACAATAGTTGCTCCACGTTTGCTTTTAGATAGCAATTTGGATAGACAGAAGCTTACTACCACATTTAGCAGCCAGAAAATAGTAACTATCTGTATACTTCTGAGCAATGCTGGTATTTTGTGATACAAATCATCTAATACTGCATTTGAAGAAATTGATTGGTTGAATACCGATGTTTCCCCAAATATGTATGAGTGAAGTACGTACATAGTAATAGTCATAGCTGCTAGTATACTCAATGCAATAATTGTACCTTTTTTCGATTGTTTATCTTTCATAATTTTCTCCTTTAATTACCATATGGTATAAAATTTCCTTCATCATCATAGTAGCCATTATCCCCAGTCCCATCAACTCCATAGTTTGGATTGTCACTATTATTTGGATCATTATAGTCTGGATTATCATCTTCGACAACAGGTTTATCTGGATAATATTCACCAGTAGTAGGATCATAATACCCCTGATCATTATCGTCATAATCTTCGTAATAAGGCTCATCATACTCTTCATACCTAGTGACAATAGTTTGTTTTGCTAGAGTTTTATTTCCTAATTTTATAGCAAATGTGTATCTCATATTTGGAGCCAAATTTTCAAAAAATCCATCTGCTTCGACACTCTCAACCTTATTCACCCTATCCGTGAAGTCATTGTACAATTCCACAGTGACACCATCGACATACTCGCTAAGTGTAACAAAATAAAAAATACCCTCATCCCCATAACCGAGTTCCATAATATTGGCTTCCACTTTCGGCCCGGTAGGCAATAACCCACCAGTAACACCAATTACAGCAGTCGAACACACTATTGCAAAAGTTTTCATGACCGTCATCAGATCTGCCGTTTGTTTTTTTATGGTTGTGTTTTTAGTCTCGTAATTATTTGGTTTGTAGGTATTATCTAGAGTTGTTTTATTAACAGGTCCTTTTAGAGTAGAATTAGACACATAAGAAGAATTCCTAGATGAACTAGGAAGTGGATTTTTATTGATATTATTATATTCATTCTTCTTTGCCATAAAACCTTAACTACCTACATTCAGTATAACATACATTTATCATTATGACAATATTTGAGAACGAAATAATAAATTTGATTCGACTTTAGAATAAAAAAACGAGCCTTAGCTCGTATTGTGGCGCAGAGTTAGGGATTCGCATTGGGCGTAGCACAAATACTCGGGTGGTACTGGTGCCGAGGACCCGAGTACCAAATGGGGTTCAACACATGGAATGTGCCAGCAGATGCAATCTGCAAACCCTTGCTCAGCAGAAAAAAAGAAACCTCATCGGTTTCGTTTTTTGGCGCAGAGTTAGGGATTCGAACCCCAGGAAGCTCTCACTTCAACGGTTTTCAAGACCGCCGCTTTCGACCGCTCAGCCAACTCTGCATAATATTATAAAAAATTGTAAACAACGTACTTCATACCAAGTATATCATGAGCGGTCGAACAAGTTCGTCCATAGTCCATCACGTTTGCCCATCATACGTGTGTCTACCAGACACACTCTCCACTCAGCCAACTCTGCATAATATTATAAAAAATTGTAAACAACGTACTTCATACACTGTAAACCATTTGGTTGAAATACAATGGTAGTATACATTGTTTTATAACCAATTGCAAGTGATTTTATAAAATTTTTCTATACGACCAATTATTCATGACACACATTATTCATTCGTTTGATAAAAGCAAGACCATTGTGGTATAATTACATATAATAATTGAGTTTAGGAGCGAATATGAGAAGGTCTTATTACGTTATTATAGTCAGCGTAGCCCTACTACTGATGGCTATCATAAGCACACTATGGTTTGACTCCAATATTGCCACACGTATAGTAAACATTATCACTATCGTAACCGGAGTAGTTGGTGTACTTGCATTATTTTTCGAATTTAGACGCAACAAAAGAATTAATACTGCCAGCCTACTCATAGATCACAGCAAATCATTTTTCGACTGTGACTACGATCTATACGAATGTTTTTCGGAACTGGAAAAATATGCTGAAAACCCAAAATATAAATTTGATTATGATAAATATAGTGCAAAAATAGCAGTATATCTACAATGGGTGGAAGCCATAGCATCACTAGTAGAGAGAAGAACTATTGACTTATACACAATAGACAATATCCTTTCATACAGATTCTTTATATTAGTAAACAACCCTATCGTGCAACAAAAGGAATTAATTCCAAATGCTAGATTTTATCGTGGCACATTCTTTTTGTACGAAAAATGGTACAAATTTGAGTATTCTAGAAAATTAGAAATGCCTCTAGACAATACTGCACTTAGACATGTAGCAAATTATGATGAAATAATTAAGCACGTTATTCACGGCGTAGATACCAAAAGATAGGTGAAAGGAGGATAATATGAGAAAAAAATCGATACTTATCACTATTCTAAGTATAATACTTTTGATCACTACGCTAGTGGCTGGACTATGGATGGCATACAGTATAGAAGTACGAATAGTAAATATTGTGACAATAATAACGGCAGTAACTGGTGCACTCGCATTGTATATTGAATTCCTAAAAAATAAAAAGATACAAACTGCTAATTTCTTAATTGACTATAGTAAATCATTCTATAATTGTTACTACGATTTATTTGAATGTTTCTCTGAATTAAAAAAGCATGCAGATGATCCACAATATAGAATAGACATCAAAAAATACAAATCAAAATTAATCGTTTATTTACAATGGGTGGAAGCCATAGCATCACTAGTTGAACGTGGTGTCCTAGACCTGTATACAGTCGACAATACATTATCCTACAGATTTTTTCTGATTGTTAATAACCCAGATGTACAAAAATACATTTTGATTCCTAGACAGCAATTTTATCGTGGAACATTCTATCTATACGAAAAATGGCACAAATTTGAAGAATCTAGAAATTTACCAATGCCTCTAGAAGAAACTGCACTAAAAAATGTAGAGAATTATGGTGATATCATAAAGGAAATAAAAATTCAAATAAAATAATAGGATAACACATGAGAGACTTTGAAAAAATTAGTTATGAAGAATTCAAAAAGAATTTCGGTGATAATAAAAAACTATATGATGAATATCCCCTACCCAGTAGGTCATCAAGTGGTACTGCCGGATACGATATATACTTACTAGAAGATATTACCCTAAAGCCCGGAGAGATTATAAAAATACCTACTGGTATAAAATCATATTTTCAACCCGATGAAGTATTATTTTTGATAGTCAGAAGTAGCACAGGGTTTAAATACAACATTAGACTATGCAATCAGGTGGCTGTAATTGATAGTGATTATTACAACAATCCTAGTAATGAAGGACATATATTTTTAAAATTACAAAACCACAGCGACCAGACATACTCATTCAAACGTGGAGACCATCTAGTACAAGGAGTATTCGTAAAATATTTAACCACCGATAGTGATATCAATCTAAATAAAAATAGAACATCAAATTATTAAAAAGGATGCATGGCAACTGCTATGCATCCTTTTGGTTATTGTCTGCAGGTATTTTTTCTACTTCTGCTATTTGTTTTTTATTCGCTTTATTTTTTGACTTTCTAGCCTGTCTCTGGGCTTTGATTTTTTCATGTCTTTCTTTAGATTCTGCCTTGATGACTTCTATGATATCATCATTCTCTAGATCAAAAGATTTAGTTTGCTTTCTCTCTTTTTCCACTCTTTTAGGCAAGCCATCACCAATAACTGGCATATTAACCACATCATGTCTATCTCGAATCTCAATCTGATTGTATGGAATAGAGACATTATTACGTTTAAACTCATTGAAAACATTTTCTATTACATAATAATACACTTCCCAATAATCTTCTTTATCTACCCAACAATTAGCAAAAAAATCTATACTGCTAGCATTGAGTGTTCTTAAACGACAGAAAGGTGCTTTGTCTAGTCTGACTTTGCCATTACTATTGATTACGTCTAGAATAATCTTTTTTACCAATTCAACATCACTATCGTACGCTACACCAAAAGTAAAATCTACCCTTCTTACTTTATTTGCACCAAAATTGGTAACAGCATTATTAACAAGTGTACTATTAGGAATAGTTACTCTTTTATTGTCGACAGTAGTTATTGTAGTGAATAGAAAATTGATATCTTCAATACTTCCAGAAGTGCCATTAACATCAATAAAATCGCCTTTTTTAAACATTTTTGAGCATACAATTACAATACCATTCGCAAAATTGGCTATATTGCTCTCAAGTGCCATACCTACAGCTAATAATACAGCACTAATCGCTGTAAGCATACCGGAAATAGCTATGCCCATTGTACTCAAAAGTATTAGCACCAATACCAAATATAGTAAGAACTTCATTACATGATATAGAAAACTCTGTGCTATACGCTCCATTCTAGTTCTAGACATAAAACGCTTAAATATATTGAGTATGATTTTTATAACAATCAAGCCTATTAGCAAGATTGCAAAAAATCTAACTATATTCCAAACATTATCTATAAAAAAATTTTTGATATCTGTCCAAATCTGATTCCAATCCATACCTAATCTCCAAATATTTTTATCGTGAATATTATATATCCAAACAAATTTTCTTGCAAGACAAAAACAAAAAAAACAAAAATATTTTTAAACTGCCACCCAATACCTTTACTAAAACCCCAAAATTATCTATACTCTAAGTATGGAAAAAACAGAAAAATACACTTTAATAACAGGTGCAACCGGTGGTCTGGGAAAAGCATTTGTGCATAATTGTGCAGAACGTGGCTACAACTTATTTTTAACAGGAACTAGCAACGAAAAATTGCATAATTTGACTATGGAAATAGAAAAAGAATTTCCTAATATCCAAATAAAATACCTAGCATGCGACCTATCCAATGAGAATAGTAGAAAACAACTGATTTCTGAAATAGAAAAGCAGAATATATTATTGGATAGACTTATCAATAATGCGGGTTTTATTACCGAAGGATCAATAAAATACGCCGAAGCAGAAACATTAATAAAATGTGTGAGAGTAAATTGTGAAGGTGTAATGCATTTAACTAAACTAATACTAGATAAACACGACACCAATAATCACCTAGAAATAATAACAATTACTAGCCTAGCTGCCAATTATCCTATGCCCTATATGGCTATATATTCTGCAACAAAATCTATGCTAAAATCATTCATGATATCACTAAGATATGAATATGCAAAGGACAATGTCTCTGTACTAATAGTTCAACCCGGAGCTATTGCAACATCACAGGCTATGATTGAAGCAATTAATGCACAAGGATTGAAAGGCAAATGGAGTACATACCCTGCAGAAAAAATTGCAAAAAATTCACTCAACAAAGTAAAGAAAAACAAGTTTATTTATACCCCTGGATTTTTCAATAAACTGACACTATTTTTTAGCGCATTTGCTAGTACAAAATCAAAAGCAAAAATAGCAGGCAAAATGTGGAAAAAATCCCAAGAAAAGCGAAATATTAAATAAAAAAACACACAATTATTTGTGTGCTTTTTTTGTTGTTTTTGAAGTTTTGGATTTTGCCTTGGACTCTACCACATTTTCAGGTTTCGTTGGAGTAACGGGCTTGGGTGCATCACCCAAATTTTTGATAAAGCATCTATATCTTTTATGATTGGTAACATCATCAAAATTTTTCCAGGTCTGTAAAATCTTTGCATTAGTCTCTAGTGAATGATTGGTTTCAATATGTTTAATTCCCAACCTATTCGCCGTTGTAATTATATAATTTAGTATAATTGCTGGGAGTCCTTTGCCCTGATATGCCTTACGAACCCCGACCAAACCGAAATCGGCTGTATCGCCATGTTTGGTGGCATGCAAAATTCTAAACAACCCGAATGGGAATAATTTGCCTTTTGACTTCTTTACAGCATAACACAACTCAGGCAATGCAAAACCAAAGGCAACAACACGTTCATTCTCATCAAGTATAGTCACGATAAAGTCTTTATTGATAACCAATTTAAACTGGTCAATAATTTGTTTACGTAATTTCTCATTATAAGGAATTACCCCATACAGATCACCATATGCTTCATCTAGAACATCAAATATTTGATCTTTATATTTATCAAGGTATTCTTTTTTGGTTTTAGCTGTGGCTAGATGGAGATTGTATCTTTTCATGACTAAATCATTCAATCTCATCAATCTTTCATTAGGTTCTTTAGGTAGATTGATACGGAAAGAAAGGTAATCTATCTCCTTTTCATATCCACAACGCTCAATGTAATCTTTATAATATGGGTAATTATAATTCTCTTCGAATGTTGCAATTTTATCAAAACCCTCAATGAGCAGACCTTCTCTCTCTAGGTCATTGAAACCAAGTGGTCCATGTACAGTATCCATACCCATGAGCCTAGCCCACTCTTCCACCTTGTCTAGCAAGGCTTTACATACTTCGTAATCATCAATAAAATCAAGTCTACCGAAACGAACACGTTTAGAATTAGTTTTGGCATTATATACTTTCTGTATTACAGCACAAACTCTACCAACGACCTTTTTGCCCTGGTATGCTAAATAATAAACAATCTCACATTCATCATATGAGACATTCTTTTTAGGATTAAACAAATCCATCTCATCGCCGATGAGTGGATGAACATAATATGCATTATCTTTATATAATTCGCTAGGAAAATTTACAAATTGCCTTTTCTGTTTCCTAGTCTTAACTTCTAAAACTCTAACCATATTATGATTATATAACTAAAGCATGAAAAAATCAAATAAATAAAACTATTAGTAAAAAATGATGTGCAGGGCGCACATCAAATTTACATTAAATTCTATTGAAATCATAAAGCAGATCTCTAACTATATCACCATATCTCTGTCTATCAATATTATTACTAGAGATGATATCAATTTTAGCCACAATGTCTTCACCATTCAATACATACATGGATCCAACAATATCACCTGCACACACAGGAGCTTTAAGACTATCTGGTATCTCATATCTAAATGAGTATTTATTTTCTTCTCCATTTTTAATAATCGCGACATAATTCCTAGCAGGATACATATCTATATGAGTATCCTTGCCATAAACCACATGTGTATCATTCTCTATGGCAGTATCATTATCCACAACAGTCACACAAGAATAATTGTCTCTAGCGTAATTAAATAGAGCTATAGTGTCGGTAAATCTAGATGCAGAATTTTTACAGCCAAGCACCACACATGTAAGTTCCATACCACCAATATTACCTTTTGACGACAGACAATATCCCGCCTCATCTGTGAAGCCAGTCTTACCACACTCGCAATAGTCTACATATTTAATTAGTCTATTGGTATTCACCAATTCGGTTTTTCTACCACTAGGATGAATAATATAATCCATCCACACCTGTGAATACTCTCTATACAAATCATACTTGCTTATTTCATTCAAAACTATTGTAGTATCATACGCACTGGAATATTGTTTATTGCCATCAAGTCCAGTAGAATTGACATAAAGCGTATCATTCATGCCAATTCCCTTAGCCTTTAAATTCATTAATTCAACAAATTTAAACTCACTACCGGACACATATTCAGCCAATGCAACAGCACTATCATTGGCAGATGCAATAATTACACTTTTTAATAATTCACCCACACTATACTGAGAGCCAGTGTCTAAAAATGCTTGACTCCCTTCTGTACTACCAGCCTTGGCACTAATAGTTACCATATCATCAATGGAGATTTTCTGTTCTTCTATTTTTTCTAGAATTATTAGGCTAGTCATAAGTTTACAGATACTAGCCACTTCTCTTTTTTCATGTTCATTTTTTGATGCCAAAATTTTACCATTAATATCTATGAGTATATAACTTTTTGCATTTATATTATCACTTATAGCATAAACCTTTTGTGGCATAGAAAATATTGAAACTGCACTTACCATTAATAAAATTATAATTAAAAATCTTCTCATACAAATTACCCTTATTTTCTTTTAGTGTGTGTGTATAATAAGTTTTTATGTATGTACAGTAAAAAAATAACCTAGCCACAGCTAGGTTATTTTATGCATCGTACAATTCAAACATTTGCATGTATATAGATGGTGTCTCAGAAACTGGTGTACCATTTTTATTATAAAACTTGAAATCTACAATAATATAATTGGATTCTAGTCCATATCCACTCTGAGTAATTAATGGGTTGTATGTCTTTAAATATCTAACTTGATACTGAACACCATTAGATGGGACAGTATAATTCTCTGCAGCTGCAAAACTATCATTAATAAAGTCTTGCTCATGCCCTACATTGTACCCACTAAATTTCACATTACCAAAGGTGTATTGTTCTGGGATAACCTCATCCCCATCACTATTTTCCACCGTCTCAAAGAACATTATGTCTACTGTCTCATCTGCAAATGTAAATGTTCTATGAATATCTATTTTACCATTAATTATATTACTTGGTTTATCAGAATCTCTCTCTTCATCTTCTGGTTCTTGAATATAAACTTGATGATCTGTAACGCTAGAACCATTATTGAATACAGCAGAATACTTTAGTTCAAGCAACACATCGCTATTTGATTCAAATCCGGCCCCTACACCAGCAACCTGGCAGGTAGATTTTTTATATTTACTTTGATTAATGTATGGAAGTACAATTATCTGTAATACCTTTTTGGCATCGCCATTCTCTACACCATTCACATCGTCATCATCATAATTGTACTCGCCATCATCATTTACAGTTAAATCTTTTGAGTCAACAATGTTGGCTATATCAGACAAGTAAACATATGCCTTTCTCTCTAATCTAGGGTACAACGTAACATCCCAATTGGTACCATTATAATAATCCAATTTAGGATTGGAACTATCACCATTTACGTGTGGATAATTACTGGAATTTTTAGTCCAAACATTACCACCAGAAACCACAGCAGATATTGCTGAATCTAGCATTTCCGTAATTACAATATCGTATGCTTTGTAATTATTAAAGTCATTTACCAATTCATTAATTTCAGTATCTGTTGTTTTTGTCCTATATTCTGTAACAAAATCTTTGTATACATTGGTAGCACTAGTTACTTTGGCATTTGCATCTCTGGAACTTGAAAAAGCAGTATCTCCAATTAATGTATATGCAATATAATTAGCCATACATATTTCAAATTTTTTGTTTAAACCTATCTGGGTTATATCTGAATTATTTGCACTCCCCATACTACCCGAGATAGCATTAGTGAAAAACTGCTTTACGCTACTAATATCGAAAGATATCTGGGTAGCATTACCAATCTCTATGGTAGATAAAGACAAATAGATATTTTTCAAATCATTAGCAATAGTCTGAATACTAGAATTATTCTGTATATTTACTCGCCAAGTATTAAGTGTAACACCGCTATACCATGGCATAATAGTTGGATCAGAATTGTATGCTTGATAACTGTAAGTAACATCTGTACCATCATCAGCAACTGTTAAGACCGTCGTACCCTGCATGGCATTACCAAAATAAAATTCATTATATGGTGCTGTAGTATAATTGGACTTTTGCAAAGCAATAGTTTCCACTGCATCTGTGGATAACACATCATCGTAACTAACCGCAGACAAGCCCGAATTCCCATGATACCCAGAAATATCAAACCTAATATCTGAATTACCGGTACCATAAATTTTCACTAGAGATTTATAAATATATGTAGCAAGAGTAGTAAACTGCCTATCAACCAATTCATTGAAATTCATCTTGGTTGTTTTATAATTATCATAGAAGACGCGATCAGTACCACCTACTTCATATACACATATAGCACCCATAAAAATATCCGATGCCTCAAAGTCATAATATGATTGACTATCGCCACCCGAACCACCAGAGCCTGAGCCACCAGAGCTACCCGATCCTCCAGAACCACCATGGCTACCACCACTAGATCCACCTGAATATCCACCACCTCCGACGGTTCCTACACAACCAACAAATGTGGTAGAACAGAAGATGCAGATAAGTATGGCTACTATGACTCTCCAAAATGTTCTTTTATTATATTTTTTCACAATATTTCATTCCTAATAATTTTTTTATTAGTTTACCACAAAATATCGAAATAATCTAATAAATCAACCGACTATTACAAATATATGAATAATCGAAAACAGCAGGCAACCAACAAAAAATATTAGCATGGCTAAAAGTATTATGGACAAATATATCTTCCAATACTTAATATCACCAGTATCATAACAATGTCTACGATAATCGCGATATCTTTTACAAGCGATACTTAAAATCAAGATAAGTAGGAAAAATATTAATAGTCCCAATATCCCACCCACTATACATCCGAGTATAATGCCAGATAGTCCCAAACACAGACACACCACACACAAATCAAATCCAAAAATGTACGAAGCTAGGGCAATTAATATACAATCAATAATTGCAAAAAATAGATTACCAGTAAATATAATTATAAACAAAGCCAATAATGAAAAATACAGAGAATATACTAAAAATAGTGAAATATAACTCAAATCCCTACACAGAAATGAATATAAATATTTATTAATCAAATTGCTACATTCAATATCAGAAGCATAACCAGCGCATGTACTAATCCCTGTAATAAAAGCAATTAAAAAAACAACAAAAAAAACAAGCAAATATAGTTTATACTGCATAATAAATTTGCTTGCTGTAGACGATATTGAATTTTTTATACGATAAAATCTCTCTTGCATATATAATTATATGCTAATACCACATATCGTATGTTACTTTTTCATCTCGAATATATATCTTTTTCTAACTTCTTCAGTTACATGATTGATAAAGACCACATTAGATAATTTACCAGTACCGAATATGCTATTATCAAACAATTCCGGCCTTTCATTTTTGGCTTTATTAATAGACATTCTAATACATTTCTCAACATTGGTAGGTGTTTTGTGATAAATACTGGCCACCCTAGGATAGATATAAGTAGAATAAACAATATCGTCTCCCGAATAACCAATAATGGCATTTACGCACTCAATAATAAGATTGTAACCGAGCAATTTGCTAGATACATGATACTCACAAAGAATCTCGATAGATAGTCTATACACGTCGGCTGCACTAATCTCAATAGAATTATATATTCTCATACTTGGTAATGGTTTTATTTCATCATTTGCCGTACTTTTCATGTTCTTTTCCCTTTTATCAATTAACAAAATAATTTTACCAAATATTTCCAATTATTACAAATTAATTTTACAAATTTTTCAATATTTGTACAAATTTTATAAAAATAGTATTAAAAACAAAAAAATACGACTCGAAAGTCGTATTGATTTTATATGATTATCTTTTCTCTTTAATATTGGCAGCCTTACCTGTAAGATCTCTCAAGTAATATAGTTTAGCTCTTCTTACTTTACCCTTCTTAACCACTTCAATCTTATCGATTCTAGGGCTATGAATAGGGAATGTTTTCTCTACGCCAACACCAAATGATACACGTCTAACTGTAAATGTCTCTCTAACACTAGAATTCTTTCTAGCAATAACAATGCCTTCGAATACCTGAATTCTTTCTCTGGTACCCTCAACAATCTTATTGTAAACTTTAACAGTATCACCCACATTAAACTCTGGGATTTCTGGTTTAAGATTTTCTCTTTCTAACGCTTCAATAAGTGTCATGTGACTCTACCTCCTATGTAATTACTAAATGTTCATGCAAAGATAAATTCACAGCGGAACATCCGAAGTCATAGAGTATCATATCATAAGAATACACAAAAATCAAGTATTTAAACTAAATATTTTATATTTTGTATAAATATTCAATAGATACAACCCCTATATTTTATGTCAAATTGTGACAAAATATACCATTGCATTATTAAAAGCAATTCTCTAAATGTGTAATTTTGTCGCCCAATATTTCTATTACATCAAATCTACAATGGCTATCTAATTGATGTTTAATTTTTAGATACATTAGAGCCATCTGACGTATTTTATATTGTTTATTTTTATTCACAGCTTCTCTGGGCATACCGAATGTATTATCATGTCTATATTTTACTTCAACAAACACAAAAACGCCTTTATATAGGCAAATAACATCTATCTCGCCTATACGATTTTTATAATTGCGCTCTAGAATTTTGTAGCCTTTGGATTCTAGATAATTGCACGCCATGTCTTCCCCCATGGTTCCAGTGACTTTGTTTAATCTTTTACTATTATACATCTACAAAATGTCCTATAAAAGTATTCCTATGTATTTTACATTTGCCATATTTTTTCAGATTTTCTATATGCTCTTTGGTACCATAACCTTTATGTTTCTTAAAATTGTACTCTGGATAAAGTTTATCCATATCTTCCATATACCTATCTCTAGTAACCTTGGCAAGAATTGATGCACATGCAATGCTATAAGACAATGCATCACCTTTTATAATAGACTCTGTAGGAACATCCGTATCCAATTTAACTGCATCTATAAGCACTACATCTGGAGTGACACCAATATTAGCGATACATTTGAGCATGCCGAGTTTGGTAGCATTGAGAATATTGATACTATCTATTGTTTCTTCGTCGACGAACTCCACCCTATAATATAAAGATTTAGCCACTATCTCATCATATAGTTTATCTCGCATTTTGGCAGACAATTTTTTACTATCATTTACCTTCGCAATAATGGACTTTTGGTCCAGTGGCATTATAGCCATAGCCACACATACAGGGCCAGCCAATGGTCCACGACCTGCTTCATCTATGCCAGCAATTAATTTTTTACCTTGTGACAAATATTTATTTTCGTACTCAAACATCTTTTTTCTCTTTCTTATCTTTTTTCGTAAGTGATTTGATATCTTGTGGAGACTCCAGAGTAATGGCTCCCATCCTACCCTGTTTAAAATCTGTAATAATCGTAGCACATCCCCTATCGTAATCGTAGTCACCACCACGAACAACAAATTTTCTTGACTCACATATTTTTTCTAGGACCTCTAGATTGCTTTCATCAGATATAGATATATTGTATCTATTCTCGAGTATGGACTTATCGAGTGACCTGATATCAGATATGAATGCCATAGCAAGTTCTGGTATGTCCAATACTTCTTCTCTAATACTACCTATGTATGCCAGATGTCTAGCAACAATATTATTGTCAAAAGACGGCCAAAGTGTGCCTGGCATATCCAGTAACTCTATACCACTAGCAATCTTCACCCACTGCTTACCCTTGGTAACACCAGGCTTGTCTCCCGTAATAGTTTTTGCCTTGCCACACAGATTATTAATAAGGGTACTCTTGCCCGAATTTGGCACACCAATCACCATGGCACGCAGTGTACAATTCATATTTTTTAGTCTGTATTTTTCTATCTTGTCTGCAGATAATTCTCTGATCGCATTTTCAATTTTTTTACCAGTACCACTGGCAGTCGAATCCATTGCAATACACAAAGAATTCTCTTTTTTAAAATATCTCATCCATTCATCAACTATTGACTTTTTGCCAATATCATACTTATTAAAGACATAAACTATAGGCTTATTGCCTACAAGTGTGGTAAACTTTGGATTAATGCAAGAAAAAGGAGCCCTACTATCTAGGACATATATAATCACATCTACGAGATTAATTTCCTTCTCCATAGAACGAAATGCTTTCGCCATATGACCTGGAAACCAATTAATATTTATCTTACTATCTTCCATACAAAAACACACCCTTTGTTTATTTAATATACTTTTTGTTAATAAACACACTTATCAAATCCGAATCATTTTGATTGGTTGGAAGATTATCTAAATCAAAGAACTTCATATCCTTGGATTCTTCATTCCATTTTAGATCCCCTGTATATTTCTTCACGTAATACAGAGCTGTATTATTAATAACAACATCACCATTCGGATATTTATTTAATCTACCCATACCAGAAACAATATCTATTAGCTCTAGATCATTCTCTACGACGTCTAGATTAGTTTCTTCTTTAATCTCTCTAATGATTGTATCTACGAAACGCTCACCTAATTCCTGACAGCCACCTGGCAATCCCCACACATCTTTGTCTGCTCTACTTTGCAAAAGTATTTGACCTTGACTATTTAGTATAATCGCCGCAGCACCATCTTGCAAAAGTACAAATTTGTGTCGTAGATCGCCCATACACATTCTCGCAAAAACCGGATAGCCTATCTCATTACTCAATGCAATAATTTCTTCCACAGACATACCATCTATCATTTCTTTTAATTGTTCGTATGGTATATTGCGTTTCTCTGCATTTGATAGTTGCTTTGCTATTACATTGTTTATTTTCATATACTTAACTCCTCTTCACTGCAAGAATATATAAAGCTTCATTTCCATCTTCACCAATAACATTTTCACCTGTTTCTTGTTTTTCAATTTCATACACAATTTCAAAACCAATTTTACCAAGCAAGTCATAAATATGATTTTTATTTGAATAATTCATATATAATACATTCTTACCATCTTCTCGCAGGTATGGCTCATCTACGAATCTCTCGCCATTGCCTAATTGCAACGAAAAACAAAAAACACCATTAAACTTTAGTACATCATAAATGTCATAAAATAATTTATTAATATTTTCTTTTGGAATATGAAACAATGAGTATAGTGCAATTATCCCATCCAAAGATTTATCATTAAAGTGTTTTTTTATATCCAACATATCATCTAAAATATATGATATATTAGGAAATAATTTTTTAGCATTATTCTTCATTTGTTCTGAAAAATCATAACATACTGCATCATAACCATGTTTAATTAAATAATTCGTTACTTTACCAGAACCACCACCAAGATCTACCACTTTGGCTGCAGGCTTCAAATTATCACAAAAAACCTTAACCAATTCCATGTCATATATCTCTATACCAAATTCTTTGCAATACTGATTAGCTATGATATCATAATCTTTTTTTACACTACTTCTTTTTTCAAAAGAATTCATACAACCTCTCTTGACTTATATGCAATCGTATTTTACAAAATTTTTTCTGTAAACCTATTGCCTTCAAATGCTATTCTGTAAGCATTTCTATTTTTATCACTCCTAATAACCGAAATTTGATTATCAATGAATTTTATCGCCACACAATTCTCTATTGCATAACCTATTAGTTTTTTCTCTTTTATTACATTGTAAAACTTACATTTTGCAGCACTATCTTTTGCATCATAGTGTACACAATTCACAGCATGAATAATATTCAGTCCCATAATTAAATCATAATTACAAGTAAACCAACAGTAACTACCAGCACTAAGACCTGCACAAACAATACCACTATCATATGCTTTAATTAGTAAATCATCTAATCCAATTCGGCGAAATTCATCTAACATATGCCTAGTATTACCACCACCAATATAAATGATATCACTAGATAATATATCGGCTGATAGCTCTTCAAAAGGTTTAGACGTATCTAAATGAAATACATGACAACCTAGTTTTTCATAAACACTCTTTATACCATTGTAATAATCTTCTGGATGTGAAGATGCTGTACTAATAAAACAAAATTTTGGATTGGTTTTGCCAGACAATTTCACAATCTCGTTATCAATTTCTTTCGTCTCATATGGCAGTAATTTTCCATTTTTTATACGGGGTATTTCTCCACCACCGATACAAATTAGTTTTTTCATAAATACTCTCAATCACTTTTATGCTCGTTGTTTATTTTTATAATCACCTACATGTATGCCGTGTGACTGCATATCTGCAACCAAATCATCTGGGTTATTTTCATAGACAAAACCACTCATACCATACTCTCTACCAATACTAATATTAATGTTTTTATCATCAATAAAATAGCACTCGTGTGGATCTAAATGGTATGTATCAAATAATATCTGGTAGAGTCTCTTCTCCAATTTAACTGTACCATAATCACAAGATGCGATCCAACCATCAACATCTCTAAATCTAGGATGTACACGCATAAAATCTATGGATTCATGATTAATATCTGACAAAACATATACATGATAACCATTTTCCTTCAATTCATGTATAAGCATCAGCAATCGTTCACTAAACGTACGATATTTGTAATAATGCACTAAGTATTCTTTGTATTTTTCTTTAATATTCAAAGGAATATGTGCACAAAGATATTTGTCTTGCAGTGTCCTAATACCTTTATCTAGACCATCCCAGTCATCAAAAAATTCAGACTTGATTAGGTCATATGTATATTGGTCCAAATCAAGACCATCGAGTAAACTATATGGCCTACCAGCGACTATTACATTACCAAGATCAAATACAATATTTTTTATCATTTGTATTATTTCCCATTTTTCATATTATTTTTTTATTAAATCTGGTCTATGTTTCTGTGTCTCCGACAATTTTTGTTTTTCTTTCCATTTGGCTATCTCTGCATGATTACCAGAAATAAGCACTTCTGGTACTTCCATTCCCATAAAAACTCTAGGTCTAGTATATTGTGGATATTCTAACATACCATCAGAAAAACTCTCATCAACCATACTGGTCTCGCTACCAAGTACCTGCGGAACGTAACGCAATACACTATCCACTAGTACCATTGCTGGCAATTCTCCACCAGTGAGTACATAGTCTCCTATGCTAATCTCTTCGTCTACACATAGGTCGATTATTCTCTGGTCAATGCCTTCGTAATGCCCACAGACAATAATCAAATGATTATATTGGTCGGATATATTTTTCACCCTAGACTGTGTAAGTACATTACCTTTTGGCGACATATAAATAACGTGGCTATCATCAGTTTTTACACTCATAATAGCGTCGTAAAGAGGTTGTGGAGTCATAAGCATACCATCTCCACCACCAAAGATATAATCATCTACTTTCTTGTGTTTATCCAAAGAAAATTCTCTGATGTCTATTAAGTTTAATTCAAATAGGTTTTTCTCAAGTGCTCTTCCTAAAATACTAGATTTCAAAGGCTCAAACATCTCGGGAAACAACGTCAAAATATCAATCTTCATATACTGCTACTTGTGTAAAAATATCATTGTTTAGATACAATACCTTTTTATCTCTATCTACCGAAATTATCAATCCATCAATTATTGGCAACATAATATTATCTTTACCAACTATAGAGACAATGTCGGTAGCACCATAATTATTCACATCTACAATAGTACCTAGCGTAGTTTCATTTACATTGACCATATAATCCATATAGTCAACCGATGGAATAATAGAATTATCTAAATATGCAAATATCTCTATATTTCTGAGATTTTCAGCCTGTTCACAGGTATCAATCCCCTTTAGTTTGAATATTACAAAAACATCACGAAGAATAACTTTTTCCACTTGATATTCCGTATTAGACACTACTACACTATTTATCTTTTTATAGAGTTTAATATTTGCAAGAGATGGTTTTACTCTAAATTCACCCTTTAGTGCCTGTGGTTTGGTGATAGTTCCAATACATACTAATTCCATAATAAAAATAAGAGAAACTAGTCTCTTTCTCCTATTTTTACAATAAATCTTTTGCCAGTTTTGGCACTAGCAGATTTTACAATGGTTCTTAGTGCGCCAGCAATCTTACCATCTCTACCGATGATTTTGCCGACGTCATTTTTATCAACACAAACTTTGATGATAGTAACTTTAGCACTCTCATCTTGTGAAGTTATTTCAACTGCTTCTTTATTCTCTACCAATTCATTTACTATGAATCTAACCAATTCTTCCAAAGTCAAACCCCACCTAATTATTTATTTTCTTTTTTCTTTTTGTCAGTCTTTGGAGCATTCTTTTTGATAGGCTCTAGAATACCTTCTCTAACTAGTATTGTTCTAGTAGTCTCGGTAGGTTGAGCACCATTATTTAACCATGCTTTTGTTCTCTCTACATCAAGTTTGATCTCTGCAGGATCTGTAAGAGGATTGAAAGTACCTAATTTCTCAATGTAAGCACCATCTCTAGCCTTTCTAGAATCTGTAACAACTATTCTATAGAATGGTGATTTTTTATCTCCCATACGAGTAAGTCTAATTTTAACTGCCATAGTTTTTCTCCTTTTGATTATATATATTTCATTTTTATTAGTAACAACTAAAAAAATTTAAAAAACGAACTTTAGAATGGTAATCGCATACCTGCGAGACCACCTTTTTTCTTGCCATTGAATTGCTTCATCAATTCTCTGGACTGACTGAATTGTTTCAATAATATATTGACATCCTGAATAGTAGTACCACTACCAGTTGCAATACGCTTCTTTTGACTGCCCTTGATGCCATCTGGATCCTGTCTCTCTTTCTTCGTCATACTCTGAATGATGGCTTTATTTTTTGCTAATTGTTTTTCATCAATGGCATTCTCGTTTAATTTCAATTTATTAGAACCAGGCAACATTGCCAAAATATCGCTAATGCTACCCATTTTTTTTAATTGTTCGAATTGTACTAGATAATCATCTAAAGTAAATGAATTTTCTCTCATTTTCTTTTCTAATTTTCTAGCTTCTTCTTCGGTATAATTTGCTTGAGCTTTTTCAATAAGTGAAAGAACATCACCCATATCAAGTATTCTACTAGCCATTCTATCTGGGTAGAAAGGCTCGATGTCGTCCATTTTTTCACCGACACCACAGAATTTGATAGGTTTGCCTGTTACGGCTCTAATAGACAATGCTGCACCACCCCTAGTATCACCATCTAGTTTGGTTAATATTACACCTGTAATATCTAGTTTTTCATTAAAAGTAGTCGCAACATTGACAGATTCTTGACCAATCATAGCATCTACTGTAAGTAGTATTTCACTAGGATTCACGGCCTTTTTGATATTCTGTAATTCGGTCATCAATTCTTCATTGATTTGTAGTCTACCTGCAGTATCAATAATGACTGTATCATAGCCTTTTTTATCGGCATACTTGATAGCATTCAAAGATGTCTTTTCTGGTTTTGCCGTCCCTTCGTCATAGACTTCTACATCAACACTCTTGCCAATGGTTTTTAATTGATTGATTGCTGCTGGACGATATATATCACACGCAACAAGCATTGGTTTTTTGCCCTGTTTTTTAAGCATTTTGGCTAGTTTACCACACATGGTGGTTTTACCAGCACCCTGCAATCCACACATCATTATGACTGTAGGTGGTTTGCTAGCAACAGTAAGTTTAGCATTGGTAGAGCCCATGAGTGCCGTCAATTCTTCATTGACAATTTTGATAATTTGCTGTCCCGGAGTGAGAGATTTCATTACTCTCTCGCCAGTAGACTTTTCAGTAACTTTGGCAATAAAATCTTTTACAACCAAGTAATTGACATCTGCTTCTAGCAAGACGAGTTTGATCTCACGCATGGCATTTTTGATTTCTAAATCAGTCAATGTGCCCTTTTTGGTTATCTTGCTAAACACATGATTAAGTTTTTCGCCAAGTGTTCCAAATAATGCCATTTTATCTCCTTAATTCATTAATTATCTGGTCAATTCTACCTGCAAGTTTATCTTTTGGACAATCTTTCAGGCTCTCGAGTTTAGATATTATATCAGTCTCATTCTCTACTACATGTAAACATTTTTCAAAATTCTCTAGTGCCTTTATACACACAGATATGCTATCTTTCACTGCTTGACGGCTAATAGATAAATTGTCACCTATCTCGGACAATGTCAAATTATCATAAAAATATGCACTCATTATTACCTGCTGTCTATCAGTTAATAATTGCCCATAAATATCAAATAATTTATTTATCCTAATATTATCGACTATATCCATTCTTCTCACCAGTGTAAAGTAATTTTGCTTTACATGTGTAGTATAATATAATAAATGCACTTTGTCAATAGTTATTTACACAATATTCTCTACAAATTCTTTAGCATTAAATGGTTCTAGGTCATCAATACCTTCGCCCACACCAACAAATTTGATAGGAATACCATATTTTTTGGCTATAGCAAATACTACTCCACCCTTGCTAGATCCATCCAGTTTGGTCAAAATAATACCATCCAAAGGCATTATTTCATTAAACATCTCTACCTGTTGAAGAGCATTCTGACCAGTGGTGGCATCTATAACCAAGTATGTCTGTACTCTATCCGACCATTCTTTACTAATAATTTTGGATATCTTTTTTAATTCTTCCATTAGGCCAACTTTATTATGCAATCTACCAGCAGTATCCACCAGGACTACATCATCATGTTTTGCAATAGCACTATGGATACCATCATAAACTACTGCTCCTGGATCCACTCCTTCGCCGTATTTTACTATTCTAGTACCTGCCCTTTTGCTCCACTCGGTGAGCTGGTCACTTGCGGCTGCCCTAAAAGTATCTCCCGCCACCATAAGCACACTTTTTTTATGGCTTTTATAGTAATGAGCCATCTTGCCAATGGCAGTAGTTTTCCCCACACCATTGACACCAACAATGGTATAAAGAGTAGGATATGTATCTTCGTCTTCGTCTAGTGTGAGTATGTCTGTCATGGCCTGACGAAGTAATTTTTTAAAGTCTTCTTCGGTCTTGACTTTATTCTTTTTGGCGAGTTTCTTTACTTCTTCAACGATCTCGCTACTTGCTTCTACGCTTAAATCACTAGAGACTAACACATATTCCAATTCTTCATAGAAATCATCATCTAATTCTCCTACGAAAATCTGTGAAATTTTCTTTGAAATAGCATCTTTAGTTTTTTTCAGCGCACCGAAAAATTTAGAAAATATTCCCATTATTTCTGCTCCGTATTTTTAATAGCATCACTAAGTTTAACAGAAACTAGTTTACTTACACCCTTTTCTTCCATAGTAACACCATACAGAGTATCTGCATGCTCCATTGTAGGCTTTTTGTGAGTAATAACAATGAATTGTGTTTCATTGGAGAAACGCTTTAGATATTTGGCAAGTCTAGTTACATTAGCTTCGTCCAAAGGAGCCTCAATCTCATCTAGTAAGCAGAATGGCATAGGACGTAGTCTAAGAATGGCGAATAGGATAGCAATAGCAACCAGTGCCTGCTCACCACCACTCAGCAAACTAATATTACTTAATTTTTTCTCTGGTGGTTCGGCCTTGATGTCTATACCTGCATTCAATTCATCTTCGCTATCTATTATTTCTAGTCTAGCATTACCACCACCAAATAGTTCTTTAAATACTATGCCGAAATTGGTATTGATTTTGTCAAATTCTGTCTGGAATCTAACTATCATCTCATTCGACAAATCTTTAATAATTCTCTTGACGTCTGCTTCGGCCTTAATCAAATCTTGTGACTGGTCGTACATTTTGCCAAATCTCTCTTCTAGAGCCTTGCAGTCTTCGATAGCACGTTCATTGATATGACCTAATTCTGCAATATCCTTTTTGATTTTATTGATATTAGCAGCACCAATTTTAGCATCAAAGTCGGGATCTTTGAATGCAAGTGCAGAATCGTATGTAAGACCATACTCTGTCCATACCCTATCCTGCATAGTCTCTATATCGGTATCTACTTTGGACAAAGCAATCTCTTGTTTATACTTTCTATCCTGCAATAGATTTACTTCGCCCAGAAGTTTATTCCTAGACTCATCTAGACGTTTAATGTCTTCTTGATATGTTGCTTTTTCTTTTTCTTTCTTGGCTAATTTTTCTTTTATCTTACCTAGCAATTCATAATTTTCATTATGTTCTAGACTGGATTCACTCTCAAAGACAGTATTAGATGCAACAGACAACAACTGTCTATTCCTATTGCAAGCATCTTCCATAATCTTTAATTGTTCACCAGTAGCATCCAATTGTGCCTTGTATCTAGCACGCTCTTGCTCCAAACTCATAAGTTCGGATTCTAATGTTGCAATAGCAATTTTCAGAGATGTAAGTGTAGTAGAATACTCTTCACGTTGATTTCTTAGATCGGTAAATTGTGATGCTGTAGGATCTATACCGTCAGTTTCGATATCGGTCTTTACATCAGATATCTTATTTAATTGCTTTAGGATACCATCGAGTACCTTTTTATTTTTACCAATACTTACAGATACCCTATTTCTCTCATCTTCGTAATCTCTACAAATAGTACTGTATTTATCATTTCTCTCATTTTCTTGAGCAATCTCAATATCGAGAGCATGCAGACTCTCAGATGTGGTCTTGATATCATCATTGATTAATTGCAATGTATTTAAAAGTTTATTATACTCTGCAGTCTTCTGTTCTTTTTCTTTGGTAAGTTTAGCAATCAATTTGCCACTATTCTCTATCTCTGTCTGACGACCAAGCAAAGTGGCTGCCTGGGACTTTTTGCTACCACCTGTTATACTTCCCTGTGGAGAGAGTATTTCACCCTCTAGAGTAACGATTCTAAATGCAAAATTGCTAGCCCTAGCAATATTCAGAGCGTTATTCATATTATTAACAATGGCAGTTGTACCTAGTAGCGAACTCATGATATTGTCTAGTTTTTTGTCATAATCTATAAGCTCACTGGCAATACCGAAACAACCCTCCATGTCTAAATATCTACGATTGTGACTATCGAAGTATCTAGGCTTAACAGTATTAATAGGCAAGAATGTTGCTCTACCATAATCACGTTGTTTCAGATAATTAATCAAATATTTGGCATGTTCATCACTAGCTGTAACAATATTCTGCACAGCATTACCCAGTGCCATCTCCACTGCTGTTTGATATGTATTAGGGACTTTGATAAGTCCAGCAATAACACCTACTATTCTGGATTTGAGCTCATTGTTTTTCTCGGAATCGGTAAGTAATCTTTTGACCGTACCATTGAAGCCCTCATACTCTTTTTCATACTCTTCGAGCAGAGTCTTCCTGTGTTCGAGTGCTACAATATTGCTAGTCATCTCAGTAAGCATTGCTTCACTACGCTTGCAGTCGGTCTGTAGATTTTCTCCACGAACAATTTTCTCATTGAGAGATGACTCTATATCTGCACGTTTCTTTTTCAGTCCTGTGAGTTTGCTAGAGCTATCTGCCTGCTTGGATAATGCATCAGAGTACTTTTCATTGATCTGCTGTTGCATATCTTCCAATTCTGCTAGAGACTTTTCATAACTATTCTTTTCAGCATTCAGAGCAGAAATCTGTGCTTTGACATCACCCAATAATTCTAGATTGTCTATAATTCTCTGCTGAATAGCAGCGGCTTCATCTTCACCAGTTTTTAATTCAGATGATACAGTATCATATTTCTCATTAATATCAGCAGCCTGGCTCTTTTTACTAAACAATTGAGATTGTTTTTCTTTAATCTGCAATTCGGTATCACTGAGAGACTTTTGACAATTAGTTTTCAGTTCGGTTAGTCTATCCAATTCGGCAGACAATCTGTCATTCTCAGATTGCAAATGAGAATATTTCTCTTTTTGCAAATCTATCTCACCGGATTGTTTGGTGATGGCAACATTGAGTTCTAGTACTTTATCTTTCAATTCATTGATATCGAAATCTATGGTACTTACCTGCTCAAACGCCTGAGCATACATAGTGTCTGCTTTTTCTTTCTCTTTGGTCCTATACTCCAATTCTTCTACAATAGCATTGATTTTTTCTAGTATGGAATTTTTAGTATCACTAGCAGTATCATACTGGTGAATATATAGATTGACCTCCAATCCTTTTAATTGGTCTTTTAATTCATGGTATATTCTAGCCGTTTCTGCCTGCTCACGCAAAGGCTTTAATTGCCTATCTATCTCGGATATCAGGTCATTAATACGATTGAGATTATCCTGGGTATTGAGCAGTTTTTTCTCTGCTTCGGCTTTTTTTGCTTTAAATTTGGCAATACCAGCAGCTTCTTCAAATATGGCTCTTCTATCTTCTGGTTTTGCATTAACAATTTTACCTATCATACCCTGACCAATAATAGAATATCCATTTTTACCAATACCACTATCGTGAAGCAAATTGACTATATCTTTTAGTCTAGCAGGAGTTTTATTAAGTAAATATTCACTCTCGCCCGAACGATAAAGTTTCCTAGTAATAATAATCTCCTGGTAGTCGGAATTGAACATCTTATTGGTATTATCAAAAACTAGAGACACCTCACAGAAAGAAAGGCCCTTCCTTTTTTCCGTGCCTTTGAATATAACATCTTGCATAGTAGAACCACGCAAATTTTTGCTAGACTGTTCACCTAGCACCCATCTAATTGCATCTGCAACATTACTTTTACCACAGCCATTAGGTCCAACTATTGCTGTAATACCATCTTCAAAGTCAATTTTCTGATAGTCGGCGAATGATTTGAAACCGACCATCTCAATTCTTTTTAAGTTCATTTGTGTCTCCCAAAAATTTTTCGCACATATTATTTTAACATATAATATATTAAAAGTAAAATAAGTAGCGAAATATACAAAGAATAATTGAAAAAAAATTACATGCCAAAACTAGACATGTAATCGTAAATTTTACCATAAATTATTTGTTTTTTTCTAGATAAACTCTCGCACATTTTTCTTCGGCAAGTCTAATAGATTTACCCGATGAAACTGCCACACTACTACCATCCACAAACAAACCTACTGTAAATGTCCTATCATGTGCAGGACCATCAGTAGATATTACCTTGTATTCAAAACTAATACCCCGAGACTGCATCAATTCTTGGAATGTAGATTTGTAATCGACACAATTTTTAATAACCTCGGCAATATGATTTTCATCAACTAAAACCACTCTATGAATAATACGACTAGCCATCTCATATCCACCGTCTAAATATACTGCACCTATCACACTCTCAAACAAATCGGCAGTATTTTTTTTGCTCAATTTATTGACTGATTTGCCCAGCATAACGTATTGGTCTAAATGCAGAAAAATGGCTATATTGCAAAGATTTTCTGTAGACACCAACCATGCACGAAGTTTAGTGAGATCGCCTGCCCCCACATGATAAAGTGTGTATATGTATTGTGACACAACCAACTCTAAAACTGCATCACCTAGAAATTCTAGTCTCTCGTAACTCTCCACACCTACATCATTAGCATAACTACTATGAGTCAGTGCCGTCTCTAATAATCTAATATCACGAAAATGGTAGTCTAGCACATTCTCTAGTTCACACAGATCATTCATTTTCCACCACACCATTATTAGCTAGAGCATCGGTAATTTTACCTATCAAGTCGCCCTTATGCATATTGTATATCTGCTCTATACATACTGCAAAACTATCTGCCGTACTGCTACCATGGCTCTTTACTAGTAATTTTTTGCACCCTAAAAGTACTGCACCACCTGCTAGATTGTAATCAAATTTTTGCTTGATATTATTGAAAGTTTTACGCATAAACAAATATCCAAATTTACTAGATTTAGATGCTTTTATTTCACTTTTCAATACCTTCAAAAATGACTTCAATGTGCCTTCCATACTCTTCAGTAGTACATTACCAGCAAAGCCATCAGTCACTATCACATCATACTCACCATTTAGAGTATCTCTGGCTTCCATATTACCAACAAAATTGATATTTTTATTATTCTTTAAAAGGTCAAAAGTTTCTTTCGCCCTTGTGTCGCCCTTGTGATCTTCTGTCCCAACATTTAGTAGTGCCACACGTGGATTTTCCTTGCCCAATACTTTATGATATGCACTACCCATTACAGCGAATTGTTCCAGATATTCTGGCTTACAGTCCATATTGGCACCACAGTCACAAATACTCACCGTTCCACCTGTAATAGTAGGCATTACTGGGCACAATGCTGGTCTAAAAATCCCCTTCATTCTGCCAAATTTTAAAAACCCACCAGTAAGCACTGCACCAGTAGAACCTGCAGAAATCAGACCAACCACATTTTCATCAGATAGAGCCAAATCAAATGCTTTTACCAGAGAACTATCTTTTTTGGTTTTGATAGCCATGGTAGGACTCTCATCATTGGTAATGACATCTGTTGCATCTAAAATAGATATCTGCTCTTCATTATATTTGTATTTGGCAAGTTCATTCTGTATAATATCTGTCTTGCCAGACAAAACAACGTGTATATCTTGATTATCGCTAATAGCTTTAATGGCACCAGCAACAGTTTCTATTGGAGCATTATCTCCACCCATAGCATCTAAAACAATTTTAATCATAGTCAAATCCTTTATTACTAATTAGAAGCATTATACCCTATATATGTAAAATATGCAAATTAATTTAATCACAGCATAATAAAATCAAAAAAACACTCAAACGAGTGCCTTTTTATTATCAAATTGAAATTATTTAGTTTCTTTCTTTTCTTTCTCTACTACTACTTTTTGTTCGCCATCGTAGTATCCACATTTCTTGCAAACTCTATGATTTGCCTTCAACTCGTGGCAATGTGGACATTCAACCATAGAAGGTGTTGAAATTTTCCAATTTGCTTTTCTGGAATTACGCCTTGCTTTCGAAACTTTACCCTTTGGTACTATTGCCATACTGCACCTCCTAACTTTTTAGACTAATGTATTGTATACTAAAAATACCACTTTGTCAATTAGTATTTTACAAATTATTTGATTTTATTGATAGTTTTCATGGTTTCTTCGGCGATAACCATTTCTTCATCTGTAGGTAATACATATACCTTAACTAAAGAATCGTCGGCAGAGATTTCTACTTCTTCACCCCTAGGTGCACTGAAATTTTTATCGTGGTCAACTTTGATACCCATGAATTCTAGACCATCAGTTACGGTCTCACGTAATTCTGGAGTATGCTCGCCCACACCAGCAGTAAATACTATTGCATCTACACCACCCAAAATGCCGATGTATGCACAGATATACTTTTTGATTCTATGAGCGTACATGTCGTATGCCATTTTTACATTAGGGTCGGATAGATTGGCTGTAATATCTCTCATATCTGACATGCCAGTACCAATAGCACCTAGCAAACCACTCTCTTTGTTGAGCATATTGAGTACTTGGCTCACCGTCTTGCCTTCTTTATTGCAAATATACTCGATAACTGCTGGATCTATATCTCCCGAACGAGTATTCATCATAATACCTTCTAGTGGAGTAAAGCCCATAGAAGTATCGTAACTTTTACCATTTTTGATAGCAGTAATACTAGCACCAGATCCCAAATGACAGGATACGATATTAATATCTTCTGGTTTTTTACCTAGCCATGCAGCACATCTCTGGGTAACATAATAATGGCTAGTACCATGAGCACCATAACGACGAATTTTATATTTGTCATAGTACTTCTTTGGAATACCATATTTGAAAATATGTTCAGGAATAGTTTTATGAAAACCAATATCAAAAACGGCTACATTTGGTTTGTTTGGACATATCTTTAAAGCACCTTCCATACCTGCTATAGCACCTGGAACGTGCAATGGTGAAAAGTCTACTTTGGTTTTAAAATCAGCTAAAACCTCAGGAGTAACAATCACACTATCAAAATAACTCTCTCCCACATTAACTACTCTATGACCAAAAGCACCTATCTCATCTAGAGACTTCACTACCCCAACTTCTGGATCGGTCAATTTCTCTAGAACCAACGCTAGACCTTCACTGTGATTTGACATCTTTTTGTCATATTTATTTTCTACACCATGTGCTTTGTATTTCAGAAATGAGCCATCTTCGCCTATTCTCTCCACATTGCCTTTTGCTTTTACACTTTTATCAGTCATATCTATCAACTGAAATTTAAGTGAACTACTACCTGCGTTTATTACTAAAATATCCATTGTTTAACTCCTAAAATTAATCTTGCAATACCGTGATTGCGATTGCTTGTACTATATCATTTACATTTGCGCCACGACTAACGTCATTAATAGGACATCTGAGTCCCTGGGCGATAGGTCCGAATGCCTTGAATCCACCAAATCTCTGCATGAGTTTGTATCCAATATTACCTGCAGAAAGATTTGGGAATACAAATACATTTGCTTTACCCCCAACAGGACTACCTGGGGCTTTTAATTGTGCAACAGATGGTACTATAGCACAATCTAATTGCATCTCGCCATCATACTCAAAATCTACCTTTTGTTCGTCCAATTTAGCTTTTGCTTCACGCATTTTGATAGCATCATCACCCTCGGCACTACCCTTGGTAGAATATGATAATAATGCTACTTTAGGCTCGATACCAGCAATTGTTCTAGCAGATACCGCCGATAATTTGGCTATCTCTACTATTTCATCTGCAGTAGGATTAATATTTACTCCACAATCGGATAGAACATATACTTCTTCGCCCTGCTCATTATTCCTAACTAATACAAAGAAACTAGAAACTTTGGTCTCTTTTGTCTTACCTTTAATAATTTGGAAAGCAGGCTTAAAAGTCTCTGCTGTAGCAATCTCTGCTCCTGCGACCAATCCATCTGCCAATGCCAAATCTACCATGACGGTACCGAAATATACTGGATTATCAATAAGTTTGTGTGCATCTTCGAGTGTTACGCCCTTTTCTTTTCTTTTCTCGTAAAGAGCCGATGCCAACATATCCCTAAGTTCGCTTGTTTTTACATTGATAATCTTTAGATTTGCATTTGCTTTTATACCATATTTATCTAGGTCATGGTCATCACTAACTAGAAATATGATTTTAGCAATACCTTGTGCCAAACATTCCAGTCCAGCCTTCACTATTCTCTCGCTAAAACCAGCTTCTGGCAATACTATAGTTTTGTTTCTTTCTTTCGCCTTTTTGAGCCATGTGGCTTCCAATTTAGATATTTTTTCCATAAAATTTCAAAATTTCCCACTTTTATTTGTTTTAAAATTGATTTGGTATTATACTTACAAATAGTAGTATGTGTAGATCAGTCTACATACACTATGTATAAATAATACACTTCAATCCAAGTAAATTGTACTAGAATTATATGAGATTGTAAAGAAATTAAAGGAGAATGTATGAAAATCTGTGCCATTATATGTGAATATAATCCCCTACACTTCGGTCACCTATATCATATAGAAAAAGCAAGGGAACTGAGTGGCTGTGATGCAGTAATGTGCATACAAGCAGGTAACTTTACTCAAAGGGGTGAGCCAGCCATTGTAAATAAATACGTCCGTTCCCACATGGCAATAGAAGCCGGTGCAGATATAGTGGTACAAATGCCTACAGCATACTCTTGTAGTTCGGCAGAAGTATTCGCTCTAGCTGGAGTAAAAATAGCCAATTCATTTAAAAATGTTACTCATCTAGCTTTTGGCTGTGAAACCGAAAACTATGAGCTACTAAAAGAAATGGCTAAATATTTCGCCACCGAACCAAAGGAATATAAAGAGAAACTGAAAAAATATCTAGATGCTGGTAATTCCCTACCTGTTAGTCGTCAAAAAGCCATAGAAGAATTAATCAAGGAAGACAATGTAGAATTCAGTGAAATTACCGAAGCATTGAATATACTAACCAAACCTAACAATATACTCGCTATAGAATACCTAAAAGCTCTATACAAGACAAAAAGTGCAATAGAGCCAGTATTCACAACCAGATCCAATAGCGACTATAATTCTGCTGACCTAAATGGTAAAGATAGCAGTGCTACAGCCATAAGAACTAGAATACTATCTAAAAAGAGTGTAAAATCAATAAAAAAACTCGTACCAGACTTCACCTACAAAATAATAAAAGAAGAAATAAAACATTATGGTCTACCCGACCAAGAATTATTCAACAATCTATGCTCTTATGTGGTAAAAACCAGCTCGGCTGAAGATATAAAAAACATATATGATGTATCCGAAGGCATACAAAATAGATTTATAGAAAGTGCACATAAATTTAAAGATTTCAATGAATTACTACTAGATGTAAAAACAAAGAGATACACATATACCAGACTCAAAAGAATTGTGCTAAGATTGCTATTGAAAATAGACAAAGACATAGTCGGTCAAATATACAAAATGGATAAATTACCATTCATAAAAGTACTAGCATTTAATGCAGAAAAACAAGAACTTTTATCCAATGTAGAAGCCGATACAAATATCATTATTCGTAATAGCAATGTAGTAAAAAATCCAAACAATATCTATACAACACTTGCCGATATAGAAGACCGAGCAAATGCAGTATATAATATGCTATTGCCTAATTCTAAAGAAATACCTAAATTTGCCCCTGACCTATACACTCAGAGCATAAAATATACAATATCTAAAAAGAAAAAGTAAAAGCACAAAGGAAAACATGGACATAAAGTTTATCGAAACTAATGAAGTGCCAGAACATTCTGATCGAATCGCACAAACCACCACCCTGCAAGATTTCATAAAAAATCATGCTATGGGAAAACCAATTTATCTAGAAAGGGAAATTCTATCAATAGATCATTCTCTCTATAGTAAAGACAAAAAAAGCACTATAAATATTTGGCGCAATAATAACAAAAAAATAATAAAAACATACAAATTTTTAATAAAATTGATAAGGTGGCTACAACATAATGATCAAATATTCGATGGCACTTTTTATGTAAACACAAAGAATAAACTTAATAATAATGACTTTATGCTAGAAAAGATGCTAGATCTCAAGTTTAAATGTCCACATTTTTGCAGGCTTACAAAAAGTCTGGAGATTGCCTGCGACTTTCTCAAAAAAGAAAGTAATCTAAACAACATGTGTGACTTCAAAGAAAATGTTTGCATCAACTTTCGCAACAACGGACAAAATAGAACGGTTGGCTGTTGCTCAAAAAAATGTAAATTTTGTGCACCGGCAGAATGCCCACAAAAAAATATTTCTTGTAGGCTATTTATTTGCGAATTTTTGGTAAACAAAGGATATTACTTTGACCATATGTCACTACCAATTTTCAAACAAAATCTATTTTTGCTAGAACGAATAGCCACAAGAAATGTATATTTTATGTCTACAAAGACCTGCTCTAGACTGATATGGACTGTAAGAATATCAACACTGGTCGCTTTGACAATCACCAGTGCATTATTGATATTGGGAATACTGCGATTTTTTATCTAAAAGTAAGGAATATTACGACTCAAATAGGCGTAATATTTTTTTTATATTCTGTCTAGCCACAGACTCTCCCCTACACACCAATTCTAAGGTATTAGCCCTACCGAAACTCATTTGTGTAAGTCCAGTCAAATCGGGTGCAAGAATAATATCGGAACAACTACCTTTATATCTCTGCATAGTCTTGGATAGAGTATTCATAGAATATACAAGAGCCTCAAAAATACTACTGGGAACATCAAGCATTTTACAATTTTTCAGAACGTCACAAGATATTATAATATCTGCACCCATTCTTTTTGCCACATCATCAGGGAAATTATTAATCACCCCACCATCCACCAAGACTTCATCTTCATTAAACATAGGAACGAAAAAACCAGGAATAGACACCGTACACCTAACGGCATCACGTATGCTACCACTAGAAAAGACCACCTCTCTCTCGGATAGTAAATCACACGAAACGCAAGCATATTTGATGGGTAAATCTCTAATATCTTTATCGGGTAGAAACTTGCAAATGGTACGCATAATCCCCCTGCCCGAAAACAATCCACTGGTATTGAAATTCAAATCAAAAAAATTAATTTTGCGAAATTTGCAGGCAAGTCGAATCATATCATCAACAGACATACCGCAGGCATATGCAGCACCCACCAGACCACCCATCGAAGTCCCCACAACTATGTCGATATTAATACCATATTCTTGCAACACCTTGATAACACCGATATGAGCAAAACCCAAAGCAGAGCCACCGGATAGAACTAGAGCAATTTTTTTCTTTTTCATAACAACAACCACATCATAAACAACAAAACTAACACATAGAATAGTAGTAATGAATACCCTTGCACTCAAATCACGCAAAGTGAAAAATTACATATTCCCACTACTAATATTATCTGCAATATTTTTGATGGTGATAAACCCAAGTCTATCAATGAAATCTTTTGCTAAAGGTATTACCATTTGGGCAAAAAATGTACTACCATCATTACTGCCATTTTTTATACTCACTAGACTATTAACATACACAAAAATTATTGACCACATTGGACATGCTTTAACCCCAATTACACAAAAATTATATGGTGTGGGTGGAGTATCGGGCTATGTATATATAATGAGCATTTTATCGGGATATCCAGTCGGGGCTAAAATCACTAGCGACCTATATACATCTGGCAAAATTACACGCAAACAGGCATACACAATAACTTCATTTAGTAGCACATCAGGGCCACTATTTATCCTAGGTACAATAGGTATTGGCATATACCACAGTACTCGTATTGGACTCATAATTCTCATCTCACATTTTATAGGTGCAATACTAAATGGATTATTATTTAAAAACAAAGATAATGACATTGTTTATGACAATAAACCTATAACAAATGTCAATAGTATAAATATATCTGACATTATGTATGATAGTATAAAAAGCATATTAATCATTGGTGGATTCATATCTATGTCCTATATGCTCATAGAATTACTAATACAATACAGAATGTTTTTGCCTATAGAATGGATAATCTCTAGGCTGGGAATTGACACTGAAATTACTACAGGAATAATATCTGGCATCATAGAAATAACAACGGGTAGTATAATGCTATCTACAGCATCATTAACCCATATACCACTAATAATGATACTCACATTTCTAGTGTCTTTCGGTGGTCTATCTATACACGCACAAGCTTATATATTCTTGTCTAACTTTAATATGCCGTACAAAAATTTTTTGTTACAAAAGATATGTCATGCCACCATTTCTACTTGCATTTCACCACTCCTTTGTTTGATATAATAGATAAAAAAAACACCCACATAAAAGTGGGTATTTTTTAATAGTAAATATCTGCGATATGAATCTTGATATTATCATAAATTGGTTTCAATTTTTTATGTTTAGGAACAACATGTTCTAATGGTACTAGCAAAGCATTGATGATAAGTAATTCTTCCAATTTAACAGCCTTGGCCAATGCTCTAAGTACAATCAACAATTCTTCTTTTTCGCTGAATTTGATTTTCACATCTTCATTAATTGCTGTTTGTAATTCATTAATACTCATAAGCAAATTTGCAAATAGTAATTTTGTATTATTATCGGCTTCGGGAGTTTCTTCTGGCTCTGGAATAAAATTCAACTGTTCGACATTTTCTTTGCTTTCATTCTCTTCGCCCTGCTCATTCATATTGAGCATTTCTAGTACAGCATCACGATATGGAACAAGCACGGTCAAAGCAAAATTATTATAACTAATATTATAGCCATCTACATTATAGAAATTCTCCGAAACGAATTTCTGTAAATTGATACTCTGTTTATCAACTTCCAATAGCAAACAAGTTACAAATGCGACCACACTCTCAGGATCTTTAGGCATAACAAAATGACCAGTATTATTAGGATTGGAAGCACTACACTCTTGCAGTACAGCACTAAATTTAAAATTCTTTACACAAGCAGAATATAGACCATATATTATTTCGCTTTTTACTACACATTTCAAAATATTAGATACTTTGGTATCAGATAGAATAAATCTACCTTCTATCATATCGTTACAAGCATCAACGAAATCCTTTATTTTTTGTTTTTCTTCATCTGACATAGCACAATCTCCTAAGGTTATTTTATTATAAATAGATTTTTTTATCAAACAATATAAAGAAATTTTGCAATATTTTAATAAAATATGTATGTAAAATAATTATTTTATGCTAGAATATAGAAAAGTAAAATAAGGATAAAAAAATGGAATTTGAACAAGATAACACGGTGCAGAAACTCAAACTTCTTTTCCTACTAGAAAAGATGGAAATACCACTAACAGAAAACAACATAGTAGATATATGTACTTCTAGAAACGACTGGTTCACCTATCTAGATCTAAAAGAAGCATTGTGTGAACTTGTTAAGATAGGATTTGTATACCCAGAAAAATGCGATAATAACGAAGAAAGATACACTATTACATTCGATGGCAGAAATTGCCTAAGCCATTTCTATTATCGAATACCAAAAGACATTCGTGAGAAGATGACCACTTATTCCCAAGAGAATAGAATGAATCTGAAACGTAGTCAAGAATATGTATCAGAATATAGTAAGAATGGCGATACTACATATACGGTAACACTAAAAATAAAAGAACCAGAATTGGGTACACCACTACTAGAAATCAAACTAAAAACGCCTAATAGAGCATCAGCAATAGAAACAACAAAAAAATGGACTGACAAAGCCCCACAAATATACGAGAATATATATGATAATCTATTAGACTAGTCAATAACTAAAGGAGAAATATGGAATACGTAACACATGGAACATGCTCTAGAAAAATAATATATGATATAGAGAATGGGGTCGTAACCAAATGTGAATTTGTCGGCGGGTGCCCCGGTAATACCGTAGGGGTAGCAAAACTAGTCATTGGACTTACTCCAGAACAAATAATAGATAAATTGGCAGGCATACAATGCCGTAGTGGTACATCTTGCCCAGACCAATTAGCCCAAGCAATGAAACAATATTTAAAAAAATAAAAAAACACCTAAAATTAGGTGTTTTTTATTTATTCAATTCTGCGAGAAGCGCCCTATTCTTTTGCAATTTTTCTTTCTCTTGTTCTATTAATTGTGCAGGTGCTTTAGCCACAAATCCTGGATTATTTAGCATTCTCTCGCTACGCTCTATCTCAGACTGCAATCTAGCAATTTCTTTTGCAATTCTTTCTGCTTCTGCCTTGCTATCTACCATGCTATCTAGTGGCAAATTTACAACAACATCATTAAATGTTAGAGTAATGGAATTATTTGCAAATTCATCTGCATTTGATACAATTTTTACATTATCTATTAGTGCTAATTTAGACAAATATTTTATGCAAGAATTATATTCTTTAGCATTATTTTTGATATATATCTCGGCACCAATTTTTTTATTGTCTGGAACTTTCTTTTCTGCTCTAGTATTTCTGATAGTTTTGATAATATTCATCATCTCATCCACATACTTGCTATTGGTGTAATTCTCACCCATAACCGGCCAGTCGGATATCATAATACTCTCATCATGATTAGGTAATTCCAGATAGATTTTTTCGGTAACAAATGGGATAAATGGATGTAGTAATTTCAATATTCTAGTCAATACATATACAAGTGTTGCACAAGATGCTTCTTTATTCTCAGCCATATCACATTTGCTGAATTCTATATACCAATCACAGAATTTATTCCAGAAAAAGTCGCTCAAATCATTGGCAGCCATACCGATATCGTATTTCTCAAACTTTTTATCTACCATATCAATAGTCTTATTTAATTCGGTCAAAATCCACTGATCAGCCAGAGACAGATTTACATCTTTGATATCTTTAATTTCTACGCCTTCTATCTGCATCAAAACATATCTGGAAGCGTTCCATATCTTATTGATAAAATTCCTAGTAAGAATGACTTTTTTCTCTGAGAATCTAGAATCAGACTGGATAGCCACACCATCGAAAAGACTAAATCTAAGTGCATCTACACCATATTTATCTATCATTTCAATAGGATCGGTACCATTACCTAGAGTTTTACTCATTTTACGACCATTGGCATCTTTGACTATACCATTGATAACAATATCCCTAAAAGGTATATCTCCTACGTATTCCAGACCGGAGAAAATCATTCTCGCTACCCATAGATTGATTATTTCTCTAGCAGTAACCATAACGTTGGTTGGATAGAAATACTTCAATTCTTCGGTATCATCTGGGAAACCTAAAGTACTAATAGGCCACAATGCCGAACTAAACCAAGTATCTAGTTTGTCTTGTTCTTGTACAACATTTTTACTATGACATTTAGGACATTCGGTAGGATCTGTCTCTTCTACAATTACTTCACCACAATCACTACAAGTAAAGATAGGAATATCATGACCAGACCATATCTGTCTAGATATACACCAATCTTTGATATTTTTCATCCAATTCAAATATGTCTTTTTATACTGCTCGTCCATAAAACGAACCTTGCCACTCTCTACTACATCTATAGCAGGTTTAGCCAGTTCATCCATTTTCACAAACCACTGACTTGAAATAAGTGGCTCGATAATAGTTTTACATCTCTCACAGTGTCCTACATTATGAGAATAATCTTCTATTTTGGTTAAATTGCCAGATTTCTGTAGGTCTGCCACTATTACATCTCTAGCCTTTTCTCTAGTCAAGCCCTGATAAATACCAGCATTCTCATTAAGAATACCATCATCACCAATTACCTTGACTACATCTAGATTATGACGCAAGCCTACTTCGAAGTCATTTGGATCGTGTGCCGGAGTGATTTTTACCACACCAGTACCAAATTCCATCTCTACATATTCGTCTGCAATTATTGGAATTAATTTATTTACTAGTGGCAATACAACATTTTTGCCAACCAGTGATCTATATCTATCATCATTAGGATTAACAGCCACAGCAGTATCACCCAGAATAGTCTCTGGTCGTGTGGTTGCTACTTCGATATATTCCTGTGTGCCATCTATACGGTATCTAATATGCCATAAATGCGATGGTACATCTTTGAATTCTACTTCGGCATCAGATATACTACTTTTACATTTTGGGCACCAATTAACTATTCTTTTACCCTTATATATCCAGCCCTTTTTGTACAGGTGTACAAATACTTTTCTAACGGCACGACAATTAATATCGTCCATAGTAAAACATAGCCTATCCCAATCACAAGAATAGCCCATGCGTTTGAATTGTTCTATTATAGTACCTTTGTACTGTTTATACCATTCATTAATGCGAACTTTGAATTTTTCTCTACCTAGTTCTTCTTTAGAAGTGCCTTCTTTCTCCAATTGCTTGCATAGCATATACTCCGTGGAGAGAGCAGCATGATCGGTACCAGGAACCCATAATGCAGAATATCCTTGCATTCTCTTTCTACGAATGATTATATCCTGAATGGTCTCCTGAAAAGCATGCCCCATATGCAATTTGCTAGTAATATTAGGTGGCGGCATGATTATAGTAAAAGGTGTTTTATTTTTATCAATCTTTGCACTAAAATACTTTTTTCCTAGCCAGTTATCGTAAATTTGCGTTTCAAATTCACTAGGATTATATGTTTTTTCCATTTTTTAAATTACATCCCCCTGAAGACAATAATTGCAACAGATACAAATAGTAGAAGCATACCCACTACTTTGAATGTAATCATGATAGAATCATCATCTTCGATCTCTTTGGTTTTACGACCAACTTCGGCTGCCTTTCTACCCACCAATGCTAGTCCTAGACCAACTGCAGCAAGTATTACAGCAACAATAACTGCTGGCATCTGTAAACGCATAACGAAACCGTCCCAGAACTCTTGAAATACGCCTAATAATAAATTCATAAATTACCCCTTCAAATTTTGATTTCAAGACCAAAATTTCACAATAATTAATTTACACTACAATAAGTATAACTTATTTATCCAAAAAAAACAAGTCAAAAATAAAAAAAAACATATTATCTCCTATTATTTTCCGTGTTTTAGCCAAAAAAGAATGATAACAATTATTCGATACAACGAATATATTGAATTAGTGCATATAAAATAAGGAGGTATTATGAAAAAATTTTTAATAGCACTATTTGCTCTAATACTAGCATTTCCACTCGGATTTTTCGGATGTTCGAAGAAAAATGCCAATGTAATAAGAGTGAGCGAAGTAACTCATAGTGTATTCTATGCACCCCTATACATTGCCATAAATAACGGATATTTCGCAGATTATGGAATAGAAATAGAATTATCTAATGGTGGTGGTGCCGACAAGTGTATGACAGCACTGGTATCCAAATCGGCAGAGATAGCTTTGATGGGACCAGAAGCAACTATATACGTAGCTAATCAAGGTAAACAAGATATGCCAGTTGTATTCGGACAATTAACAAAACGTGATGGCTCATTTATTATTGGCAGGGAGAATATTACCAATTTCGACTGGTCGGTACTAGACAATAAAGAAATACTAGGTGGTAGACGTGGTGGAGTGCCTGCTATGACACTAGAATATGCCATAAAGAAAAATAACGTCCAGAATTGTACAATCAATTATGATGTAGCATTCGACAATCTAACTAGCGCATTCATAGGTGGCACGGGAGACTTTGTTACAGCATTTGAGCCTACTGCTAGCACAATTACTGCCAATGGTAGAGGATATATACTAGCATCTGTAGGTGCAGAAACTGGAGAGATACCCTACACTGCATTTACGGCTAATAGGAGTTTTATAGACAGCAATACTACTATGGTAAAAAACTTTTTAAAAGCAATTATCCGTGGTTATAATTATCTGGTAAGTGCCGATATCGACGATATTGTTGCTGCTCTAAAGCCATCATTTGATGGTACTAGTGATGCACTACTTAAAAAAAGTATGCAGGCATATATCGCTATAGACTCTTGGAATAGTACACCAGTAATGAGCGAGGTAGCATACAATAATCTTATGAAAATAATTAGAGATGCAGGAACACTAACAGAAGACGTACCAATGTCAAAAGTAGTAGATAATTCTATTGCTCTAGAAGTACTAAAAGAAATGGCGTAAAATAATGGCACATTGCTTATGCAATGTGTTTTTCTATTTTTTGCACAAAAAACCATGCAAAACAATATAATGAGATAGATAGATACACCAGTGTATAATTGGCAATATCTATCAATAGCAAACACCTTGGAGCAAGCATGCACATACTAGAATTGAATGGTGTCGAACTAACATATTTCGACACCCATGGTGAAACCAAGGCTCTAGAAGATATTACATTCAGTGTAGACGCTGGAGAATTTGTATCCATAGTAGGACCATCTGGCTGTGGCAAAACCACAATATTATCCATCATAACTGGACTAATACAACCAACACATGGAAAAGTAAATATAAATGGTCAAGGCTCAAAAGTCGTAGGATACATGTTTCAGAAAGATAATCTGCTAGAATGGCGAACGATAAAAAACAATATATGTCTAGGACTAGAATTAACTCATAATAAAACCAAAGAAAATCTAGACTATGTAGATGAATTATTGAAAAAATACAATCTATGGGATTTTAGAGACAAATATCCTAGAGAACTATCTGGTGGAATGAGACAAAGGGCTGCACTAATTCGAACTCTTGCACTCCGACCAAGTCTACTACTGCTAGATGAGGCTTTTAGCGCCCTAGACTATCAGACGAGACTAAACGTATGTGATGATGTATACAATATTATCAAGCAAGAAAAACTAACAGCAATACTGGTGACGCACGACATAAATGAAGCAATATCACTAAGCGATAAGGTGGTCATATTATCAAAAAGACCATCAAGCGTAAAAGAGATACTAGACATATCCCTACAAAAATACCCTACGCCATTCGAACGTAGAGAATGTGTGGAAGCCAAAGACTACTTTCAGCATATCTGGGAGAAACTAGTATGAAAGAAATGTCGAGTGAATACAAAAAATTTTTAAAAAAGAGAAAAACAAAAAATATACTCATCATTACAACACAAATAGGTCTACTCATAATACTCATAGCACTATGGGAGATACTAGCAACATATGGTGTCATAGATACATTCATAATGTCGAGCCCATCTAGAATAGTAAAGACCATATCGGAATTATATTCTACAGGCAACCTATTTTACCACATAGGAACAACACTAATAGAAGCAATACTAGGCTTCTTAATAGCGACATTGGGTGGTACCATAATAGCAATACTGCTATGGTGGAATGATACCATACGCAGAATTATAGACCCGTACATCGTAGTACTAAACTCGCTACCTAAAATAGCACTGGGACCAATCATTATTATATGGGTGGGTGTGGGTATGCAATCAATAGTAACCATGGCAATACTCATCATGATAATTATCACTATCATATCTATGCTAAACGCATTTAGACAGGTAGAGTACAGTAAAATATTACTACTGAAATCTATGAATGCAAATAAATGGCAAATACTCACAAAACTCATACTCCCCTCTGCACTACCAGAATTCATCAGTCTACTAAAAATAAATGTAGGGCTAACATGGGTAGGCACCATCATGGGAGAATACCTAGTCAGCAAAGCGGGACTAGGATATCTAATAATATATGGCAGTCAGATATTCAATCTGGATCTAGTAATGGCTAGTACAATTCTACTATGTATACTCGCTGCACTAATGTATTTCATTGTGGCCTTTATAGAAAAATGTTTCAATAAAAAACACAACAACTATTAATCATATATATGAATACAGGATTTTTGTCTTGTATTCTTTTTGTCAATAATTAATGTATTTATGACAATAAATACACCTATTATACCAATAATACTATATATGTATGATACTATTACACCGAAACCAAACACAGATATGATAGCGCCTAAAGACAAAGGCATAAGTACGGAAATGAGATATGATGAGATATATCTATGGAAATAATTGGCCAACATATATAGTAGTGATGTAATGGTAGAAAACAATCCTAACCATATAGCAACACTACATACACTAGACACCACTACGCCATACTTCTGTGCGAGTGCCAGTGTGGGCATAGCCACATCCTGTAGATTATAATATAATATAGCATTATTCATAAATAGCATAACGACACATATAATCACACACGATATAAGTGCAGATAGAAATCTCTGTCTGGCTGTGTACTCCCCACCCACTTCTAACATAAAAATACCTAATGTGATAATATTCATAAATGCATATTCTACACCACTAACCATTCCCACAAATATATGGTCTACATGTCCCATTACCACCGACACACCTATTGTTACCACACCAACAACTACCAACATAATTGGTACTAGAATGGTATTTAGCCTGCCTAGAGATTTAACATTACCCACTACCACCCTAATAGATAATAATATGGTAATAATCACCAGCACTATCCTAGGCAATCCTAGACTGACAGAGACTTCGCCAGATGCTGCCAACATAGAGCCAACAAGTATCAACAAGCATATAGCGAATAATACGTCCACCACTCCACCTAATTTACCGAAATAATAACGAACAAACTGAGAAAAATTTTTAAGCCTTACCGACATATTAAGAAAAAACTGTAGCAGAAAAAATAGAACAATACATGATAGTATGATGGCTATATATGAATATACACCATATATGCTAAAATATGCAGATATCTCTTTGCCACTAATAAACCCTGCACCAAAAAAACAACCCAGTATGAGTGAAGTCAAAACAAAAACTCTCATATACAATGATATGAGAGCAATATATTATTTAGAATTAATCTTTTTTAATTTGATTATTCACTTTTACTTCTTTATTCATTTTAACAAAGTCGTCTTTTGGTGAAGAATTGTGAACATTTTTTTCATTACTAGGCTTTGCTTTCTCGCCATGCAATAGTATCTGCGAACTAGTCCTAGTATGAGCCTTACGGTACTCTTGTTGTGCTTTCATATTGCCCAAAGCAACCATCTCATCCAGTTTCTCTTGCTTTTGCCTACGAACATTCAACATATCAAATGGCAATACCAGTAGAAATTCTACACCTACGAGAATAGCAATCAGTGGTAACATATTTACAAATGGCCAAGATATCAAAGAACTGAATAAACCTATAATGGTATCAAAGCCTTCACCCATAGTACCACAATAATTGGCATGAACGGCAAATCCTGCAAATCTAACAATTACATTGAATATGTGTACAAAGGCAAGCATTATAACCAGATTGGTAGTAACACTAGCAATATCTTTTTTCTCTAAATATGCTTCCGTCCAGAATAGATTGAGTATTCCATAGGTAACAAATATTGCATTCGCCATTACAAATGATAGTATACTCAAAGATACGGCAGGCATCGTCTCATACATTTTAGGTATAAAAATCAACGAATACGCAGATACTGGAGCAATAATTAGATAAGCAAATCTAGTCCATACTGGTCTATGTCTAAGCACAACCAATAGCATCACAACTGCAAATATATCTATAATATTAAGTGGTAGATTTTCGCTTAATTTGAAATCTGGCATAGATATTATCTTACCCACGAACTCCAATATCACAAACAACCACACAATAGATACAAATATTATCTCAAATAACTTTCTTTTATCTTCTTCTAGTTTTCTCAGTAGTAGTACAAATGCCACGATTATAGCGATAGCAACCAGTAAATAAATGAAATATGCACCACCAAAAACTTTAAAATTAGCACACAATCTTCCCATTTTTCTTTTCCTTTTCTAAATTCTACCACATTTGAATGTTTTTTAAAAATAATTACACACTCTTTTTCAGTGTTATGCCGTTATTTGTAAGAGCAATACTACAATGAATCAACTGACTAAATGCAGATATATTATTGGCTATAGTAATATTTACACAATCATTAAAATCATAAAGAAGATTCTTATTTAGCACTTCAATTACTTTGGCATTATCTTCTTCATTGAGAGTATTGATTCTACCAGTATTAGCAAGTGATGAAATAGTACCATCTAGTACATCAAAAATTGCTGTATTTTTCACATAAATATTAGGCAATCTATCTTCACTAAAAAGAGCAGATAGACTAAAGGTCGCCACCGATGTACAATAAATATCTTCTCCATCAGTATAAATATTTACATCACAAATAGTAATATAACTATCACTTATAGCTGAGTACTTATTTACAAACGCACCAATATTTTTCCCCACCAGTGTACAATCTGATGTAAGAGATGCATTATCCAATTTCTCTATATCCAATTCATCTTCGGTAAAGATATCTAGTCCTGCATCCACCATTACAGCCTGCATACTAGCATAGTCGGTAGAATTAATCCTACCTGTTGGTAATAGTATATTGGTATCAACTTCTTGATTGAGTAATGTAATTATCTCATCATTCAATCCTATAATTCTGCTATAAGTTATATCCCCTACATTACCTGTACCACGACAAGTATATAGAGTAGAGCCGAATACTAAAAAAAGTGCGAAAAACACACCAAATATTTTGTATGCTTTTTGCTCACCTGTTAATTTTTGTTTTTTGTTTTGTTTTCGTAATCGCTTTTTATTTCTGGCTTCTTCTCTTTGTTCTCTCCAAAAATCGCCAACTAAACTCATTTGACGAAAATCACATAAAAGGCTATTAATAATCCAAAAATAAGAACAATTCTAAAAAACCATTTTAAAAGTTTAAACAAAACACATCTCCACAAAAACAAAAAACACTGATCATTTTTATCACTTTCAGTATACAAGTCACATACAAAATTGTCAAATTATTAGACAACACTTAATTATCACACACTGTAAAAAAGTACAGATACTAGCACCTTTGACACATTATATTATTGACAAAAGTATTTTTTTGCATTAGAATAATATCGTGTTTATAGATATGCACTCATAGCCCAATTGGATAGAGCGTCTGGCTACGGACCAGAAGGTTTGGGGTTCGAGTCCCTATGGGTGCACCATGTGTAATTCTAAATCGAACAGGTTTAGAATTTTTTTTATTTAATAAATTGCAATTGAAAAGCGAAGTTGATATAATACATTAAAAACAATATAATAAATTATATTTAAATGTTATTGAGAAAAAGGCAATCGTTTTAACATAAAACAGCAAATAAAATATCTAATTGACTTTAGGTAATAAGGAGAAAAACTAATGAGTGACGTAAAAAATGAAATTATTGATAGAATAGTATCTATGCTAAAAAATAATAGAGACGGCAAATTGGCTAAAGATATGGGGCTAGACCCAAATGACCCGAACTTCGATAAACTATTAGATCATATTGCTGAAAACCTAAAACGAGCTAATCGCTACCCTATAATGGGCCAATTTGGCAACGATTGGCAAACCTTTTTGCCTAGTATAATTAGAATGGATGGCATTACATACGCCCAATGGAATTACTTCGTTAAAGAACTAGTGCAGACATCCAATAAATTATACAAAGGGCAATATTCGTTGATTGCCTCAATTAGATTTTTGTTACAATCATATTTTGATAATGGTCAAAATAACTCCATATTATATTACAATGTAAATAGAATGGCATTAGAGATGTTTTGGCAATATAATTACACAGAAAATGAAGTTGTGGAAATGCTGAAAAAATATACTTTAGAGTTTGATTCACTTTCTCAGCTATGCAGAAAAGATTTATCTGAACGAGATGGCCTGCTGTATACTATTATTATGATAAACATTTTATCATATCGAGTAGTTTCCTCTGATGTGCCTGGCGTTTATATGTTAGAAGGCATTGAAAAATATTTCTTCCAAGGATTATTCGACCTGATTAAAAATAATGCACAATAAAAAAGTAGAATAGTATTCGCTTTAGTACGTTTTTGGTGCACCAAAAATGGCCCCAATAGGCCATTTTTTTTGTGTACTCATAGGGTATGCTGCGCAGTCGCACAGCATTATGTCTAGTAGACATACACTCGAACCGTACTCGTTCGTCTCCGGACTGCCAGCACTCCTACTCACGAGATATATTCACTTCTCTCATATAGACGAATACTATGACATAAAAGGCAACCAATCCGGTTGCATTTTAATTAATTATAAATACTCCCTTGTATTTCCATTAAATCAATAAATTTAGCCACAATCAAACGATATAATATGAATTTTGCATAAACTTTATAATTCTACACTCTATTATAATTTGTAACATCAAAGGAAATGTAATATAATATAATGGAAATAGAAATATGACATTAGGAATAAACATATGAAAAAAGATGATTTGGTTATTCTCACCAAAGAATGTAGTGACACAAAAGATAGAGTACCTATTGATTGTGATGGAGTGGTACTATATCGCAGATATGACGGTCTATACAAAGTGGCCTTTTTTAGTCCTGCAAATAGAAAAATCCTAGGACAATTCAATGTGCCTGGTCACTGTCTCACACTTAGCAATCTAAAAATGGAAGAATCGGTAAATGAGCAATATGGAGATTTCCTAAAATGTGTAGAATCAATCCAAAAGAACGAAGAATACGCACAATTCCAAATGTTTAAAAATGTAAGAAAACTAACTCAGGATAGTAATTCTCCCCTATCTAAATATGATAAATAATTCAAAACTCTACGGATAATTGAATAATAAAAACCTAGCAAAATGCTAGGTTTTTTCTTATTATTATTTTTAAGAAGATGCCAACTATTTAGTTTTGGTTTTCTTGGGTTTTGTCTCTTTTACTTTAGCAGGTTTTTCTGCTGTGACTGGTTTCTCTGCCTTGGCAGGTTTAGACTTGGTCGTTTTTGTCTTATTGGTAGATTTTTTAACCTTGGTGGTTTTTTTATCTTCTTTCATATAATTATTGACGCTGAGTGCAATACCCAAAGCATCAGGTCCTATATGGCATGCCACACTCAGAGACAATGCATCTATAAAATGAAATTGCAGTTTTGGGAATGCAGTACGAATATCTGCTTCAAATCTTTTTGCTTCGGTATCTGAATATGTGTATGCCAAAGATATAGTCATACAGCCAGCATCATATTCTTTTTTAAATTCGGTCTCCAATTCTTTGCCTATCTGCTCGAGAACTTTTCTCTCGGCCTGCTTTACGCTCATAGCCATAGTGAATTTTTTAAATTCATCACCACGTGTATATAATACTGGTTTGATTTTTAACATTTCACCTAGTACTGCTACTGCTGGAGATATTCTGCCACCTTTCTTTATATATTTCAAAGTATTGAGCACGATATAGATAGATGCTTTGCCACGAGTCTGCTCTAGATATTTTTTGATATCTGCAGCACTTTTACCCTTTTTAACCATAGCAATGGCTTCCATTACACTTTCTTTTTGTGTAAGTGAAATTCTTTTATTATCTACTACATGTACTTTACCTTTAAACTTTTTAGCAGACGTGATAGAATTGGCACATGTACCACTCAGTCCACTGGACATAGGTATATATACTATCTCATCATAATTTTTCAGCAATTCTTCCCAAGTCTCTACTAGATAAACCTGAGATGGTTGTGATGTCTTTACATCAGCATTATTTTTCAAAAACTCATAAAATTGCTCCTGCGAAATAGAAATATCTTCTAGATATTCTTCCCCATTAACAATTACTGGCATAGGAACAGCAAATATTCCTAATTTTTTTGCTTCTTCCTGAGTGATTCCCGAATTGGAATCGGTCATTACAATTACTTTACTCATATCTTTCCCTTACTAATAACTAATAATATAATAACAAAAAAGGTGTCATTATACAACAAAAACAAAATAAGTCATGAAAATATTGCCTGCTCACACACAAATGTGCTACAATACAAAAAACGTAAATTGGAGACAAATATGTTAGAAAAACTAGATGAAATACTGCTAAGTCATGATGTAGTAAAAAATTTCCACAATGCATACAAAGACCATGATTTCAAAGAGTGGCTACTAGGCATACTACCAGAGATAGAAAAATGTAAACTACAAGGTCAAGACAATCCATGGCATATATACAACTGTCTAGACCACATATTGCACTCAATAGAAGAAATAAACAAACAAAGTATTCATCTAGACGAAAAAACTAGAAGAATGTTGGCATACATCATGCTACTACATGATATAGGCAAACCAGAGTCACACATACGTAGGTATAGCAAAAAATATGGCAGAGAAGTAGATAGTTTTTTCGGGCACAATATAGCCAGCATGAAAATCGCAGGACGTGTGCTACCCGACCTAAATTTTAGTCCTGCACAAACAAATATTATGAAAAAACTCATAGAAGACCACGATATGTTTATGTTTATCACATTAGAGCCAGACGGTAATGAATTTCACCACGTACTATCGCCTGCACTAGTACAGGAACATATACATAAACTCAACGAATATGGAGATGGCAGACAACTTTTGCATTATCTAACAATGATAGGTCTGGCTGACAATATGGCTCAAAACCCAGCATTAACCGAACAATCTATAAAAACGGTAAAAACAATGCAGAATATGATTAATTACAATAAACAAAAAGAGATGTAATCACATCTCTTTTTCATTATCCTGTATATTATCCGACTTGTTTATTCGTTTATTTTTAAATGCATCAATAGTACTTTTAATTTCCTTACATGTATCATATGGGGACAAAACATGTGCAAATCTATATTGATTCATACCTATAGGGCTAGCCATACTACCGAATGTAATAGTGCCAGTATTTTTCCTGAGCATTTTATCTAGCAGACTAACATTAACATTCACTGCACCTATCATACCCATATCTAGACTTTTATAATCCACTCCAAATATACCCGAACGCACAATAAGTCGTTTATTGGTATATGCATAGCATAGATTGTGATAATACACTGCAATAAGAATGCAAGACACAATAATTATGAAAACAAAAACACATAAAGGTATAAGCAAATATATACGATCAACTACATACCCATTTTCATCAGGTAAAAATATTGTCACACATGCCAATCCTACGAACCATATAAAAAACAATACCACTTTTAACAAAACCGAAAACCACATTTTGCTTTTTGATGGTTTAAACGTCTTAATGATTTTTTCATCATCATCTAGTACGACACTGAATAATTCTTCCATAGTAATTCCCCCTACATTTTAATTATATAATTTTTTGGTAATACTATCAAACAATTCTAATAAAATTATGCACTCTATTCTCGGTAGACTTCGACATTATAACTCTACTAAACCCTTGCAATAAAAAATTTCTTTTGTTATAATATGGCGTATGGAAAATCTAAACAAAATAATTGCAAAAAATTTAATACACTACCGAACACAAGCCGGGCTGACGCAACTGGAACTAGCAGAGAAAATCAACTATTCGGATAAATCAATATCCAAATGGGAACGTGGAGATGGAATACCAGATGTGTACGTACTAGTAAACCTAGCAAAAATCTATGGAATAACCGTAAACGACCTACTAGACGATAAAGATATAACAGAAATAGATGATGTCGTACCTATGGAAGCAAAAAATGGTAAAAAATTCTATATCACGCTACTCTCTATAGGACTGACATGGTTTGTAGCAACACTAGTTTATGCCATTCTATATATTATACCTAGCACCAAAGATTTTGCTTGGATATCATTCATATATGCCATACCAGTATCTGGCATAGTATTCCAAGTATTCAGTGCTATGTGGGGAAATCCACTAACCAATGTAATAGCATCATCTATTATTCTATGGGGGACATTGATATCTATATGCATATCTTTCACTATTCACACAATATGGATAATATGTGTCGCTGGTGCAGTATTTGAATTACTCATCATAATATGGTTTATGTTCAGAAAATATATCAAAGAAAAATTTTTCAAAAAGGAAGATACAAATGAGTAAATTACTAATAATAGGTGCTGGTCCTGCGGGAATATTTACAGCACTAGAATTAATTAAGAAAAAAGCAAAATACGATATAACTATCATTGAACAAGGACATGCTGTAGAAAAAAGATTTTGCCCTAAGGTAAAGACACACGAATGTACACACTGTAAACCATATTGCAATATTACATCTGGATTCAGTGGTGCTGGTGCATTCAGTGATGGAAAATTATCTCTAAAGTGCGAAGTCGGTGGAGACCTACCACAATTAATCGGAGAAAATACTGCACAAGAATTGATAGACTATACCGACACAATATATCTAGAATTCGGAGCAGACAAACATATAGAAGGTGCAACCGAAACAGATGAAATAAGAGAAATCAGAAAGTCTGCCACAATTGCAGGACTAAAACTAGTGGACTGCCCTATTCGCCATCTAGGAACAGAGAAAGCACACCAATTATATTATGATATAGAACAATATCTAATTGCACATGGAGTAACACTACTGACCGATAAAAACTGCAGTGACATAATCATAAAAGACAATGTGTGCGTAGGCGCCATCGTCGATGGCAAAGAAATAACTGCAGATATAGTAGTCGTAGCAACAGGTAGAAAAGGTGCAGACTGGCTAGATGAAATGTGCAGACAACATGGCATCGGTAGAGAAGCAGGAGTAGTAGATATAGGTGTCAGAGTAGAAGTAAGAAACGAAGTAATGGAGAAAGTAAACAAAGCATTGTATGAATCCAAATTGATTGGATGGCCACAACCTTTTGGCAATAAGGTACGCACTTTCTGTCAAAATCCTGGTGGTTTTGTGGCACAAGAGAACTACGACAACAACCTAGCTGTTGTAAATGGACACAGTTACAAAGAACTAAAATCCAACAATACCAATCTAGCAATTCTATGTTCACACCATTTCACATACCCATTCGATGACCCTATCGCCTATGCTCAAAAAGTAGGTGAAGTCACCAATATGCTAGGTGATGGACACATACTAGTACAGAGACTAGGAGATATAAAAGTAGGCAAACGTACATGGCAAGAAGAACTCTCTAGATCAAATATAAAACCAACATTAACAGATGCTATAGCTGGAGATATAACTGCTGCCATACCATATAGGACAATGACCTGTATACTCAATTTCATAGAGATGATGGATAAAGTCGTTCCGGGATTTGCTAGTAATGAAACCCTACTCTATGCACCAGAACTCAAATTCTATAGCAACAGAATCAAGATGGATAAAAACCTAAAGACTACTGTGAAAAATCTATACTGTTTAGGAGATGCTAGTGGCTGGACCAGAGGACTCATGATGGCTAGTGCTATGGGAGTATATATGGCTAGACAATTAACATAATAATAAAAAAGATAGGACGAAATGTCTTATCTTTTTTATTCTCTATTATTTACATTGCTGGTACAGCAGCAGAAGATCTCGCATAAAGTTTTTGATTGGCTAGTGCAAAATATAAGTTTGCGATAGCTTCTCTTTCCGATTGACTCAATGTCTCTTGTTTTTTAGGCGATTCTACAGTTTCTTCCATTTGTGCACGAATTACAAATAATATATCTTGATACAAATTGGATTTTCTATTTTTCAGTAATTTATTTATACTAGTATCTCCTAGATAACTACACAATGCATTATCTATCGCCCAGAACATACTATCAACAAATTTTCTGGTATGAGACTCTGTTGTCCTAGGCTGATAGGAGAATAAATCTTCATACGAAAGTAGTGACTTCGCAGGTTCTCCCAATTTAGATACCAATTCCCTACAATTACCTAGAGTCCTACGCAGAACATCACATACATTCTCTAATTCTCCATTTTGAACGTATATTAGGAAATTGTCTTTTCTAGTATCTGGACTATCTGCTGTAATAAATTTAAAATTATATGGGTATGTATTAGGCATTTGGGAATATTCTTCAATGAGTTTTTTATAGAGAGTAAGTCTACTCTCATAATCTGGTAGATTCAAATATATGGCACCGGTTACTTCATTTTTATTGAAATATTTAGAAGTAGCACATTCAAAGTATCTGGCATCATCCTGGGCATACTGCATCCATGATTCTTGTCCTAGTCCCCTAGCATCATTTAATTGCTGTGCCTTATTTGCACTAGGTGAGACATAGTCCATTTTACCCCGGACTTCATCATTGATAATATTATACATTCTACTCCTAGCATCTAAACCCGGGTAGACATTGGCATCTATGTATTTTGTCAATACCTGTGCCACAAATTTATCTAATTCACCTTTTTTACTTAAAATATCATCTACCATATTTTCATCCTTCCCCAATTTTTCATTATAATGTAATTATATTCCCATTTTTCATTTATTTTTACATTTTTGCCACAGCAACACAATATGGTTTCATTAGGTTATTGCTAATTTTAATATTTGAATACAATATTTCACTGCATTCTATAGGAGCGACATCATCAGACAGATTAGCAATTACCAAATACTTTTCCGAACCATGTTTTAATACATATCCTACTATTCCTTTTTTATAAATAAATTGATATTTACCATATCTAATTGCTTGTGAGAGTGTTTTTCTCACATTCAATATTTTACGATATTCATTTAATATTGATTTTTCATCAGATTCTTCATTTTCTACGCAAACCCTTTCATCTTCTATAATATGAAACCATGGTTTATGTTTAGAAAAACCTGTATTTTTTGTAGTATTCCACGGCATAATAGTTCTAGCATTATCTCTAGAGCAATCTTTCAATTTTTTCAAGGTACGGAGTTTATTGCTAGCATTATCATATTCCATATGAGCATGTATGTCCGAAAAATCTTCTATATCATGAAATTCATAATTGTCTACACCCAATTCTTCGCCATTGTATATAATAGGTGTACCTTTCAGCATATACATAAGTACTGCTAAACACAAGTATGCATTTTTATGATTTCTCTCACCCTTTACCCTACTCATTAGTCTAGGATAGTCATGATTATTCCAAAATACTACCGACCAGCCTAGTTTTTCTGATAAAGTATTTTTAGTCTTCAGAGCCTTAATCAATTTTTTACGATCAATAGTATGAACATCGGTAAAAACATCTGTTTGTTCAAAACTAAATACCATATCCAATTCTTGTCTAGTAGTATATTTCAGTAAATCTCTACTACTAGGATTGCCACCTAATTCACCCATTGTAACTAGGTCGTATTTTGCAAAAGATTTATTGAATACCTGTAAATATTTATGTGTATTAGGCATATTAGAGAACAATTTGTAAGATTTTGTCTCATTTTTTGCATTTTTGAAAGATAAATCCTTACCTATATGTGCAATCGCATCCACCCTAAAGCCATCTACACCGAGTTTTCCATAGTACTCTATAACTTTCTGCATCTCTTTAATAGCAGTTGGGGATTCATAATTTATGTCGGGCATCTTCTCTGCAAATAAACGCAAATAGTATTGATTTCTTTCTTCAGAATATTTCCATGCCGTACCACTAAAGAAAGATTGCCAATTATTAGGTGGTACCATAGTTCCATTGACTACATTACCATCCACCCAATAATAAAAATCTTTATATGGTGGTATTCTATTTTTACTTTTGATGAACCATTCACATTCGTCAGATGTATGATTCATTACCAGGTCTATTACAACTTTTAAGCCTTTTTCGTGGGCTATTTGGATTAATTCTTGCAAATCTTCATTAGTACCATACGACTGATCTACCATATAATAATTACGTATGTCGTATCCATTATCTATCATTGGGGAATCGTAGAATGGGGTAATCCATATAAAATTTGCACCCAAATTGGAAATATAATCTAATTTATTAATTATTCCCCTTAGGTCTCCTATACCATCATTATTAGAATCACTAAAACTCCTAATGTATATCTGATAACCTATGGCATCTTTTTTCCAAAATTCATCCATGACGAGTACCCCATTCATCATCTATATTAGAACATTCTAACAAAAAACATTCAGGTTGGCAAATCCTGAATGCAAGTTTTTTAATTTTTTTGCATAAATATACATTTTGATATTATGTTGCACTGAATTGACTATTGTAGAGAGCATAGTAGAAACCCTTATTGGCTATTAATTGTTTGTGTGTGCCCTGCTCTATGATATTACCCTTATTCATAACCAATATGAGATCTGAATTCACAATAGTAGATAGCCTATGTGCCACAACAAAACTAGTTCTACCCTCCATAATTTTATCAAAAGCTTCTTGAATAAGCATCTCGGTACGTGTGTCTATATTGCTAGTTGCCTCGTCTAGAATAAGCATTGGTGGCTTGGCTAGCATAATTCTCGCTATACAGAGTAATTGTTTCTGTCCTTGAGACAGATTGTCCCCACTCTCAGAAATCATGGTATCATAGCCTTGTGGAAGCGTCTGTATAAATTCGTGAACATGCGCCATTTTGGCTGCAGCAACCACTTCTTCGAAAGTTGCTTCTGGCTTGCCATACGCAATATTGTCCCTAATAGTACTATTAAATAACCAAGTATCCTGTAATACCATGCCATACTTACTACGCATACTGGCTCTAGTTAATTCATAAATACTTTTACCGGATATTTTAATATCTCCCGAATTCGCATCATAAAATCTCATCAGCAGATTGATAAGTGTACTTTTACCACAACCAGTAGGGCCGACAATTGCAACACGTTGCCCAGGTTTAACCGAAATATTTAGATCCTGTATAAGTGGTTTATTCTCCACATAAGAGAAATTGACATTCTCTACATCCACACTACCATCACATTTGGTTAGTACAATATTGCCCTCGTCACTAGGCTCATCTTCCAATTGCAAGACATTACATACCCTTTTAGCCGATGCAAATGCAGTCTGAATATCTGACACCACGTCACTAATATCATTGAAAGGTTTTATGTATTTATTAGCATACGACAGAAGCACCGACACATTACCTATGGTCATGGTTCCACCTATAGCTTTTAGACATCCCAAAATCGCAACCAAAGCATATATAGTACCATTGATAAATCTAGAACAAGGTGCAGTCAGTGTCGAATAGAAAACAGCCTTTTCCGAATGTTCTGCCAAAGCATCATTCAATTTCTTAAACTTTTCTACACTTCTTTCTTCATAACCAAATGACAAAACTACTTTTTGATTACCCAGATACTCTACAATATGACCACTGAGATCACCAATGGCCTTTGCTTTACGAGTGAAATATTTATTGGATTTAATAACTATTATTGCCGTAACTGCTATAGATATAGGTGTCAATGCAACAATAATTATAGCAATAGACACATTGATTTTAAACATGAATACAACTACCAAAACAATGGATACTAGAGCATCAAATCCAGTTGTTATTCCCTCTAAAAATCCCGTCGTTATATTCGCTACATCATTAATCATTCTGGACTGCAAGTCACCATGACTAGTTCTATCTAGATATTTTAGTGGTACTTTATTTAATTTTTTAAACAAAGCATCACGAATAGATTTATCTGTCCTAAATGATACAACATTTTCAAAATAATTAACTAACCATTTAAAAATTGCAAAACCTATAGCACATAATACCAACTGAATAATTCTAAGATTGAGTCCTGCAAAATCCACACCACCAGGTCCCACCAGGCAGTCAATACCACTACCGATTAGGACAGGAATGAGAACTTCAAACACACTATTAATTACTGCACAAATTAATGCCAAAACCAAAAATCCACTATGTGGTTTTATGAATTTGATTATTTGTTTGAGAATACCACGACTATTCCTAAAAGAACGGATTTTTTCAATTCTAGGCTTGTTTTTATCTAGAATAATAGTTGGATCTTCTATAGACTGTTTCTTTTCATCAGTTGGGGTAAAAGTATTCTTGACTCCTTTATACTCACTAGATATTGGTTTATAAATCTCTGGAGCAGGATTTATTTTATCTTGATTACCTAATTGATTAGGCAAATCGGCTATCTCTTTTTTCAATTCGGCTTTGGTTATTTTTATATTTTTATTTTCCATAATTCACCTACTTGGACTGAGACAAGAAAATCTCATTATAAACTTTACATTCTTTGACTAGCGTTTTGTGGTCGCCGATTCCCACAATTCTGCCTTTGTCTAAAACAACTATACTATCAGCATTTCTAATAGTATTGATTCTCTGTGATACAATAAATACTGTCAAATCACGAGTATTATCTTTTATCGCTTTTCTCAAATTCAAATCTGTAACATAGTCTAAAGCACTAGAACTATCATCCATAATAAGTATCTCTGGATCACCGACTAAGGCTCTAGCAATCGCCAATCTCTGACGTTGTCCACCAGAGAAATTTTTACCACCAGCTTGCACCCTAAAGTCTAGACCACCCTCTAATTCTTTTACAAAATCGGTCGCCTGCGCCACATCTAAAGCCTTCATTATTTCTTCGTCAGAAGCATTGGCTTTGTGCCATTGCATATTTTCTCTAAGCGTACCACTGAAAAGAACCGATCGCTGTGGAACTATACCTATCCTACTACGCAGGTCAGTCAATTCATAATTTTTAACATCTAGACCATCTACTAATACAACACCTTCTGTGGCATCATAAAATCTAGGCACCATATACATAACACTGGATTTTCCACTACCAGTACCACCAATAATACCTATAGTTTGTCCACGTTTAACTTTTAAATTTAGGCCAGCAAAAGCAGGTTTTTCTGCACCTTTGTACGTGAAAGTAACATTATTAAATTCTACAACATTATCTGTAAGTATTCCATCAGCATTACGACCAGCAGATACTATCTGTGGAGTCACAATAGTTGGCTTTGTGTCTAATATTTCATTAATTCTCTTGCCACAATTAAATGCCTTGATAAAGGCAATAATTACATTCGCAACGGACACCAGCGCTGCAGAAATCTGCGTCAAATAATTGATAAACGCTATAATCTGACCAGTCTTCAATCCACCAACATTTACTTCTATTCCACCATACCACAGAATAACAACAATAGCCAAATTTATAATGATACTGGTCGCAGGATTGAGTAAAGATGAAACGCTAGCAACTCTAAGTGAAGATTTCTTTAATTTACGAGTTTCTTCCATAAAACGTTTATTCTCTACATCTTGTTTATTGAATGCCCTAACGACTCTCGAACCTTCTAGATTTTCACGAGTAACATTACCCACCCTATCCAAATCTTTTTGACTGCGATCATACAATGGAACTGTCAATTTCATTATCAGGAATACAACACCAATTACTAGTGGTGCTACGACTAGAAATATTAGAGACAATTTCAAATCTATAATCATCGCCATTACAATAGAGCCAATCAGTAAAAATGGTGTACGCATTACCATACGGATAAACATACCTATAGCAATTCTAACCCTATCGACATCGTGTGTAATCCTATTATTAATAGATGCAGTGCTAAATTTATCTAATTCATTGTGTGAAAAAGAATTGATATGAACATACATGTCATATCTAATACCAGCACTAATACCTGTCGCTGCCTTGGCGGCTAATTTCTGACAAATAATAGCAACAATTATTCCTAATACATTTAAACCAACTACAATAGCACCATAAGTCAAAACATATTTTTCATCATGATTCGCAACACCTATATCGATCATATTGGCTATCAACATAGGTATAATAATCTCTGTAGCCGTCTCTATAAATTTGAAAAGTGGTGCTGTCGCAATCTCTTTTCTATATCTATAGAAATGTTTCTTAAAATGTCTCATTTTTCACTCTTTTAAATAATTCCATTATTTAAATAGTGTAACATATATGTAGAAAAACACAAACAAAATTATTAAATTTATACGAAACCAATAGACCAAAATGCATTTTTCTGCTACAATAGACGTATCATGCAGATGTGGTGGAATGGCAGACACGCTAGATTCAGGTTCTAGTGGGGCGACCCGTGCAAGTTCAAATCTTGTCATCTGCACCATTCGACGAGCCTTCTTGGTTCGTCTCTTTTTTTCGATGACAAGTGTATGCTCTGCATACTTGGGGTTCTTCGCCCCAACTTTGAACTGTACTCGCTCTCGCGAGATATATTCATTCTTCATATAGACAAATCTTGTCATCTGCACCATTCGACGAGCCTTCTTGGTTCGTCTCTTTTTTTTCGATGACAAGTGTATGCTCTGCATACTTGGGGTCTTTCGCCCCCACTTTGAACTGTACTCGCTCTCGCGAGATATATTCATTCTTCATATAATAAAAAACCATTGGTATTGACATCAATATACTCCAATGATATAATACTATCGTGAATTTTTTTTGGGGGTATGGGAAATGACATCATATATAGAAGGATTAAGTCAAACAGAAGAAGAAAAACTACTATCTATACTAGGATTTAAAATTATACCAAACGGCATCAACAAAGGTAATGAGAAATATACTACCGACTTGGGTTTCGTAGTTTACCACAGTTACAATAAAGACTATGCTGACAGTCAAGATTATGAAGATTATTATTTAACCATAAACGACTTTATTGTCAAAGGATATTATCCAGAGAAAACTACAAATCTCAGAAATTTCTTATCTAAAAAATATGGTTCTTCATACGATCTAGCATTAGGAGCATATATCAAGAAATTCGGAGATTTCAAAGAATTATCAAATCCAAGTGATGATATCCCAACTGCATAATAATACAAAAAATCTCACCATCTCGGTGAGATTTTTTAATAAGCAAAATAATTACCTTCGAATTCTTCAAACAGTCTGCTTTGCTGATACATTACCATCACATCATACGATACACCATTGATACGCACCTGCACTTTTTGACCAAGAATATCTACCAAAACTTTATTGTACGATATAATAGAAGAAGTATCATTTTGTGCCAAATGTATATCAATATCATTCAGAGCAGACATTGTACCAAAATAATACACATCTACATTGTAGCCAAGTGTTACACCACTAGGGCTATTTTTATTTGCGAAATTGATAAATGTAAAGTCTGTGTAGGTTTCAAAATACACATTATTAGTAATGTAAATACCATCACCATTATTATTGATTGGGAAGTCAGCATCACTAAAATCTATCACATGCGAAGTATTGCTAGCTGTAGCAAGTTTAATTGTAATACTAACTTCGTATTGATCACCCATATACCTATTACCAATATTAATAGGAATAGAGAATACACCATTGTGTGTCGTAGCATACTCAAAACTAACTGGATACAATTTTTGCATGACATCATTAACAAGTACATAATTACCATTAAATCCAATCGCAGAAATAACTGGATACATAGCACCACGATATGCAGGAGCATAAATATTTAGATACAAATTACCACGGAAAGAATAATGGTTGTAATTATCTGGATTAGGATCAACTCCTATAGCTCTACTAGGATCAAACTCATATAGTTCACTCGTATCAAAGTATGTAATAGTACCTGTAGAATAATTGTCTTTATGATAGTCAACATAACCATAATCCACATTCTCACCATCACCATCTTCATCTACATAGAACTCAAATGCATAATCGTAATAATTGATAAGTGCGGCTTCTTCACTACTATCAGGAATATTAAACTCAGTTCTAATAGAAGTAACAGCATTCCATGTGCTATTATCACTAGAATTACCAATATAGCCCATTTCATTACTCGAAAAATAATTTCTTATTTCAACATAGAAAATTGCACTACCCGTCTTATATGGATACACATAGTCTCCATCACTATAAATCATAGATAATGTAAAATCAGCAACTATTGATTTATCAATTTTAATGTAGTACTCACCCTTGTCCGAAATCGAACCTTCGCCTAGATTAATTGTTTTGGCACGAGTGTTCTGAGGTTTTTCACATTCATTGAGAATAAATTCAAAATTCCCTAGGTCGTATTTACTCCTAATCCTAATATATATATCATCACGGAGTGCTGCTTTTTCTTCGTTATTCAACAAAACATCTGTCGACTTATCTTCGCCAATATACATTGAATATGTGGAATATTTATTCCTTACAATAGCATCTTCTGATGTTTTCTTAATAACAACACCCGACACTCTATCCATACTTGAATTGCCAGAAACATACGACTCATTGACAGAAGAATACACATCTATTGACATAAAGTCCGAATTTCTTCTTTCAAGATTTGACATTAGATAGAATGCATTTTTCTTCATCTCTATACCTAAATCTATACTAGCCGTATAATTAGGAATATCGATATCTAGAGTAAAACCTTCTTGAACGTAACCGATATAAAACAATCTTGTGTCGGAATTGATAGAATATGTATAGTAGGTATTCCCTCTCTGTGCCACATTAAATTCAACATATTCAATACCACTTTTGGTCTGTATTTTATTCTGTGGAGTAAAGTGATTTACTTCGGAATATATGGTGGGTATTTCTCTAGCCCCATACACCTTTTGATACACTAGCATTACACATTCTTTATATTCAAAGTATCCAGAATAAGTATTACCTGTCAGTCTATCGTTTAGTTTAAATCTTTCCTGTCTAACAACATTTTCGGGTGTTAGTTTCATCAAATTGCCAACGATATTATTTGGATTGATAGTAACAAAATACATTCTAATATCATCGGGAGCAGCACCCCTTTCACCATTGTGTACTAGATTATAGAGACTACTGGATAAATTTATATCAATACGCTTTTTACATACAGTAGTCAAATCTACATTACATGCATAATTTCTAGCCGGTGCCGGTAGAGTAAATTTGATAGTACGTTGAATGGTATATTCATATCCTTCATCTACTGTTGGATCTGATAATATCACTTCATAATTAAGCACATGTCCATTGTCTAGAGTGATCGGTATTTCACCTATCTCAAAACCTTCCGGCACTGTAATTTCCATCTCTGTAATCTCATCAAATTCCTTGATAAGCTTGTCCGACTGTACACCCAACGACTCATCTGCATTGATATAATTCAATGCAATCATTCGCTTGCTGGGACTACAACAACTAGATAGTAACAAGCCAGCTATTAACATAAGCATTATAATGATAGTCATACCAAATGAATATTTTATAATCTTAGTTTTCATCTGTTTCTCTCCATTTTCATTTTATCTACATACACTATGTAAAATGTAATAACCTTTATCTCTCTCCCAAATATCACAATTGCCAAAAACTTTTAACATATATTCTCTAAGTGATGGTGCACCCAGATTTTTCTTTATAACTAGAGTTAATGTTCCTTGGTCTTTTAGATGTGCTTTGCTTTCATCCACAAACCTAAACAAAACCGATTTACCCACCTTGATAGGTGGATTGGATACTATATGCTCAAATAATTTATCAATACCAGCAAACATATCCGAAGTATATATTTCATTAATACTACTATTATTTGCCTTTACATTTCTTTTAGCCAAATCGGTAGCAGTCGAATTCACATCACTTAGGTAAAATTGTGCATCAATAAACCTAGATAGGATTATGCCTATTGTGCCATAACCACAACACATATCCATGATGTCACCACCAAACTCCACCTTGTGAGACAAAATAGATTTAATTAGTACCTGACTACCATAATCAATCTCATCTTTGCTAAAAACATCTGGACAACTATTAAAAATATATCTCTCACCCATCAATTCATATTCAAAAGTAAAATACTCACTTTCATTATGACTGGATGGAACAAAATAATGATGATTATTTTCTTTCAATTACATACCCTTCTTTGCTATCTAATACGCTATAGCCCATATCCGATATCTGCTGTCGCAATACATCTGCTTGAGCATAATCTTTGCTAAGTTTTGCTTGCCAACGTTTTTCTGCTAAATCTTTTACTTCTACCGGTACGACACTCTCCACTTTTTCTTCTGGCTCATCAAGTTTTAGACCAAACACTCTATCAAAATCTATAGCAAGCTCGTATATATCATGGCTCTTGCTCTCACCCTTTACCATAGCAAACAATACACCCATGGCTAATGCAGTATTGAGATTGTCATTAACGGCATCTAAAAATTCCTTTTTATATCTAGCCAAAGTATCTGGGCTAGTCTTTGCATCTGACGATTTATGCTCTGCAATAAGTTTCTTTAGATTTATCAAAGCAGTCTGTGAAGATTTCAATGCGTCAAATGTGAAATTTATCTTTTTATTATAATTGGTATTCAAACAGAAAAATTTGTAAGAAAGTGGGCTATACCCCATTTCCTGTAATTGATCTAGAGTATAGATATTGCCTAGGCTTTTACTCATTTTGCCACCATCAACTAGCACAAATTCATTATGTAACCACATATTCACCACTCTATGACCATATGCGCAATCATTCTGGGCAATTTCATTTTCGTGATGAATAGGTAGGTGGTCTATACCACCAGTATGGATATCAAAATGGTCGCCAAGAATATCCCCACTCATAGTCGAACATTCTATATGCCAGCCTGGGCAACCGACGCCCCATGGACTATCCCATTTCATAATATGATTCTCTGACACAAATTTCCATAGGGCAAAATCAAATGGATGCCTTTTTTGGTTGTTTTCTTCCACTCTAGCCACACCCACATCATCTAGACTTTTATTACTTAATTGTCCATATGCTGGGAATTTGCTCACATCAAAATATACACCATCATCTATTATATATGTATAGCCTTTTGCTTCCAATTTTTTGATAAATTCAATCATCTGTGGAATATATTCGGTAGCCTTTGTAATATGTTCTGGAATATCTATATTCAATTTTTGCAAATTATCAAAGAAAATATTGGTATAATATTTGGCTATCTCCCATGGTGTTTTATGTTCTTTTTGAGCAGCCTTTTCCATTTTGTCATCACCACTATCTGCATCATCTGTGAGATGTCCTACATCGGTAATATTCATGACGCCCAATATTTTATAATCATTATATTTCAGTACCCTACGTAATGTATCCATAAATACATAGGCACGCATATTACCAATATGTGGATAGTAATACACTGTTGGACCACAGGTGTACATTTTGACAAGTCCTGGATGAATAGGCTTTAATTCTTCATTTCTTTTAGTAAGAGTATTATATAATTTAATCATTTTTTTCACCTTGCTTTTTAGTATTCAATATTCGTAAAATCTCATCCATTTTGCTAGATAATTGCATTGTATCACCCGCAAAATTATTGTAAAAACACTCACTCATTCTATCAAGATATGCATTCAATTCATTAATACCCTTTTGAGTTATGGTATAATTAACATTCTTTAGATTGGTTCCACTTTTATAACTAGTGACCACACCATCATCAATCATAGATTTAATAATATTGGCTAGATTGCTTTTTGCGACACACAATGTGGATATTAATTCTCCTGGATTTCTATCATGTATTTTCAATTCATACAGAATTTTTACTCTTGTAGAAAGAATCACATTTTTGCTCAAATCCACCGTAGAAAAACCATCACACAATCGCTCCAAATCTATTCTTAATTCTACTAATTTTTCAGAAATATCCATGTACGCCCCTAGTTAATTTTACTATTTTCGTTATTTTATCATAACTAGACGATTTTGACAAATTATATAATTGTAATATTATATAAATATTTTGAAAAAGTAGGTAAAAATAATTTTGTTTTGAGCAATTTTATAATATAATATATATAGAAAAAAATGAAAAATGGTGAAGAAAAGTGAGAAAAACAAAAATAGTAGCAACACTAGGCCCTGCTACAAATAATTATAAAGCATTAAAAAGCATCATACAGAATGGTGCAAATGTTATAAGAATCAATTTTAGTCATGGTACACAAGAAGAACACCAAGAATCTATAGATCTAATAAAACAGGTACGTAAAGAATTGCGCGCCCCTGTTGCTATCATGGTAGATACTCGTGGACCTGAAGTACGTGTAAAAACCTTTGTGGGTGGTTCGGGAATTCTAAAAAAGAACTCCATTTTTACTTTGTATGGATATGACAAAGATGGATCCAATTTTGGTGTAAGTGTAACCGAGCCTAATAGCCTAAAACCACTAAAGAAAGGCGATATAATACTTGCCAATGATGGACTTATAAAACTCATGGTAGTAGAAAATAAAAATTACGAAGTAGCCTGCAAAGTAGTAACTCCAGGTATACTATCCGATAATAAGGGGCTAAATTTTAAAAATGTTCCACTAAACCTACCATACATAAGCGATAGAGATAGAGCAGATCTCAAGTGGGCATTTAAAAATGGTTGTGATCTAATATCTGCTAGTTTCGTAAATTCTGCAAAAGATATTTTGGATCTCAAAAAACTGCTAAAAGACAATAAATATTCCTGCAAAATCATAGCAAAAATAGAAAGCACTCAAGGTATCAGAAATGTACAAGAGATATTGGAAGTAGCAGACGGAATTATGGTAGCACGTGGCGATCTCGGTGTGGAGATACCACAACCAAAACTGCCTAAAATACAAATGGATCTAATATCCGAAGCACTTGTCAAAGGCAAAACAGTAATAGTAGCCACAGAAATGCTAGAGAGTATGATAAAAAATCCTAGACCTACTAGGGCTGAAACAGTAGACGTAGCAAACGCTGTATACAATGGTGCATCTGCCGTAATGCTATCTGCTGAAACAGCCGTAGGTGTAAATCCAGATAAAGCAGTAAAGACAATGGCAGAAATATGTATTCAAGCCGAAAAAGACATATCATATAAAAAGAACTTTTTCAATACCAAATTTGATACATATGATGTAGCAGACGTGCTAGGACATAGTGCAACCAACTGTTCTTTCAAACTAGACATAAAAGCAATCGTTCTATACACAGAGACCGGCAAAACTGCCAGTATGATGGCTAGGTTTAAACCAAACTGCCCTATTATTGCAATTACCAATAGCGAACAAACATACAATTATCTAGGTATGGAATGGAATGTTCACCCAGTATATTGCAGAATTCAAAATGCAGATATATTCACACTCGCTACAACCATTGCGAAAGATCTAAAGATAGCCAAAGATGGTGAAATGATAATTGTAACGACTGGATCTACGGACTCGATAAATAATGTCATGAAAATATGTACTATTGATTGATAGAAAAAAGAAAAAGACCACGAATTTGTGGTCTTTTTTTACATTCCCTTTCCATCACTTGAATGTTTATTTATTACATGTTTTTTAGGCCTAATCATACCTTCACAAACACGAGCTGTCGCTCTAAACGCAGCTTGCTCTGTAGGTTTTAAATCACTTACATCTTTCAAATATGCATCATCACCACTAAGGGTAATATATCTATCATAATCAACACTTCCTGTCTCATTATCGATATATACATAAACATTCCAATCTCTTACACGCTGAATCATAGTCCCATACCCCTTTTAAAACTAGATATATACTATCATAGAATATGGGTAATGTCAATATGCATTTTAAAAAAATCATTCGAGCAAATCACCATTAGAAGTATTAATAACACGCATAATATTTACTTCTTCACCCGTGTGACTATCAATGTAAATATAGTAGGTGTAATTATCCCAAGTACATATAAATTCATACGTGGATAATTCCCCCACGTATTTATCTGGTATAATAGCAAAATTACGCTCGATAACATTTAATTGAGAACTAATGGATTCTTCAGCAGTAGACATACTGATACTACTGGAGTAATTTCTATCAACATGATTGGTAGCATAATTGGTGGCTTCCCACCCAACAACAAGTCCTAAAGATAAATCCACTTTTACTTTTACTAGGTCAGGATAATATATCACATGATTGTATATAGGAGCAAGATTCACATATAGAATATTGCCAACAGTCTGCTGCCAAACCATATACATATTTAGCAAGCCTAAATCACGTGCAAAAGTCTCGGCAAGATTCACACCATCATTAATACTCAGTGATTTATTCCCACCACCACCGAATGAAGTAATGCCAAGTATTAAGCCACCCTTTTTAGTAACAGTGACATACAAATCGATATCACCTTTCACATCAAAATTGTACGTCAGAAATTTACCATTAGTCTCACCCAAATAGTATATAGAAAATCCAGTAAAAACATTATGCAAATTATTCTCAACAGTGTCTCTAGAATAATCAATATTTCCTAGTCCCCTAATCTCTTTATTAAGAACGCTATCAGAGAATGGGCCATCATAAATAAGAGATGGTACATCAGTGTACGCACTCTCAGTATTAATAAGCCCTGCAGAAAAATCCGAATTATTATTAAAAGAAACCCTATCTACTATAGAATACTTTGCACCTAGACCATGCACAAAATTATTTAGATCATACTGGATTTCTTTTACCCTATCATGTATGGTGTTTATCTGAATATAATCCGAATCATCCAGTGGAGACCCTGAGTAATTTTTGAGCAACAAACTATAATAGTAGCCACCTGCCGTATTAACAAACTTATTAATTTCTGTCAATTTATTATAAGATATTGGCATTTGATTGATATTATTTACCAATACACCACACGTATTGTACATACCACCCAACAGCTCTCTCTGTGTATTGAGAGATGTGGTCGCCACCAATTTGGAAGTATCTACCTCGAGACTATCTACACCCTCCACCATCTCATAAAAGCATTTCATATAAGTATTCTCTAGTTGTTTTTTATACAAATTGCTAGTAGTCAAATAACTCAAAAATAAGCATAAAAACACAATGGCAGATGCTCCGAAAATTACAGATAAAACAATTAAAACATTATTGCTATATTTACTTTTCATATATCTCCTAAATCGCAAAAATATGGTCACCAATCGTAACTACCGTCTGTCGACTAAATATCCAACTAGAACTGGCTGTCGCTGGATTGTAATAGAACAAACTACCATACGTTGGATCCCAGCCATTCAATGCATCAGTTGCCGCCTGATAACTAGCTGCTTCTGGCTCCAAATTTATCTGTCCATCATGCACTGCAGTAAATGCCCATGGCTGATATATAACCCCATAAATAGTATCGGGAAAATCGGGGCTCGCCACTCTATTCAGTATTACTGCTCCCACTGCAACCTTGCCTATATATGGCTCACCCCTGGCTTCTGCATGTATGCATTTGGCTAGCATGTATAAATCATTACTCTCCTGTCTAGTCATATTTATTCCCAGAGCATTTGCCGTAACACCACCAACAGCACCAGACACATAGATACCATGGTCGGCCTGAAATCTTTTTATAGCGCCAACAGTAGCATCATCATACACACCATTCACTGCACCATTGTAATAACCTAATTGTTTTAACCTAGACTGTATTTCGGTCATGTGTGTATCATAAGCATATACAATACTAGTATTATTCGCTACGTAAAAAATGGTAGACAGCGCTACTATAAATATTGCAATAATAATAGCAAATATTTTTTTCATATTATCTCCCAAAAAACTTATTAATTAGCTCCATTATTTTGCTTTTGTATTTCACTTGATTGCCACCCACATCATTACCAACAAAACAAAGCGGTGGATATGCCACACACCACCAATTATTACCATTCCCACTGCCCAAATTCACTATTAATGCATCATAATAATCGGCTGGAAAAATATATTTACCATACTCTCTAGTAGGAAAATATTCATTGGTAATTTTCGCATGAGATCTGTACTCGAAACCACCATTAAGCAAAACCCCATCTGCAATCTTTTCAATAATATCCAAATTATCGTCTAAAATACGTATGACGTCATGAGAATTTGTGCAATCAACAATTAATGGTGTTATATAATCAACTACTGCATCACGCACTACCAGTTTAATATTTTGATCTACACTTTCATTTGAATTTGCCCTAATATGTATTCTCACGAAATCTTTATTATTAGTACTACCACAGCCAGTAATTGATAGCGATGACATTACACACAGAATAATCACGATTAATACTTTTATTATTTTCATACAATTCTCCACTACTTAATAATCCCCCATCCAGCAAAAAATTATAATAAAAATAATGTCATCAAATGTAAAAAAACAAAGGCAAATAAACACCTTTGTTTTTTTGGGGGATATTAATAGTGTAATTTTAATTAAAACTCCATAATTTTAGGTTTATAAATAACTAATCTATCTCCTGTTTGAATAGGCAATTCCACATCTGGATTTTGTTGCAAAATAAGGTCTTGACTAACATTCATTTCTTTTGCCACATCCCACAATGTTTCACCCGGTTTCACAATGTAAATATATAGTGAACAATCTTCTTGTGGTTTTTCTTCACCCAACTGAACTTCGGTAATAACCACATCTGTTTCATTATCATATACATCGGCAAATACTCTTAATTCACCAGCAACTTCTATCTCTTTTCCACGTCTACTTTTTGCCACCACATCTACTAGACACATGGTAACAATACTGGCATTTACCACACTGACTTTTTCTTCCACAAAGAATGGCATTTCTACCTGAACGGTGGTGATACTTTCTGTTTCCTTTGTGTAATATGCCACTGTAGAATTAACTACACCCTCTACAATCATTTTGCCATCATCTACTTTTGCACCAGCCAAGACAATATTATTGGTGCTAACACCAAGTATTTCATCTATAAAAGGTGCTGTTTCCATAATACTAGCCACACCAGAAATATTATCTCCAAAACAAATAGATGGCAACCCTGTAATAGTATTGATGCTATCACTAGTAATAGACATATAATTGCTTTCTACATACAAATCGTCAATTACTTCCAAATCATTTTTCTCAAATACATACCCACAATATGTAACAGGAACGTACATGTCCACCGATGCTAGACCATCAGCAATAGTCGTAGATACTCTAATTTCATTAAAGACGATAGATATAGCACTCTGTATGAATGAATTGTCATTCAAATCTTCGAATGCCACTTCCCAGCTAAAGTCAATGGCCCTACTCTCTGTGGTCATGTCCTGTATAGCATCTCCCTTCAAATAGCAAATCGCAACATTGAGAGTACCGGATACTAGAGCATAATTATCTTTAGGCTCGACACTACGCACACACACCGTAGGTGTTACCATTAATATTTTATTGGCATTTTTAAGTTCAACAGTCTCTTCTACATCAAATTTTTCGCAAGATTTACCCACAAATCTACTATATTCAATATTTTTGGTAGAGACATATGCATCTTCACCCACACCAGTCAATACATTGAATTCTGTTGTTGTAATAACATCAAAGTAGACTTCAACAATAGCATTAATTCTAAGCCCACCATTCACAATAGTAGCCGTAACATCCACCACATTTGATGTAACAACCAATTCTCCCGAAACATCTTCTTCTGCAATATATTTATCTTTAAATTCTACATTGTAATCGGTAGCAAAAACAGCACCACCATCGTAACATACTTGTACATCTAACAGTCCATTATAATTGATACTATTACCCACATAATCAGTTGAAGTGATAGCAGAATTGCCACTAACTGAATACACCGATACAATATTTTCTTCGATAGGTAATTTGAATTCTATATTCGTCTGAGTAGTACCCAATCTATTTCTAGTACTACTAGCCACCTTGGTATATTTCGGCTCAAACACCATCTTAACCCCCTATTAAAATCAATCTACAATAGTATACGATGGGTGTGAGAAAAATATGACAATAGAATTGAAATAAAAAAATAGGGATTTCTCCCTATCTGTCATCTATAAAAAGTAATTAAAACTTATTCACTTCTGTGATGCTAGGCATGCCAGACTGAGCACCCAGCTTGGTGGTTTTGATACCGGCACATTTATTAGCAAACACGATGGCATCATCAATATTTTTACCATCAGATATAGCCACAGTAAATGCACCCAAAAAAGTATCTCCAGCACCAGTGGTATCAACCACCTTTCCAGCATCATAAGCAGGTATATGTTTTACGGCATTATTATAGTAATATACCCCATCGGCACCATGTGTCAAAACCAATCTACCACCATATTGGGTTAGCATCTGCTCATTTGATTTATACCCCGGTAATTCTTTGATTTCTACTTCATTTACAATTATGTAATTACATTTATCATATATATCATTAGATAATTTATGAATAGGAGATGGATTGAATACTACCACCTTATTTTCCCTATTGAGAATATCTATTGCATACTCTATAGTTTCAATCGGAACTTCTAATTGCATACAGAATATATCGTTTTTTAATAATTCTTTTTTATTTTTCTCTAAATACTCTCTAGTAACGGCTCCATTTGCCCCTGGTATTACAAATATAGAATTTGTATTATCATCTACAAAAATACCCGCTGTACCCCCTGGCAAATCATTACAGACGCCCACAGAGTCGGCATTTACTTTTTCTCTACGTAAATTTTTGATATTCTCCACAGAATACAAATCATTACCAACCACACCGAACAAAGTAACATCTGCACCCAATCTAGACATGGCAACACAAACATTGGCACCCTTGCCACCAAAATTGGTCTTGAAACCACTGCCAATTATAGTCTCACCAGGCTGTGGCATACGTTTACCCATAAAAGAGAAGTCGGTATTGATACTACCAATGACTGCTATTCTTTTTTTATCCATAAATAATTTTATTCTCCATATAATTCTAGAAATACATTTTTGATTGTTTTTTCTGCATCTTTTACAAATATGATTTCATCACGACCCGATTTATTCCAATCAACCAAAGATTTTCCCAATGTGGCTGGATCTAAACTAACATTAATATCACATCTCCTAAACTCAAATTCATCGGGATGTAATAATGCATACGGAACTAAAATATCGTATGTAACAAACACATCTTTCAGCAGAGCATCGTGACAACCATGAACAACATCATATATAAATGATTCTCTCGCAGTAGTCTTTTTATGGTCAAAAAACCATTTATTAGGTATTGCAATCTGCAAACCCAATTCCATAGGATTCATAATAATTTTGATACCAGCATTTAAAACAACACTAAGTGCCTGTGGATTGAAATATGCATTAAACTCTGCATATGGTTTAATATTCCCCTTGCCCACGTAACTACCACTCATAGTGAATATGTAATCAATATACTGCACACAATCAGGATATTTTTGGATTAATGATGCAATATTGGTAAGTGGTGCTAGAGCCATTATAACGACTTTCTTTTTAGAACTAGACAAAACCTGATACATAGCATCAACAGCACTAAGTGCTACCACCTGGGATTTTACATTAGGAACAACAAAATCACCCAAACCACCAACACCATGGACATCTTCTGCTCTAACAACAGTAGTACTATTAGCGTAGTCACCCTTGGCCACAGGAATAGAATATTTACCAAATGTCTCCACCAAATATAAGGCATTGATTGTAGTGGTATCCAAAGGTATATTACCCTCACTAGTAGTAATCAATTTAATATCAAAACTCTCATCGTGAGACAATGCCATCATTATGGCAAATGCATCATCTGTACCCGGATCAGCGTCAATAATAACAGGCAATTTTTCCATGACTAAATACTCCAAATCTTTAATATATTTTAAGTGTAAAACATATAAAAATTTTTGTCAACGACAATGATATACTCATAATTCTAGCGAATGGATTTTTTCAAAAAAATGAGATTTCTATTAGTCTCAGATAAATAATATTTTTCATTCAGATTTAGTTTGCCACGAAAAAACACTCTGGTTTCTTTACGTGCTCCATCGACATCTATATACTCAATATCGTAAAAACTATAACCCAAAATATTTAAAAATGGATTAACGTAAAAAATAGAATTTTTCACATACACAATACCTATAAACATAAGTATAATAATAAGCACACATATATAACAAATTTTGGATAAATCAAACGTCAAAGCAAGAAGAACAAATAGAGAAAAATAATTAAGAAAATGCTGGTCGGTAACATTCTTTTTAGATACAACTTTTATCTCATTAAAAGTACTACCATCATGCATATTATATACCAGTCCAACCACCCCAATCACAATAAGCAATATAAGAGTTACAAGCATAATAGTATTCACTACATTAAAGTGAAGATTATCATTAATCAATTCAACTATTAGATTTACTAGAAAGCAAATATACATAGGAACGAATGCAGAAATAAACAACAAAACCTTTTTCATAATCTAATTATTATCACTTTGAATATTTTTAAACTTTACACATAATGACAATATACTACATATTTATGTCAATTATTATATAATATTAGACAAAAGGTAACAACATATGAATTATTACACATCAATAAAGACACGTGATCCATCAATACGTAGTAGGCTTGACCTACTAACATATCCCGGAGTAATAGCAATATTTAACCACCGAATAGCCCACGCACTATACACAATACATATGAAAGTATTGGCTAGAATTCTGAGTCAAATAAGTAGATTTATCACTCAAATAGAAATACACCCTGGAGCCAAGATAGGTAAAAATCTACTAATAGACCATGGCACTGGAGTGGTCATAGGAGAGACATCTATAGTGGGTAATAATTGCACAATATATCAAGGTGTAACACTAGGTGGTACGGGTAAAGAAAAAGGCAAAAGACACCCCACCATAAAGGATAATGTAATGATAGGTGCTGGTGCCAAAATACTAGGTAATATTACTATTGGTAATGATGTAAAAATAGGAGCAAATTGTGTAGTATTAGACGATATACCAGATGGTACTACGGTTGTAGGTGTTCCTGGTAAAATTGTAATAAAAAAACCACACTAAATAGTGTGGTTATGTAATTATTAAAATTTATAAATTTCTTTCATTTTTTCAAATGCTATTAGTAATTCTTTAGCCTTGACTTTATTGAGTTGATTTTCTTCTTCTTCAATGTACTCTTTTAGTGTCTTGGCAAAGATGCTACGACGAATCTGCTCTAAAGGCATTTTCTCTGCCATCTCTCTAGGAGATAATTTTAATTTTTTGTAATTAGGCAATTTATCTGTGGTTACCAAAAAATAGATAAGGTCAGATAGTCTATTTATACCGGACTCTTTATAATTCCTATTATAATATCTAATCTCATAGAATGGCTCGACCTGATCTTTGGCATCTAATGAAATACCACACTCATTGTATATGGCATTACCTAGAGCAGTCTCCAAAGACTCATTCTCTCCTACATACGTTTCAATTAATTGATAACCATTCTCATCATGACCAACTATCATATCATTTTTGGTAGATACAATGAATGCCCTAACTCTAGTTACAACTTGGTCTATCTCACTATCTTTTAAATCATCATCATTATATTTAACAATCTCTATCATAATTTCACCATTTATCCGTTCAATTTTGGTAATCCGTGTAATGTACGTAAATCATTTACCATATCCATTCTGAATTCTTGTAATACATACTCGACTTCGATGAGTGGTGTGGAGAAAATTTTATCATTTTTAACACCAACAGCCAGATTGGTCATATCTTGCATAAGTAATTGAACTGCCAAAACTCCCCATCTGACACCCAACATTCTATCATAGTAGGTAGGAACACCACCCCTCTGGATATAGCCTAATTCTATAGACCTAGTGGTAATACCACATTGTGATTGTATCTCATATGCAACTTCTTCCATATCTAATGGTGAGCCTTCACTCATTATAACAACAGGACTAGTTACACCATGACGCATAGAATTCTTTACGTCTTCTACAATCTGTGGTATTGAGTATTCTATCTCGGACACTGCTAGTGAATCTGCTTCTACAGAAACGGCTGCATGCAAAGCAATATCTCCACAATGTCTACCCATACATTTGAATATGGTACCACGATCATTGGCATACATAGTTTGTTTGATATCTGTAATGGTATTCACAGCCTGTTGTACTGCTGTATCAAAGCCCAAAGATCTCTCGGTATAGAATAAGTCATTATCAATAGTGCCTGGAATACCTATTACGTTTACTCCAGCATTCACTAGATCTCTACATCCCCTAAAAGATCCATTACCACCTATGACTATCAAACCCTCTATTCTATTTTTGTGCAAATTATCAATAGCAGTCCTAAAGCCCTTCTCTGTCATAAATTCTGGGCTACGACTAGTCTTAATAAGTGCACCGGATATAGTCTCGATATTGGCAACGTCTATTTTTTTCAATTCTCTCCAATCATTTTCTATCAACCCCTGATAACCACGATTGAAACCAATCAAATCAATATCATTAGCATCACAAGTGTCCACAACTGCCTTTATACAAGCATTCATGCCTGGGCAGTCTCCACCACTACATAGTATTCCTAATCTTCTCATACGCCTTACCTTTTCTATTTAATAATTTACCATAAAGAAATGTTTTTTCAAAATATTTTTATGAATATTCAAAAACATCACAAAACTTTGATATAGTCGTCTTCTATATATGCATGCAATTCATTTACCAAAAATCCCTTTGGATTGACCGACACGCCCAAACTATATGCTTTTTTATCGGCTGTATTTTTCACTATAACCGGACTTTTACCTGGATATTCCAATAAAATATCATATATCTTTTTTGATAATTCTTTATTGGACAAATCATACATCAAATACAATTTTGGTACAGTTATATTTTCTTCTGTGGATTTCTCTGGAACTGCTTGCTTTTGTGTAGCATGCTCGACTGGTACAATATTCTCTACCATTACACACACACCCTTTTCATTAATACTGAGTCTACCATCTATTTTTACAATAGAATCCACTTGCACCAAATCTTTATTTTTGGCATATGTCTTTGCAAATAACATCGCATCAAAAGAGCCATACAAATCTTCCAATTTGAGTATAGCCATCTCGCTACCATCACGCTTGCTATACACCTTTTTTAATTCGGTAATTATACCACCACATGTTACATTCATGCCATCTTTTAGCCCATCATATACTACTTCTTCATCTTCCACATTTTCTGGCACATCTTCTGCACGTTCTTCTGTCTCTATCATACCACCATTAAATGTAAAATCTTTAAACTCACTAGCATAATTGGACAAAGGGTGACCGGTGACATATATTCCTGCCACTTCCTTTTCTAATTTTAGTTTAGTGAGATGATCATACTCTGGAATATTAGGCATTTCTATATAATTAGTTTTGTCGTTTTTCAATACATCACCAAACAGACTAATTTGTCCAGATGCTTCGTGTTTTTTATCGGAAATGGCTTTTTCTACAATCTGTGGGTATACTCTCATCATTTGACTTCTTGTTGCTCCAAAGCAATCAAATGCACCAGAAAGAATCATACTCTCTATACATCTTTTATTGAGAAGTGAAGTATCCAATCGACCGATAAAGTCATTGATATCTTTGTAATCGCCATTTTGTTTACGTTCTTGAACTATCTGGTCAACAACATTGATACCTACATTTTTGAGTGCTGCTAGACCAAAACGAATTTGTTTGTTTTTCACAGTAAAAAATGTAGATGATTTATTGATATCTGGTGGTAAAACTTCTATTTTTTCTTCTTTAGCATAGTTTACGTAATTTTTTATTTCATCCGAATTGGTTATTCTATTATTGATAACTGCTGTCAAAAATTCTGGCTCGTAGTAGGTCTTTAGATATGCTGTTTGATAGGTAACTAGACTATATGCTGCAGCATGAGATTTATTGAATGCATACTTTGCAAAGTCTTCCATCTCTGCCCAAACCTGCAGGGCAACATCTTCTGGCACACCCCTTTTAATAGCACCATCAATGGCAGTATTAACCTTGCCATCTTTATCGGTAAATTCTGCACGACCATGTAAAAATACAGCCTTTTCTTTCTGCATTTTTTCCACCTGTTTTTTACCCATCATACGTCTAACCATATCGGCTTGACCTAGAGTATAACCAGCCATATCCTGCACAATTCTCATAACCTGCTCTTGATATACTATACAGCCATAAGTTGGCTCCAAAATAGGTGCTAATATTGGATGAGCATATGTTACTTTATCTGGATTGTGTTTATTATACACAAATCTAGGAATAGCATTCATAGGTCCTGGTCGATATAAAGACACTGCTGCCACAATATCTTCTATACAAGTAGGTTTCAATTCTTTCATGAAACTCTGGAATCCACCACTTTCAATCTGGAAAATAGCCTTGGTATTACCTGTAGATATTAGTTTAAAGACTTCCGGATCATCATATGTACATTTATCAAAGTCTATCTCTACACCATAATTCTCTTTTACGTAATCAATAGCCATCTTGATATCGGTTAAGTTTCTCAATCCCAAAAAGTCCATTTTTAGATGGCCCAAATGTTCCATTTCAACACCAGTATACTGTGTCGTAATATCGTCGCCATTTCTAGACAAAGGAATGAATTTTTGTAAACTATCTTTACCTATAATAACGCCACATGCATGCGTACTAGTCTGTCTAGGTACGTCTTCCAATTTCATGGCTATATCTACGACTTTTTTTACATCTGGGTTTTCATTATACATGGCAACCAATTCTGGTACAGAATAGTCTACACCATAGTCTTTTGCCCCTTCTTTTGCATGATAAAAACCAAACGACTTCATAATAATATTTGGACGTTTTATCTCAATATCTTTGCCATCTTTTACAATTTTATTAGGCATAGCCTTGGTAACTGCATCTAATTGTGAGTATGGCACTTTTAATGCTCTACCCACATCTTTTATAGCATTTTTGGCAGCCATAGTACCAAAAGTAATAATTTTTGCCACTCTATCGTCACCATATTTTTCTCTAACGTAATTGATGACTTCTTGTCTACGGCAATCTTCAAAGTCTACGTCAAAGTCTGGCGCAGATACTCTCTCTGTGTGCAAAAATCTCTCAAAAATGAGTTCGTATTTCAAAGGATCAATATTAGTAATACCAATTAGATAAGCAACAATCGAACCAGCACCACTACCACGACCTGGGCCAACAGATATACCCATACCCCTAGCAGCATTGATATAGTCCCAAACTATCAGGAAGTACTCTACGAAGCCCTGCTTGGATATGACACCCAATTCTCTCTCAATTCTTTCTCTAATGGTACTAGTATATTCACCATATTTTTTCTTAACACCTTCATCAATAAGTTTCCTAAGGTATGCCAAAGGTTCTTCGCCAGTAACAGGCTCATATCTAGGAAATAAATAGTGACCATAGGTAAATTTATAATTACATTTATTGGCTATTTCTATTGTATTTGCTATAGCTTCGGGCTGACCTGGGAATAATTCTGCCATCTCATCACCCGAACGCAAATAAAACTCATTGCCCGGTAATTTCAGTCTATCAGGATCATCTATGGTTTTACCCATCTGTACACACATAAGCACGTCTTGCATTTCGGCATCTTCTTTATTGATATAGTGTACATCATTGGTGGCAACCAATTTAATACCAAACTTTTTGGAGTATTCAATCAATTTTGCATTGACTTCCACCTGTTCTGGCAGATGGTGATTCTGGAGCTCTAGATAAAAATCATCACCAAATAAATCTTTGAACCATTTAACCAGTCTCTCTGCTTCATCATAATTTCTATTAAGTATAGCCTGTGGAATGTCTCCTGCCAAACATGCCGATAGACATACCAGTCCTTTGTGATATTCAGCTAGAGCATTATAATCAATCCTAGGTTTATAATAAAAACCATCTTTGAATGCAATTGTGTTGAGCATACAGATATTATTGTAGCCTTCTTCATCTTTGGCCAGTAGTATCAAATGCGCATATTTACTTTTACCGGATTTTACATGCAAATCATTTGCAACATAAAATTCACAACCAAAAATAGGCTTGATATCATTATCTCTACAAGCGTCGTAAAATTTAACTGCCCCATACATATTCCCATGGTCAGTCATTGCTATTGCTGGCATGCCTAATTCTTTTGCTTTTTTGGTAACTTGGTCTATCCTAGCCACACCATCTAGCAAACTATATTCTGTATGTAAATGTAAGTGAACAAAATCGGTCATTATCTTCCTCTATCTATAGTGTTGTAATAGTAAATTTGCTTTTTTCTATATCTTTCGCAATACTAATAATTTTAGCGAATCTATGGTTAATACCACTTTTGGTCAACGGCTCAGTACAGAGAGCACGCAATTCTTCTAGTGATGCTTCTGGATTCGCCACTCTCAAAAGTGCCAATTCCATCAAACTCTCACTTAATGATTCTAGCCCTACGCTATCTTGAATCATTTTTATAGCATTTAATTGCCTAACGCTAGCATTTACGGTTTTATTTAGATTGGCATTCAGACAATTATTCTGTCTATTCACATTATTACGCAATTCTCTAATTGCCGCTTCATTTTGCAATTCTAATACTGCCCTATTAGCCCCCACGAGAGCCAATGTATCACATATTAATTGATACTCTTTGATGTACACGATAGGTGTGTTTTTTCTAATTGTAATTTTGGCAGGAATATCGAAATATTTTAATAATTGCACAAAGTCATGAGCAATTTTCTCAAATCCAAAGACAAATTCTAGATGATAACCACTATTACTTTTCTCATTGTCATAACTTTTAATAATGATATTACTAGTAGCACAAGCCACAAAAGCACCTTTGATATAACTGCGCTTGCAACAATCATCTGCTACTATAAATTCTGCAATACCATTCTCGATGCCCAACATTCCATTCTCATCTAATTGCATAACCCCTAAGTCTTTTAATAATTGATTGGTAATATCAGATGGCAGAGTAACTTTGTACCTAGTAGATTTATTGATATTATTATCTTCGAGCAAAGTCATCTCACATTCTTTGCCATAGTATTGCTCAATAATGCATTTGATTTTCTCAAATAAATCTTTCAATTCGGTATATATTTCTACCTTTATCTCGTGATTACTAGATATACTAAGTTCTCCCGAACATTTTATAATAGCGCTCAAAAAAGCAATTGCACAACAATCGTTGTCAATTGGACTTTTCAAAACTTCCATTTTTGCATTAGTCGAAAAAGACATCACTCACCCCTATGAAATTCAGGAATTCTCCCATCAATATTAACTATCCTATCTAGTGGAATTTTATACTTTTCTATTAAATTGAATGCCCTATGATTTCTGCCTACATTTAGTGGATTATGAGCATCACTATTTATAATAAACTTGACATCAGTTTTTAACATTTTTTCTATATCGGATTTAGTAAAATTGATTCTTTTGCCATTGAATTCTATATATATGTTTCTTTTAGCACACTCTATAGCCAGTCTTTCACAATCAACTCTACATCCTGCATATCCTAGATGTGCAAGAACATTAATTCTATGCTTGTCCATTGCTTTTAGATATGCCATGGTATTGCGTTCTATTTGTTTTTTACTAGGATTTTTAATCAATAAATTGGGTAAAAAGAATTTTATTTTCTCTATTAATTTGGCATGGGAATGTTTATGACAGCCAAGTACCACTATATCCATGTCTTTCAATTCTTCATCAGATATATCAATATCTCCATTTCTAGACATGAGATTGGCTTCTATGCCATACAACACATCAACGCTATATTTTGAACGTGCTTCTTCTATATCGTGTTTAATTTTTGGCAAATCTCCCGGTTTAATATGATTCCATCCCTTATACGAGTGTTCGGTAATTGCCACCTGTCTTAATCCAATTTTTTCTGCCTGTCTAACGCTATCTTCCACACTACCTGTACCATGTGTGTAATTAGTATGTGTATGATAATCTCCAGTTAGTTTCATTCAAATTCTCCCAAAAGTTTTATCTCTAATTCCAAATCCATAGAGTATTTCTCTGTGAATTGTTTTTTGATTATTTTTATCAAATGATATATATCCGTGCTAGTAGCATTTTCGTAATTAATAATAAAATTGGCATGCATATTAGACACCATTGCTCCACCCACACGCATTCCTTTAATACCCATTTCATCTAACATTCTACTTACTTCTAGACCATGCAATTTTTTGAAAACACAACCTGCACTACCATATTGTAAGGGCTGGGAGTGTTTTCTTTTTGTAATAGTCTCTAAATATCTAGATTGAATGGTGGATGTATCTAGTTTTTCCAATTTTAATCCCACACGTAGAATGATGGCTTGATTCTCCATAAAAATAGATTTTCTGTACGAATATTGACAGTCGGTATTGCTAAAATATCTAATTTTGCCATCACAAAATGCAATAACATAATCAACAATACTAGACATCTCAAATCCGTATGCCTGAGCATTCATATAAGTAGCACCACCAATCGTAGCAGGAATACCTGCACTACACTCTAGACCAGACAGACCCAAATCTCTAGCATAGACATACGCCTGAGATAGTGTGACTCCAGCACCACATTCTAGTACATCTCCCTGCATTTCTATTCTAGCCAGGTCTCCTACCAATTTTATAATAATGCCATCATATCCAGCATCAGATACTAGTACATTGCTCCCACCACCCAGCACAAAGTATGGTATTGAGTGAGATGATATGTACATCATGACTTTTATAAAATTCTCTAATGTAGCAATTTTTATTATACACCTGCATTTGCCACCAGTGTGATATGTAGTATGCTTACCAAGACTCTCGTTTACTAAAATTTCACCTTTGTGATTGATTTTTTTCAATGCATGCAAGTAAGCAAACTTCACATTCATATTTTACCCCAAAAATAATTATTTTTCAATTAATATATATTAATTGAATATTATTTTTGTGAATAATTGCAACCTTGATATATATTACGTACGTCTAATTCTCTATTTATTGCATTCAAAACCAATTTTTTGTGTAGCATCCAGTCGGGTGCAATAAACAACTCTCTAGGTGGGTCTGCATTGATACGATGTATGATAATATCTGGTGACATTCTCGCAATAATATTGCAAACCATATCCACATAATAATCTTGAGTAATAGGTGTGTAAACACCTGCATTGTACATATTATATAAAACAGTATCGGACGTCACATATGTAGAGTGAATTTTTACACCATCTACTTTTAAACTAGAAAGTAAATCAATCGTATTGCAAATATCATCTACATTCTCTCCCGGTAACCCCACCATTACATGAGCTACCACAGCAATACCATTAGTGTGTAATAAATTCACAGCATCAATAAAATCTGCAGTAGTATATCCCCTATTGATAGCATTACCGATTTCATCATTACATGTCTGCAATCCCAATTCAACAATTACTGCATATTTATCTTGATATGATTTCAATAAATTTACTATCTCCATATCTATGCAATCGGGTCTAGTGGCTATCTGTAGACCAATTATTTTTTCACTACAAGACAATGCCATGTCATATCTGGCTTTCAAACTATCTATGGTGTCATAAGTATTGGTATGATTCTGAAAATATACAATAAATTTATTTGCTCTCTCCCCACGATAACTATTTAAAAAACATACAATTTGATTTTTGATTGACGACAAAGCCTCTGGCAAGCGATATTTAATATTTTCTCCACTACCAGCCAGTCCACAAAAAATACAACCACCCACCCCACATGTACCATCTCTATTGGGACAAGAAAAATTGCCGTCCACACATATTTTTAAGACTCGTTCACCAAATTTATTTTTCAAATACTTATTCAAATGATTGTATCTATCCATGCCATCATTATACCACAAACATTTACCAATAACAAATGTAGCCCAAAAAATCATAAAAAAGAAAACACAAGAGTATATATTACATAGAAACGTTGTACATGCCATTGGCAATCAACTATAAATAAAAAGGAATGGATATGAAATTAAAAAAATATATTTTATGCATACTCATACTGCCACTACTAATGCTAGTAGGCTGTACAGATGCAAGTATTACAAAAGCAAGTAAAAATGCAAATACATACACGATGGATATTACATACAATGAAGACCATAGTATAAATGTAGAACAAAAACTGGAATACAAAAATAGAACTGATAATAAACTAGATAATATTCAAATGCACCTATATCCAAGAAGTTTCAGACAGGGTGCAAAATCAAGTGTGGTCAGCTCACTTAATTATAGTAAATGCTATTACAAAGGACCTAGTTACGGCGATGTGGATATAGAATATGTAGCAACTGACGATGATGAACAAGAAGTCAATATTACAGGCAACGATGAAGACATACTATGCATAAATCTAGAGACTGGCCTAAACCCAGATGAGACAGTACTAATAGAAATAAAATACACAGTCAAACTCCCTAATATCAATCATAGATTTGGCTACGGAGAAGACACAATAAATATAGCAAATTTCTACCCTATAGCATGTGTCTATAGTGACGGTAAATTCGACACTTCATCATATCATTACAATGGTGATCCCTTCTATAGTGATGTATCAAATTACAATATTACATTGCATACACCAGAAAAATATAAAGTAGCATCAACAGGGAATATTACCAAACAAGACAATGCCGATGGAATAAACAATTATCATATAAATGCACTTGCCATGAGAGACTTTGCTATAGTACTTTCTGACAAATTCGAAGTAGTTAGTGGCAAAATAAATAATACAAATGTCAATTATTACTATTATAAAAATCAATATCCAAATGAGTGTTTAAAGGCAAGTATGCAGAGTCTGGAGACATTCAATAAACTATTTGGTAAATATCCATACGATGTACTGAATGTGGTAGAAGCAAACTTTGTACATGGTGGAATGGAATATCCAAATCTAGTTTACATTAGTGATGCAATAGATGTACAAAGTGATTATATAAATGTCATAGTACATGAAATTGCTCATCAGTGGTGGTACGGACTAGTAGGCAATAATGAATATAAATACGGCTGGCTAGATGAAGGCTTGACCGAATACTCCACCCTGCTTTTTTACGAAGAAAACCCTGAGTATGGTGTGGATACAAGAGAGCTAGTAAAAAACAATACAAATAGTTTCGCTACATTTGTAGAAGTATATAAAAAAGTATTCGGAGAAGCCAATACAACTATGAATAGAGATCTCAATGAATACAATAATGAGAGTGAATATGTATATATTGCGTATGTAAAAGGCATGTTACTTTTTGATAACCTACGTGAGCTACTAGGCAAAGAAAAATTTATTCAATGTCTGAAACAGTATGTATCGGATTTATCATTTAAAAATGCCACACCAGACGACCTAGTCAATTCTTTTGAAAAATCCAGCAAGATGGATCTAAAAAATTTCTTTGATAGTTGGATAAATGGTAAAGTACAAATAATTCAGATAAATGATGCCGCATGAATAATACTATAGATTTAGCACAATATAAGTATAAGAAGAATTGAAATATCATAGCAATTCTTCTTCTGGCGACAAAAAAAGGCAGGGTAACCTGCCTTTTGTCGTTAATCATCTATCATCAGTAAACTTCACCAATGGATAATCTTTCTGCGAAAGAATAGCCTCTACAACTGCATGTGGCTGTGCATTCATAAATAAATCCGAATGAATATCAGCCCATTTGTATGTGTGTTCCCTATATTGCCCCTTATCTATCTCAGATAGAGTAAAAGTATCATCTGACGGAATATTATCATCAATACAATCCAGCAAATAATAGTAGCCTAATTCATTATATCTAATGCCTTCTGCATTATAAAATAAATTTTCATGTATGCATACGAGTCTATTGATGCGAGTCTCTACATGTACTTCTTCATACACTTCTCTGACAACTGCTTCTGCAGTCGATTCACCCAATTCAATATGACCACCCGGAAAAATAAATCTACTACCATCATTAGATAATTGTAGTAGATATTTCTCTCCTCGATGGATAATGCCACATACACGAAATTTGAATCTACCATCTTCGCTATGAATCTTTATATCTGCACTCATTTATACTCAATTACTTTTTAGTTGTTTTAGTTGTCTTTGATGCAGTCTTTTTGGTTGTTTTAGTTGTAGATTTTTTCTTTGTAGACTTCTTCGCTGTAGTCTTTTTTGTGGTGGTTTTCTTAGTTGTCTTTTTGCTGGGCGCCTTAGGCTCAACGGCTGCCACCACCTTGGTATGCTCCGCATCAACAACCAAAGTCTTTTCTTCTACGCCATTGTATTTATTAAAAGCCTTAATACATGGCTCTGGTTGATATTTGTCGCATTTACTACAAAAGTCGAAACTACCACAAGCATCAAATCCTAAATTTACACTTTTTTCCCATTTAATTCTATCTAATTCTTCCTGTGTCATATTTTCTCTCCTATTTAGGTATTATTTAATTTTTACATAATTCGACAAATCTGTCAAATAAATACAAATAACAAATAAAAAAGTGATTGAAAATCAACCACTTTTTTCATTACATTTCACTCACATCAGCATCGGGCTTGCCAGAGCTGTCTGCACCATCTACATTAGATCCAAAATCTAGTATTTTATGTCCTTCATCAGCTGGTGCATCACCACCACTTTTCTTTGTCTTTAAAAACTCTTTTATCAAAGCATTTCTTTCTGCAACTTTTCTATTATTCAAAAGAACTTCTCTAATACTTCTAGCACCATCTTCTCTGATTCTACTCATAACCTGTGGGTATCTATCTAAAAGATATCTAATTATATCATCACTGCCACTCTCTATTAGATTTACTATAGCTGCAGTAGTTTTATCTGTACTATACTCTGTAACCTGATGAGCCTGATATTGTACAGGGTTTACCCTAACAATGTATGGTCTGCCTGGCATTCCATCTGTCCTAGGCTCTACAGTTACCTTATACCAAAAACTATTAGGTGCCAATTCGCCATCTTTTATTGAATTGTATTCAGCACCTGCAGTCATTGCTCCTTTGAATGGAGTGTATGGGCCAGCGGAAATGAGATATATTGGTCTTTTCTCCACGTCACTACCATTAGTAGCACCAGATATTGCTGTTTTAAAGAAATTTTTGGTAGTCCTGGCTAGATATATATCGGCTCCATCACGAAGTGTGGCTCTCTTTTCCATAGTACGACCAATATAGCTAGTAGTTGTAGCTGTATTATTCCAATTGATAGTTCTAATACCAACAACTGGATCTGGCACCATATCATCTTCTAGTCTAACTTTGACAAGTGCATCATTACATACCTTTTTATCTAATTCCAATGCCTTTTGCAATGCATCCAATACATCTATACCATGATTTTTGAGAATTCTGTGTTCTTCTGTCCCCCTAACCATAGCAACTATCTTGCCAGCCTTAGCCAAATCTTTAAACAACGAATAAAAATATGCTAATTGATCTCCATAGGATAGTAATTGTCCATTACGAGATTTAGGTACGTATGTGAATAGTCCACCATTGAGAACTACTATAGAATTATCACTATCTAGCATTAATTGTACATTTCTCTCTAGTTCATGTAAATATGGCCTTCTTTTGCCCACATGTTCGCTATCTACCATATTTTTGGCATATCCCATATCTACATTGCTGATTTCATTAAGGCCAATACTATTATCTGTGATTTGATACCTAAACGAACTAGGAGCTGTGTCTCCCACCTTGATATCAGATTCGCTCAACAAATATTTTCTAAAAGCATCTCCTCTACGTTTAACTTCGTCTAGGTCTATAGGCTTGTCTACATCTTCCATGTCTTCTTTACTCATATAACATTACCCCCTATATTAATCCCCAATAATGTCCATACCATCTGTTGTTTCACTCGGCTTTCCGCCACCAGATTCAGACACAGTTCTTTTAGCCATTTTGCTCTTTACATACTCTTCAAATCCTGCTGGTGCTTCTTCTGCTACTTCTGCTATCCTATCAGCAACTTTTGCATATTTTTTCTTCTCTGTTTCTGCAACTTTTGCTAGGAGTTCATCTACTGAAGAATAAACACCTTTATCTCCGGCCTTGCTACCATTAATAACACGTCTAGCCTGCTCTTTTCTCTTATTTTGAATATTAGTAGTCAATCTAATGTTAGGTGGAAAGAATGCAAATGCAGGAATTATTTTTCTATGTCTAATACCAGTAGGAGATATCCTATCAGCCTCGGAATTTGGTTGAGAAGATACTTCCACCCAGACTGCAGATTGTTTAGCAACGTCTGGCAAAGCCATACCAGCACCATACGTACCACCGCCACTAGCTGGCAACGTTACATACATAATATCATGGTAATATTGCTCACCATCCTCATCTACTTTTATAGTTCTATCAAGGGAAATACTATGTTGATGCGTGTGGCCAATAACTGCCAGGTCCACATTATTTACATTTCTAATAAGTCTGAATATCCCATCGCTATTTCTAACACCAGTACCATGATGAGTAATGATATTTATAGGAAATTTACCATCTTGTGCTTTTGGCTGACGAAGAAGTAGAGTAGTACTAGCATAGAATGGCGCATAGGCTTCACCCACTCCAGCTATATCTGCCGCCATCTTGGTAGTAGATACTCCCACAGCCCTGGTAATTCTATCTTCGTGATTTCCACTATGAACAACCACAATTTTACCAGCACTATTTAGATTGTTGAGTACATCGGTAAGTTTCTGATTACCTTTAGCCAATGCCAATATCTTAGAATAGAAAGATAATTGTTGTTGTGGCTTCATGATGTCCTCGTATGGATCGGATTTGGCACCGATTATAGCGGTATTCATTCCGTCTCCTAAGAAAAATACTAGAGCATTCTCCTGACTATCGGCATACTTTAGATTCTCAATAAGACCTTTGATATCAAAGTCGGAAGAACCTATATGTGTATCACTAATGAAACACAACTGTAATTTGTCGAATTTATCGGAAAAATCCCTAGTAATATTTTTGATTGTTACATTTTTATTATTATAAGCATTGGCACCTACCATGTCTAGGTAGTCGCGGTCCAAACTATCTATATTACTCATATCCCAACCCCCATTAGTCATAGTAATTGTAACATAGATTTAGCGTTTGTCAATACCTTACCCAAAAATAAAAGGTCTCAATAATATATTGAGAACCTAGTCTATTTATTGTATGACTACGCTAATAGTATATCTAGTATATCTGATGCTAGACTGGGCATTTCGGCAAAGGTGAATATCCCGAAATCTTTTCGGATTATTTTTACAACAAAATATTACATAAAAAGTGTGCGTCGGCACCAATTCATTTGACTATATTCATAGTAGATTATATAATAATCTAGGACTTTAAAAAATTTAAAGCAAAAAAGGAAAAACAAGGAGAAAATATGAGAGATTATTTAGAAATTAGAGATGTTGTAGGTAGACAAGTACTAGACTCTCGTGGCAACCCAACAGTCGAAGTAGAAGTAGTAGTAGATGGTGGTTATGTAGGCAGAGCGGCTGTACCTAGTGGTGCATCAACAGGTTCTTTTGAAGCAGTAGAATTAAGGGATGGTAATAAATCCAGATATCTAGGAAAATCTGTAGAGCAAGCAGTAAAAAATGTAAATACAGAATTAAAAAACCTAGTAGTAGGCATGAATGCTTTTAATCAAGCAGAAATAGATAATGCCATGATAGAACTAGATGGCACACAAAATAAAGGTAGACTAGGTGCTAATGCTATCCTAGGCGTATCTCTAGCAGTAGCAAAAGCAGCAGCAGAAGCATCTGGACTCACACTATACAATTACATTGGTGGTGTGAATGCTACAGTATTACCAGTACCTATGATGAATATACTTAATGGTGGTAAACATGCAGACAATTCAGTAAACGTACAAGAATTTATGATTATGCCAGTGGGCGCCCCTACATTTACCGAGGCTCTCAGATGGTGTGCAGAAGTATTCCATAATCTAAAAGCAGTACTTAAAGCTAAAGGCTATGCAACAGCAGTTGGTGATGAAGGTGGTTTTGCACCAAACCTAAAGAGTGACGAAGAAGCATTGCAATCAATAGTAGAAGCAATCAAAAAAGCAGGATATGAGCCTAAAAAAGACTTTTGTATAGCAATAGATGCCGCAGCAACAGAGATGTATGATGAGGCTAAAAAACTAGGCAAAGGTCATGAAGGTCACTACTATTTCTGGAAGACCGGTGAAGAATTCACTTGTGAAGAAATGGTAGCATATTGGGAGAAAATGGTAGAGAAATATCCTATCATATCTTTGGAAGATGGCCTGGCTGAAGAAGACTGGGACGGATGGAAAGTAATGACATCTAGACTAGGTGGCAAAATCCAATTAGTTGGTGATGACCTATATGTAACTAATACAGATAGACTAAAGAAAGGTATTGACCTAAAAGTAACCAACTCAATTCTAATCAAAGTAAATCAGATAGGTACTCTAACTGAAACATTAAATGCAATACAAATGGCTAATCGTGCAGGATATACTGCAGTAGTATCCCACAGAAGTGGTGAGACAGAAGATACAACAATCGCAGACCTATCAGTTGCACTAAATGCTGGACAAATCAAAACCGGTGCTCCTAGCAGAACAGATAGAGTAGCTAAATACAATCAACTATTACGTATAGAAGAAGAACTAGGCACTATGGCTAAATATCTAGGCCGTGATGCATTCTTTAATCTAAAATAGTAAACAAAAAAACGGCTTAAACGAGTCGTTTTTTTATTGTAAATAGCTCACCCAATTAGTCAATATCTGGAGAAGTGATTTGAGTTTTTCGGCATTATCTGGTGAATTGGTAATGGAGCAATTAATCTCTATCTGAATGGTCCATAAATCTGGATATTTATTTTTTGCCCAGCCAGATATTGTCCTAGAGCCTGCCATATATGGAGTATCTATCAAAACTTTTAGACCAATACCTTTTAGAGCCTTACGCAAATCATCATAAGCACGTACATTAGTAGCAATATTCCTGCCCAAATGTATGCCTAGATTTACATCACAAGGTCTGTGAGATGCCAGACCATGCATATCTATCAAATATTTTATTCCATTACTTTCTACGAGTTTAGATATACTGTCTCTATACCTAGAATTCTCATCAAAATTGGCATCATCATTATTATTTTTGGTCTTTGCAATAAGATAACTACCAGTCTTTTCTGCTAAATACAGAGCAACTGCCACAGAGCCAATTTCTTTATATTTCATTTTGCCCAATCTTACCTGTGTAACAGCATGTGGAGCAGAAAATAGAGCATTATTATGCCCCATAATAATGACGTGATCTTTTCGCTCATTTTCGAGCATAAACTTTTTCCTATGGCTGTGGATACTTGTAGTAATATTTCTCATATTATTTACTGCCCATAGAGTTTTTTTCTTCTATTCTTTTTCGGTATTTCGCAATAACTGTATCTAGACTAGATTCTGCGTCTATACCCATCTCATTCGCTAGGGACAAAAGGCTATATAATACATCACCATACTCCATCACAAAGTCTTCATTCATGGCAAATTGTGTAGTCCCATACCTAGATGATTCCAGATACTCTTTTGCCAATTCCCCTATCTCACTCTCTATATCCAAAAGTCTAGCATATACCGGCATAGGTTTGCGATGACAAGGCATAGATTCATTAAACTTTTTTACCTTTTCCTGCATAATTATCTCCTACTTATTTTTTTCGTATCTATCCCAGCCCCACCAGTCGGGTATCAAATCTATCAATTTCACAGTTTTTCTGGCTGGATAATTCACCAATATCTCCATGTCTTTGTTTTTATCAGATAACTGCATGAAAAATTCTCTGCATGCCCCACATGGAGTCCAGCCACCACTATCATCGGGAGCACCATCCCTAGAATAACACACCAGTCTTTTTACCACAGTCTGACCACTGTGAATATACATATCCAGTGCCGCCACTCTCTCGGCGCACAGTGCTATTACCCCACTAGCACCCTCTATACAAAAACCACTATATATCTCACCATTCTCTGCCTCTAAAGCACATGCTACATGATGTGCCATAATGAATGGAGAGACATCTTCTGGATGAAATTGTTTTTTCGCTTCTGCCACTAATTGATCCCAAATATCCATATTTAACCTCACAAAACTCACAATAACTAGTGAGTTTCTAATATTTTGCTCACTCCAATTATACCAAATTTGGTTTTTCATCACAAGCAAAGACCACAAAAAAAGAACTATGGATTAGTTCTTTATTTGAGTATTTAGAATGTTAATTCGTAATTATTGGGATTGGTATTATAGAAACTCCTTTCGTATTCATACAGTGCTATTAGATTATTCAACATTACAGCCCTATTGTCTGTCTCTTCTATACATTTAGAATATAATTCCACAAATTTGCGATCGGGCTTTTTATTATCTGCACACTTCCCTACATATTTGTCATAATAATCGGGATCTTTGTACACTCTATAGGCCTTTACAAATGGTATATTGGCCTCACCAGCATGTGCAGAATGTAGACTCCTAATCATCTCCAATATATTGTAATACACCATCTCAAATTCTGCACCTTTTCGCTGGTAGATATTTTTTAGACTGGATATTCTATTATCTACCTGTACTATCTGTGTTTCAAAATCCATAATTGGTTTTTTATGATTTTCGTTGTAAAAAGTATTATCTGCATTCAACATACCTTTCACAAAATCCAAATCGCCATAGAGTATTGCAGCATTCTGACTCAAGGCAATATGCGAAGGACAATTCATATTGGTGAACTGCACACCTTCACTCAGAAATTTTTCGATTGGCTTTATAAAATATTCTATCTTTACACCGTCGACAAAATTCACTCCACGCACACTATGTTTTGCATAATTCAGAAGAACCAATAAATCTATATCTGAGTTTTTATCAAAAAAGCCGGTAGTTACACTACCGTACACAACTACACCCAAAAGATTATCCTTATCAAGTATCTTGGGGAAAATTCTACTATTTAAAAATTTATCTATAATTCTACTAGCTTCTCTATCAATCATGACTATATCATACCATAATTGCAATAAAATGTCAATACCGACTCAATTTATGTCAAATACATACAGTATAGCATACAAATACAAGGACTTTATACAATACCACTGGTATCATCATCTGTGGGATTTCCGGAGCCTGTACCACGTACACTATCCACGATTGCCCTAAAAGCACCACTCTCGCTATCAGCCATAATATCCCTAGCATCTGAGATGAATTGATCTATAGTAGGCTTAGGACTAAAGGTGGTAGAAATGGAATTTTTAATCCCACTGGCAACCGACATAGCGAGTGCATATCCTGCTATCTGTGACACATGGTCACCATGCCTAGAGATATCAAAAACGGAAGAATCCCACTCGGCATCTCTGTCTAAAAAAGTTATTCTATGCTCTATATTCTCAGTCTCACCATCTAGAGTAAGATTGGAACAAATAAGTGTAGCATTATTCTCATCATCTTTTATAATAACATTACCCTGACCAGCATTACTGGCATTCAGAATATTAAATATCTTTTTAGAGAGAGTATCATCTGCCCCACTACCAGCAAAATGCTCTCTGAGTGTACGATCTTTCATAGAGATAATATTGAGACTAGGGATATCACAAAACTCTAATGGAGCATAATTGACAGCGAACATCTGTCCCATGGCTTTGGCAATACATACGGGACTAATACCCAGCCTAATCATATTCTCTCTAATAAAACCTATCACATCATTCAATTCACTAGCACCCTGGCAGTGAGTAAAGAATGTAATATTATTGAAATTCCTAATAATGTCCTCATCTGGTAGCACATGACCACCACTGGTACACAATGCAGTAGATAATTTTTCGGCTATTTCTCTTTCGTCAGACACTGTCAGTCTAGACACAGGCTCGCCATTCTCGTCTCTACCATGCACCACACCCCAAAAGTCTATATCTATACTACATTTTTCATCATTATTACCCATAAGACTGCCTGCCAGCCTACATAGGTAATTGGCATGTCGTGGCATAATAGTTCCCCTACCGCCGAAACAAATCACAGTAGGCCCGTGAATGTGAAAATTATTAATATCTATACTTTCCCATTTATTCTCTTTGGTAGTATCTCTCCTACCGATCTCATAACCAGACATGACACTTCTCCAGATACATATATTGTACCACATTTATGCATATTTGTCCATACTCAAAAGCCTACTAAAAGGGCTTGGGATAAAGATGAAAAGAGAATAGTCTATACGAGTGGAACGAGTATATTTCTGCATGGCACATGCAGAATACAGTTCGAATGCATGGGACACCATGCACATGCGTAGCATATACTCTCCAACAAAAAAATAAAAAAGCCCTTACAAAAGGGCTTTTTATGGCGGAGCCGATGCTATCCAATCCTAACCCTAGAATATATGTGGGTGTTGAGTGGGTTAAATCAGTTTATTTTTTATGAAGAAGCATGAAAACTTTCTTGCATGAAAAATCATTGCCTAATTTTAGTCCTAGATTTTTTGTAATATTAACCATATAACTAAATTTTTGATCAGGCAACATATCTTTCATACTTTCATCTTCTTCATACTCAATAAATATTCCAAGATTTTTAATTATTTGAACAACAAATTCAATATTTTCTTTTTTGTACACATATGAATTATTTTCAACCTTACAATAGTTGTTCAATCCTGCTAAATCAAATATTTTTATAGCGTTTTCAAGTTTTGTTAATTCCGATTTAACTTTTTCCTCCAATAAAACATTGCCAAATTTATCCAGTTCCTTTTTCTTGTAGCATAATTGTATTTTGGGGCATTCATCAATGATATAACGCACTAAAAAAGAGTTGTTTATAAGGTCAGTATATGATAAATTTAAAACATTATCAAATTTGGAAAAATACCAGTCATTTAATTGGTAATTTTCTACCATTTCAAACCCCTTTCTTTTTAAAATTTCGTCAATTTCATTGTAATCATTAAATACTTGAACTGTTATTTCTGTTTCTCTCATAAATTTCCCTTTAATTTAGAACAATATTATTATAACATAAATAATAAAAAAAACGCAAATCCTAATTCATAAGATTTACGTTACGCTTGGCGGAGAGGTTGTGAGTTTGTATGAACACTAAATTATTTTTTACAATTTTTCCATATAATGCACTTTTTTGTTTGTTTTAATTGCATATTCAATTTCTGATTTTGTACTCGAACCAATATAGCCATTTTTATTTATTACAAAAATTTCGTCAGCCATATCTATTTTTCTTTTGTGCATATCATCAAGCATTTCTTTTGTTCCGTCTTTCCAAACCTCATCATCTCCCGAATGTCCAAACATTCCCACAGAAATAACGATATTACCTTCAAGGGTTAATCTTTTTTGTTCGCGAAAAAAATCCTCTTTAAATTTTGTACTTCCACATAATGTTATTACTTTATATTTACCAATCATTTGTTTTCTCCTAATTGATTTTGTGCTATTTTATATCTCATTTGATACCAAACATTATATCATATAATTTATAAAAAGTCTTAAAATTTTTTATTTCTTTCAAAATTGATAACAATTCCAAAACAGTCCCATAAATAGAAATACGAAACAAATCCTAACGGCTGTTTCGTATGACTTTCTATTGGCGGGAAGCTGATGTGTGGAACCTGCGGATCGAAAATGCGCAGGCAGGTGCGCACGATGGGTAGCGGGAAACGCACCGCAAGCTGGTGTTGCTGCAACAGAGTCATCAACGGGCGATCGGAATGCGACAGCCACCACGTAAACGAAGAAGTGCTTGAAAAGACCTGCTTGGCGGCAATCAACGAACTGATCGATAACGCCAGCGACGTAGTCGAAGCGGTCAGAGAAGGTGCAGGAATGTCGATGGAGCCGGAGACAAGAGCAGCGATCGAGAGCATCGAAGAACAGATCATCGGAATACAGGAAGCGGTGCTCGCACTCCACAAAGCAAAGCAGCGGATGGAAATTGGCGCACAGGACTACTCGGCAAAGGTCAAAGAGTACGGCGGACAGATGAAAGTGCTTGAGGCAAAGCGCGATGAGTTGCAGGCGACCGAAGTCAAATTCTCTGAAGTCAAGATGTGGCTCGACACCTTCATCAATCAGACGATGGATAGCAGCCGAATGACAGCGATCGACGGAACCACGTTCAAAATGCTGGTCGATAAGATCATCGTCAAGGACACCGGCATAGAGGTGGAGTTCGGATGCGGTGTCAGAATCGAAAAAGAATATGTGAGATAAAGCAACCCCCGCAAACCGTTGGTACACAGCGATTTGCGGGGGCTTTTTTTGCGTCATGGGGATTGACAAAACGAGATTTAGGGTGTATAATAATAAAAAATAGGTCACCGGAGGCAGAGTGCCGTAGCACTCAATTGCCGGATTAGGTGTCG
>CAKJZJ010000006.1 GCA_918292005.1 Clostridiales bacterium
AGTCACTTATATACTCACAAGTAAAGACAAGTAAAAGGGAAATTATTTTTTAAAAATCGTTGACAAGTCTAGTATTTTCTATTATACTAGCATTGTCGAATTTGAGATTTTTATATTTGGTCCCATGGTCAAGAGGTTAAGACATCGCCCTTTCACGGCGGTAACAGGGGTTCGATTCCCCTTGGGACTACCAAAAAATAAAGCCCGAAAGGGCTTTTTTTGTACCAAGAGGAATCGGTGTCTATAAGACACAGCACCAAAGGTGCATAACCCTTAGTTACCCGCAGAGCGCTAACAGGGGTACTCGCCATGAAAGTAGGGCAAAGGAGAAGCGAGATATACTCAAGAATCGTATAGACGATTCCCCTTGGGACTACCAAAAAATAAAGCCCGAAAGGGCTTTTTTTGTACCAAGAGGAATCGGTGTCTGTAAGACACAGCACCTAAGGTGTATAACCCCTAGTTACCCGCAAAGCGCTAACAGGGGTACTCGCCGAATTAAAAACAAAAAAACTACTGCGAATGCAGTAGTAACATAAAACTATGTTTTAGAGAAAAGCATATTAAAAGGGGAATAAATTGCTATTCTCAATGGTAGCGGCGGTGGGATTCGAACCTACGACCTTTCGGGTATGAACCGAATGCTATAACCAACTAAGCTACGCCGCCAAATATCACTTTTATATGCTACATTAGTTTTGTATGTTTGTCAAGAGAATGTGTAAAAATTTTTAAAAATATTAATCCCCATATTGTGCCTATTTTTTTATTTTTGCTTTGATGTGTTTTGGATAATTATATTTGATTTTTTGTTTTTATTTTTCTCTTTTTTTGCACAAATCAAATTTCCAAGCGAAGAACAAAAAAAAGCACCTAAAATGGTGCAAAATGGTAGCGGGGGTGGGATTTGAACCACACGACCTTCGGGTTATGAGCCCGACGAGCGACCGAGCTGCTCCTCCCCGCGACGAACTTTGTTTGTTTCCAAACTTCAGTAAGAATTATACTACTAAAAAAATTAGTTTGTCAATACTTATTTTTAAATTTTATGGTTGAATCTATGGCAAATGTCAAAAATTGACATTCTTAGTTGCCTGTATACCAGGTCTCGTCTTGTTCTCCCCAGCCCAATACTTCTCTAGCATAGTTTTCTAGGTATTCTTCTCTATTGTTATTGTAATACGTATTGGTTGCATTGTAATTGTTTATTTCTGATACCAATTCTGTTTTGTAGTTGTTTAAATTTTTGGATTTTGTCTTTAAATTGGCAATTTTTATCAATTGAAACGCAAGAATAACTAGCAGAATAAACATGACTGCTACCGTTATTGATGTTATTAATCTAATTACTTTTTCTTTTTTAGCCATTATTTTAAAATTACCTTGCCAATATTACTATTTTTGAATTTTCCAATAATTCTTACTAGGATATTATACACACTTTTATATCCTTTGGCAAATATTTTTCCCAATGTTATTCTCTCTAGTATGATACCTAAAGTGTATGCAATTATTAAAAAAGCACGGATTTCTCCTAGATTTATCACATTTACCATGAAAATAAAAAATATTGTGCCTATTGCTGTTAATATTGCATTTGTTATTATTTCCACAATTTTATTTTTTGTTATTCTACACAATGCTTTTAGTAATCCGTAAATTATACCTAATACAATCCCACAAGAGAGCATTATTAGGAACTCTCGCATTTGTAGTACATAAGAAATTTTCACTTAAACATCCTTTTAAAAAAATTCTGTGTTTTGCCATATTTAATTGTTTCTATGTTTCCATTTGCAATTAAAATTCCATTTTCTGTGTCAATTTTTTGAACATGTAGATTATTGCCTAGAATAATTATATTTGTGTCATGTAATTTGGCACTGATTGATGATTCATTTGAATAATTTATTTCTAATATTCCGTCGAGTTTGATTTCTGAACGTTTGCAAATTGTTAGATTTTCGTCTAAATGTTTTGGCTGTTCTTTTAGTGTTTTTTCCATTATTTTTACTCCTTATTTTTATTAATAATATGCAAAAAACATTAACATTATTACTTGTCTAGTTCGATAGTCCAAATTCAATTTTTGACTATAAAATATAAATAGTTGAAATAGATGTTTTTTTAGTGTACAATATTAAGTAGAGGTTAGATTTGTGGATAATATTAATGAAGAAATAAAAAACAAAATGATTGATAAAACATTCAGCTCATTTGAGAATTCCATAATAGATGCAAAACAACCTAGAAATAGATTTTTTAATGTATCAATAGTGCTACTAAATATTGCTGTTTTGATACTTGCTACATTTTATGTCGCCAGTCAGTATGGATATGTAGAAATTGGCTTAGTATTCAATACATTGGATTATCGGTTTTTATGCATTGCTATAGGAGTGTATTTCTTGATGCTTATAGTCCAAGTAATTCCATTGGCGATACACATAAAGAAAAAATCGGGTTGCAATATATTTACACGAACATTGTTGGGAGAAATTAGTTATAATTACTATCAATGTGTATCAATATACAATGGTTGTGGACTTAAAAAATCGATACTAGACATGACTAGTAAATGTGATAATAAAGAATTGGTTTTAGATACCAAATATTCACAAAAAATTTACTACGTTATTGCACGGTTTGTATTGCTTGTTTCGTGTGTGATATTGGGTGCAATACTTGTAATGGAACAGATGCTAGTATGGTTATGGATCGGTGTTGTATTAATACTGCTAATAATGTTTAGGTTGATACTTAATATTCTGTTCATTAGAAATAGCAAAATAGTAATAGATTTTGTAGGTAGAATTTGTAGACTTTTATACAAACTAAAATTGGTAAAAAATATAGATGTTCTTTACAATAAAATTATAGATAGATTTATATTGAATGCCAGGGCATTTAGACAAGACAAAAAGTTTATCTTCATATCCGTTTTTAGTTTAATATTAAACATACTATTATATGCCATGTTATACTGCTGTGCATTTATGATGATTAATAATTTTGTTGCTATTGATTTTATACAGTTGCTCATTGGTGGAGTGATTTTAAAAACAATATTTGATGTATTCCCAACACCAAATGGGACACTTATTTTTGAGATATTGTTTGTGTTGATGTTTACCAATGTGTACTTAAAACAATACTTGTTTGTAGGCTTAATTATAACTAGATTATTTGTGTATTTTTTGAATGTTATAATGTATATATTTTTATTACCATTTCAGTGTATTAAAAAAGCAAAAAAGTGATATAAAAATTAATAGACTTCGGGAAGATAAAACGAAGTCTATTTTTTAGTAAATGATAAATTAAATTATTGATTTTATATATTCGCTGTATGTTTTGCTGTTAATGTAGTTTTGTTTAATAATGACATAGTCACGATAGTTATTGTCACAAACGTAAGAATTATTGACAAAAAATATCTTAAATCCATTAGACAATAATAAATCCATTCGCTCATTTTTATTATCAATTTCTCCGAATGGATATGCAAATAGTGGTGTCTCTTTTATTGCTAATTTTGTTTCGTTCAGCCATAGTGATAGGTCTTTTGCAAAGTCCAATTCTGGTAGTTCTTTTTGTGATATATATCGATAATTATTACATCCAAATTTCCATCCTAAATTTTTCAATCTATTGATTACATTTGTGACTCTTTTTAATTCCTGTTTGCTACTTGCATATTGATGGCATGTATTGTATCCTAGTATGCCGTTTTCTCCTGTGCAAAAAATTATTCCTTTTGCATTACCCAGATGAAAGTCGGGGTGTTCTTTCAAATAATTTTCTAGTATTAAAATAAACTCATTATCATACTGTACTCTATCCTGTATTGATTGCTTTGTGGTGTATGATGCTAGTTCATTATTTCTATCGATTATTATTTTATCTATCTCGCCACGATTTTGATAACTACTTTTGTATGATACATTATCGAATGTTAAAACAACTGGTTTTTTATTTTTAGGTAGGGCGAGTTTTTGTTTGTGTACTTGGCCTTCGTTTATTTTGTATATGTTGTCTATATCTACTACTATGTAATCATTTTTGTATAGAGCTTCCAAAAGTTCTTTAAATTCTTCTACTGTTAGTTTTTCGTTGTTATTTCCTTGTCGCTCAATTTTTTCTGGAAATGCTATTAGTGTGGTAAAAGACAAGTACTCTATTTCACCCGTGTATTCCACCATGTCTTGTTGTTGTGTTGTGTCATTATAATTGCGTGCCTGTATTATATTTCTATTCTGGTCTATTATTAAATGGATGATTGTGATACATAAAACCATAGTCATTATTATAAAAATCTTTTTAGTAGTATTATGTTGACTTTTTGTCATATATTCTATTTTTATTGTCATAAAGGTCTACCATGTTTAATAAATTTATTTTGTTTGTTATGTTTTGTTTTATAGTAGTTTGTCTGTTTACCATGAGAGATATTACTCTGTATTCTATTCTTATGGATGCTAATATTGATTGTGTTTTTTCTGATAATATGAATTGTATTGAGTGTGATTTGGATATTTCTACTTTATGTTCTGTGCTTTCTTTAGATAATATTCATTATTGTTATGTGGGTAGCAGTTTGGTCTGTGAAGGATATACTGCCAAATTACATGATTACAAGGTTGTGAATGGTAAAAAGGTTAATATTCAAATGTCGTATTTTGACGAAAAATTGGTTGTCGGATATCCACTTATTTACAATTCGTTTTGATGTGTGTATAATTCGGATTTTATAGGTAAATTATTGAATATCGAAGTGGAGGTTTTTATGGAAAATTTGACGGTTGTACAGAAGATTAAATTATTTTTTAAAAGGTTTGGATATTTTATTGTTTTAGGTCTTATATTACTTACCCTTGTTATCACATTTGTGTTGATTGGTGTTAATGCTCGTAATCGTGATGAGATAACAGAGCCTGTTAGTGTGCAGGTGTCGCCGTTTATGCCAGTACTTAATGCATCAATTTATAAAGGCTATTATGGTGACGAATTAGTTTACAATGAGTCTTTGAAACAATGGGAAACGCATAATGGTATAGATTTTGCTGTTGCTACTGGTAGCAAAGTATATTCTATTTTAGATGGCAAAGTTAGCAAAGTTTATTCCAATGTATTAGATGGTACTGTGGTTGTTATTAAACATAATAATGGGCTTGAGAGTTCGTATGGTTCTCTAGATGAGAATGTGCTGGTAAAGGTGGGTGATGATGTTTCTAGGGGAGAGACTATTGGTGTTGTGTCAAACTCGTCTTCTGCAGAGGCTTCTGCTGGATCTCACTTGCATTTTTCTATGACTGACGAGGGTAAAAAAATTGATCCGGCATCTTATCTCAATATTAGTACGAAATAGTTTTCAATTGCTTTACACTTTTTCAAAAAATTGTTAAAATGTATGTATCAAACTTTAGAGGTGAAATTATGTCTTTTGAAAAAGTTAAAAAATTGCTTGCTGAGCAACTTAATATATCAGCAGATACAATTACAATGAAAAGTAGAGTTATAGAAGATTTGGGTGCAGATTCATTGGACGTTGTAGAAATGCTTATGATTCTCGAAGATGAGTTTAATGTTACTGTTACTGACGAAGAGAGTTTAAAATTAAAAACAGTTGGAGATATCGTTAATCTTATTGATGCTAAAGCTAAAAAGAATTAATTGGCTTTTTTAGGACATCTATTTTGGATGAATTATACATTCACAATAGGTGTTTTTTTTGTTGTAATTTTTTATAATTTGTCATACTTTGTAGTTTTTTGTCATATCTATTTATGGGAATAGAGACTATATTTCTGGTCCTATTATTACCGAAAATTAATGTTCTTTTGGGGGTAATATGAGGAGTCGAGAAGAGATATTTGCCATATATATAATAGATGTGGCGTGTACTATTAGAAAGTGTGCCGAACATTTTGGGTATAGCAAAAGTACTGTACATAATGATTTGTCGAAAAAATTAAAAAATACTAATAAATTTCTGTATTACAGGGTGTACAAAATTTTAGATAAAAACTTTGCGGAAAAGCATATCCGTGGTGGAATATCCACCAAATTAAAATACGGTCTTTTGAGAATAAAAAAACAGTCATAGGGTGGGCTGTTTTTTTATTAATAAATGTAGCAATTAGACGATCAATCGTTTGACAAATTTTGACAAACTATATAAACTATTTGTAACTATATATATTTATATATATATTTTTTTAGTAATTTTAATTTTTTGTGTGATAATAGATAGTAAGAATGCACATAAAAAATCCTGTAATTGCTATACAATGGAGAATGGAAAAATGAAAAAGAAGCTTGCATTATTAATTTTATTTATTGGTTCAATTTTCGGTGCTTTTGCATGTAAGACAGTGCCATATAAAAATATGAAGATTAGCACTCCACAGATATATGGATATTTTGAAACTATTGATGGGGAGCAGTCGGAGTTTTTTGAGATTAATGATGTCAATTCTTTTGAAAAGTCCCAAGGACAGACTCTAGGATGGAAGAATATTGATGATGTTGTTAATCTAGAAATTGCTCAGATTAGCATTAATGGTATGCCAGAATACAGATACGATGCAAAGACTATAAAAGTGGTCGTATCTGATACTGATAGCAAGACCGATTTGGGTATTGATATTTCTGGTGGCGAAGGCTTTGTATCTACCAAAATAAAGTATTTAGACGGTGGCGTCACCGAGATAACAGTTCAGCCAGTTTCTCCATTAAAAACAGGTAAAGTTACACTTACTGCTACTACCAAAGAAGGCAATAAGTCATACAATATTGATTTAAATATCGATCTCAAATTAAATAGTTTTTCTTTTAAAGAAAATGCTCTAAAAGCCATTGCTAATGGTGGCCAAATAGACCTAAAAAATATAGATGATTTTATTGAGTTTTATCCTGCCAATACCACTCAGAAAAACATCAAATTTGATATAAGCGTACCAGAGAATGGTATGCAAAATGTCAATGGTACTACGTATACTTATGACCATTACATGGGTGATGGCAAATATGGTAAATATGCTAGTATTATAGACAATCATATTTTGAAAACCTACAAAACATATACCGACGGACAATATAAGAATGAGGCTATGGATTATCCTATTACCAATGTTAGTGTGGGTTCTTCACAAACTATTGCTACCAAGGTAGTTACTCTTTCTGCTACTTTTACACCTAAGAGTGGATCTAGGGCTCCAATAGTCGAATATTGTGATATTGAAGTGGTGGATGAGTGTACTAGTGTTGATGTTAAGATGAATAGCCAGACCAATATCAATGGCGAAATATCTCTTACTCCAGATGTAAATGGTGTGTATGAGATTGTACTGTTGGACCCTAATTTTAAAGAAGGTATGTTGGGTGTAGATTCGTCTTATTACATTCGTAGACAATTACGCTTTGATTTGAGTCCAGAAGTGGAGGGTGAATACAATCCACAGGATTATGAGATTACTTCTGATACCATTTTGGAGACAGATAATCAGCCAGTTGTTTTGTCTAGTATTGCACTTAATAGTGATTATGTAGTTCAGGCCCAGAGTAAGGGTGTCTATACTCATAGATTTACCATTAGACACATCAAATATCCAGGACTATTTGATAGAGATGTGCTTGTTAAATTTATAGTAAAAAGTATACCTACCAAAATTGGCTTAAATGATGAAGAAATCGTATTGAATACCATGGGCGATAAGGTTTACACCATATACGATTATTATCCTAGTTGGTCATATGGTACTAGATTTAAAGTTCAATTAAATAGTGACTTCAAATATTTTGTTTACTTCGATGGCGAAAATGACACAGAAATATTTGATGCAGTGAATCTATATAAAAGTGACGGCTCCTTACAGAGATTTGGATTGATATCTGAGAGTACAAATGGTGGCATGGATATTGTGTCTGCTACAGGTGAAGGGGAGTGCTCTAGATTTAGGAATGAGAGCTTCTATCTCAGTCATGCTTTGACCACGCTTCCAGATATTGATATTGGATTGAATGTCGGTGTGGATTTTTCCATGATTGCTGATAGTTATAGTGAAGAATTAGCACAAGAATTCTATACATCTGTGCTTACTTTCCCATTCAGAATTAGATTTGAGAATGGTATTAGAAAGATAGCATTTACGAATGCTGAATATCACGTTGATCTAACTAATGATGCATTTGTGGTTGGTAGTGAAACTGATGGTATCAAATTGTTCGAATTGCCACAGGGACAGACTCGTGAGTCTGCTATTGCTAGCATTACCTACAATGAAGATTTGGTTTCTATTTATTCTACTGTAGACGAAGACACTAGAATCGCTTCTTTCTACCTAAAAGCCAATGCGAATTTGATTGTAGATAAGACTGTTGTTAGAGTCACTGCAAATAATGGTGTTAGTAATTCTGCCGTAGTACACACTTACATTCCTACTGCTTATTATAGAGTTACTCCTGAGACTCCACAATTACCATTAAGTGTAGAAATTAATAAATATAGTTCTGCATACTTGTATCATTTGAATGGTAATGTTTTGGATGAAGAAGGTAATCTAAAAGTTGAAGATATCAAAGAAATGAAAGATACCAATGGTGTATATAATGATTTCGTTTTGAGTGATAATACGGGTATTGAGTGGGGCAGGTACAATTCTGTTGGTACACTTTATTTGATTAATAATGCACAGCAAGAAATTCGTTTCTATGACTATAGATTGGGTTATACTGATGATGACTATTTCGATAGACAAATATTCCCTATAGATATTACGAATAATGTCAAGGTTTCATTCAATTACAATAATTATGTTTCGTATAGAAATGGTGTTTTGACTACTAATGACCGTGTTACTTTGAGCCTAACATCTCCTATTATTATGACAATCAAATACATTGGTGCACATGATGAATTAGATGCTCAAGGTCAGGTTGTTTTAGACGATAATGGTAATCCTACATATGTTCTTTACGAAGAAGTTCATACCATAGATATCTACATCTACGATCCACTAGAGGGTGTAGAAGTTACTACTTCCAAACAGGTAGAGATCTACATGAGAGATACTCTTAGTTATTACGACCAAGCATTGTCCGAGGGTGTTATTAAATCTACATTCGTACCAGACAAAATCAACCTTGGTTCTCAATGGAATGAAATATTCCTAGATGGTGAAGGTGGGGAAGAAAATCCTGTAAATTCAACTATAAATATGAAAGGTTCACTAGGTGTACCTGTTGAATTATTGTATGATTTTGAGACTACATTGCAGAATGTTATCATGAAAGATGATGGCTCTCAATTAATAGTATATTCTGATAGTGGTGCAGAACATTATGAATTGCACTATATGGATTTGTTTGAGGCACAGTGGGAGTCTTATGAATGTTATGTTGTCGCTAGATTACATGATAATCTAAAAAGTTGGATAGATGAATATTATGGTGGTAGGACTGATGCATTCCTAAAGAATATATTTACCAATGATATCACACTTACCATCTATGTATCTATCAGACAATTTGGCAAATTGCAGAATATCAATTCGGTTAATTTTACTGCTAAATATGCAAATAAAATAGGTGGTATTAGAATTGATGCAGATAGTGATGGTGTATATTTCGAAGTAAGAAATGGACAAAGTAGGCCAGAGAGTATTACATTGAATTACACTATAGATACTGCCGAAGTAGCCAATAGAAATATTAGACTATACAATTTTGATACTTCCAGTTATCATGCTACTGTTAGGGTAAATTCTCTAGGTAATGGAGGTACTATTACCATAGTTCCTACCAATGTTTGTGGTGAAAACTACCTTACTATAGTTCCAGAAGACAATATTAAAAATATTACCGATAGTGGTGTGGTTTATTACAATCTCAATCTGGTCAAAACAATCCGTGTGAAAGTTGCCGATGGATCCGAAGCATATCCTTTTGAAATTAGAAATACAGAAGAGTATGCACAGATGCTTCGAGATATTGATAATAATCAATTATACTACTATATCGTCACTAGGGATATTAATCTATCGCCACTGAATAATAGCTATAGAAATGGCAGTGCCATCAAGGATATTCCACATGGAGATGGGGTAGGTTATTTCTCTCTTAGTGGTAGATTGGATTATTACAATCACGATGGTGTACTGAGTACCAGATATAGCTCGCTATACAATTTAAATATTAATATGACCATGAACATTCCAAAATCTAATATTGGTTTGTTCGGTAGTTTTGGCAGTAATGTTACAATCAAATATTTGGGCGTAGCCAATGCTAGTATTAGGGTAACTATACCTACAGCATATAATAGTGATTTATCTGTTGGTATTCTTGTTGGTAGTTCTGAAAATGCTACGATTATTGGTTGTAAAGTATCTGGTTCAATCAGAATTAATTCTGAGACTACAACGATATATTCAAGTAAGGCAAGAATTGGTGGTATGATTGGTTATTCCAAAGGAACTACTATCAAAGGTCTACCTGGAGATTATGAAAATGGTGTAGTCACTACTGGTAATAATGTAAATTGTAGTCTTGAATTAAACGGCTTGTTAGGAGCTACACAGGTATATGCAGGTGGACTAGTAGGTTACGCAGATGGTACATACATTGGTAATATTAATGATAATTCACAGGGAATACAGATTTTGTCTGTTATTGCTACATCTAATATTCTTAGTGCCCATCTCGGTGGTGTTGTAGGGGGTATGGTAGGAGGTTACATTTGTGATGCAAAAGTATATCCTACAATGAATATTTCTAGCATGTTAGACCATGGGGCTAATGCAATCATTGCTGGTGGTATTGTTGGCAAAATGGAAAATGCTAGGATATCATCATCTATTGTATATTTTGTTAATATCGGTGAAGAGTATGATTGGAATAAAAAAGCCAATATTCAAATCAACGTAAATAATAATACGACTACATTCGGTGGACTTGTTGGTCAGATGCTGAATGGTGATAATCTTGCTACCATTGAATACTCTTACGTAAGAAGTTTCTATAATTCTATAATATCCAATACATATGCAGGCAATATAGTTGCTAATATTACTAGTGTTGATTCTGCTGTCGGTGGCTTGGTTGGAAATGTTCAGAGTGGAACAATTACATCTAGTTACTTTAATGCAGATATACTCACACGTAATAATGTGTCTGTTGGTATGCTGGCATCAAAATTTAGTGGTAAGATCTATAGTAGTTATGCAATAGGAAAGTTGTATACATTTAGTGGTATTTCTAATGATAATGAATTGATGAATTTGGCTGTTGTTGGTGCCAAAGTACAGGGAATGGGGGTTATCTCTGGACTAACATTTGGTAATAATAATAACGTACAATATTCGGGAATTTACGAGTCTTATGCAATTATTAATGAGAACGATTATTACATTCTAAACTCAGGCAATGTAGAATATTTTGAAGGTACAACTATTGGTAATACGAAAACATGGTTTAAAGAAGAGTTGGGCTTTGCTATCACAGATGGCGGAAGTACCGAGCCATACCAGTTTGTTAGTGATATTGAGAATCCTGCCAATAATTCTAGATGGTTTATCAATGACAATGCTAATAAAGTTATCTATTTGGGCAATTCAAAGCCATTCCCTATTATTCTAAAAGGGACTAAGGCTCTATATGATTTGATTCCTACAGGTATGAGTACGCAGATCAATGAACGTCCTACTCTATTTGATTTGACTTATGCTGGAACAACCCAAGTAATGATGTATTTAAATTCCGATGCTGATGGTAATACTGTTAAGGCTCTTTATGAGATTTCTGTTGATAAGGCAAATCCTGCAATAAAAATTAAATTAAATGGTACAACAATTATTACCGAATACATTAGAATTGATTTGAATGATTCTATAGAAATATCCGAAGATAGCGATGGAAATATTATTAAAATTAATGGTAGTAGGATTGAACCACAGAGTGAAGGTGTAGCAATCATTACGGTTCGAAGTTATCTGGATAAAACAATCAAATGTGAAATTTTAGTGCAGGTAGTCAAAGGTATTACCGATTTTGAGATAAAGGATACCGATAATAATGCTTTGCGCTATGCTACAACCAATTTTACAGGATCGGCTGCTACAGTTTGGGTAGATGAGACATCATATTATACTTTATCTACAATCAATAAAATTGATGGTTTCTATTATCCTAGCAATCAAGATGTAGGATACATAGTAGAAATATTGGATGTTACAGATCCAGGAGATCCTAGTATCAAGAATGCTAAAATCAAATTAAATAATAAAAATCAATATTGTTTTGATTCGGACGCTCCTACTAATAATGTATTTAGATTAAATGCATCCAATATAACAATGAGTGGATGTGATGTGGGTTTGTTCAAATTGAAATTTACTCCATTTGCTGTACTTAGTCCAGATATTAATTACACGTCTACATATTATGATGTGAATGGTGGAATGGTTTATTTCAGTGGTATTAAGGTGCTAGATATTAGCCACGAATATCTATTCAGGTCGGCTTCTAGAGCAATGTCTATAGAGACCAATATTCCTAATGTAGAATTAACTACTAGGAATACAAGTAGAATAAATATTGCATTTGAGACTAGCAATCTGGTATTTACAGAATCAGCAGAACCAAATATAAAAATGATATCACTCATTCAGATCGGCAATAATGAATATGAAGGTATTAGTTTCTTAGGTAATACGTTTACATTTGAGAATGTTGCATTTGTAGAAAATGGTGGCAGATACTATGCCGATGAGAATAGTGTTCTAGTCAATAATTCTTTAATTAAAGATTTTGAATATGAATTGATAAATGTATCGTTTAGAACTATTTCGATTGAAAAAACTAATACGAATATTGAAACCAGACTAAATACTTACAAAGTTTCGTTCGATATTGATATATCTTTTGATAAAGAATATTATAGGCAGAATGCAGATAGGTTTGATTTAAATAATGCTAATTATGATGTTGTATTTACACCTAATAGTAATCCAAGTTTAGGGGCTACATGTCGAGTTGATATTAGACCTGCAGAATTAACAGGTATATTTGCAAATTATTATTCCAGAGGCGAAAAACTCTTAACGGAAGGCACCGGCGATGCTTATGATATGACAGAGATAGAAGGTATGTATATTGTACCTGGTAGAACTGGTATTTTGAAATTAACCCTAGGTGAAGAGTTTAATGATAGTAGTTATATTACAATCACAACCAGCAATGATAATATGAATTATCTGCAAATGACTCAATTATATGGAATTATATCTAGTAATGATGAATTAGGTGATTTGGGTGAAGTAAATAGTTATGGATTGTATGAATATGCTACACGACTAAATTATCCTAATACCTATGGTTTGCAATTGTCGAAGATGTCTATCAACTATCTTGATAGGAGTTATTTCAATAATACCTATTACGTTCAGATAGATCTTAGCAGAGATTATGGTGATCTAAACACAATTACATTTATTGTTTCTTCTTACACAAGAGGTTTAAACAATGTCAATACTTTGAAACTTGATAAACGCTTTACGTATAGAATAGCCGAGATACCTATGCTTAATGTAACAATCGCTAATGATAATTATGTGGACATGAGTGTGGGTACGGAGAGACCACTTGAGTTTAAATATAGGGGAGTGAATAGTGATCTTAGTTATTCAATTGCATTTGATGGCATTGTAAATGAAGATATTTCAGACTATGTATATATTATAGACGATGAGGGTAATAGAACATATAATACGTTATCCATAGATTATATTATGTCTGGTAGATTATACTATATTAGACTTGATGTATCAGTCGTATTTAATGATAACAACTTGTTCTTTGATAGATTAGGACACCTAATAACGATTATATTTAGTGTAGAAGAATATGTTTACGGTAGGCTAGAACATGCTACTAGCAAGTTGGAAATAAATCCTGTTGAATTTGAAATAGAAGACGTAGTGATTTGTGGTGCAAGTAATGGAGAGCTTACCATTCTACATGGAGAACGCAAAAATTTCACAGTAAAAATCATATACAAAGATATCGTCATAGGTGATGCTGAATTATTGACAAAATATAATCAGTATTTGAATATATATTTTGGTTATCAAAGTGAAGAATTGGGTAGAATTGAAGCATTAGAATATAGACTGGCTAATACCTCAGTAAAAGACGAAACAGGTAATAACCTGGTAGTTAGAGCAAATTATCTCAATGGATATATAGACGAAGATAATTATTCGCTTATTATCGATGGCATGCACAATGGCATTAGGGTAAGTGATGATAGTATGTCTGTATACGGCAAAAATAATAGACGTCTAGAATTTGAATTCAAATATTTCAAAGGCGTTGTGTTGTCTAATAATACCAGAATTAGATTAGAAACTCACTATTATTATGATAATAATGGTAGGATAGTGATTGGTTTTGGTGATGAGAAATATAATTATCCTATTACTAAAGATTTAACAATTATAGTCAAAGATAATTCCAGATATGATCATCCTATTCCTATTGAAAATCAATTAGATTTACAGAGATATTCTACATCGCAGGGTGGTAACTTCATATTGCTTAATAATATTGATTTGTATGATTGGGTACCACAAGATGCTACATTTGATTCGCTAGATGGTAATGGCTATAAGATTACTTTGCATAGTCTAAAGCTAGAGGGACTTAGAAGTGGTGATGTAAATATTGGTATATTTAAAACCACATCAGAGACTACTTTGCTTAAAAATATTATTGTTGATGTTTCACCAATGTTAATTGATTCTGTTGAGATGCTTAATAATATTTCCGTCTCAGAAAATGCAGTAGCGAATGCATATTCATATCCAGCTGATATAGATTTGAGCCTAGTGGCAAAAGTGAATTTTGGTATTTTAGTTGGTTCTAATGCAGGTGCTATTACAAATGCTAGAATTATTAATACTGCTATACCAGAGAGCAATAATGCACGCATTTACTTCCATGTTGTAACAACACAAGGATATATCAATAATGCACTTGCTCAATCTAATATTGGTGGTATTGCTGGTGTAAATACAGAAACTGGTGCTATTACAAATTCCTATGTCGGTTTAAATATATCTACAACTACGACAGGAGAAAGTGGTGCATCGGCCACCATTCAAATGATTAGTAGTCCTAGTAAACTAGAATATAATAATACCAATGATAGTCTATTTGCTGTTAATACATATCCATTCGTATTGGCTGGTGGAAACAATTTGGCAGGTATCACAGCAGTGAATGATGGTATTATTAGTAATACATACAATAAAGGTATGGGACTATACAATACATTCCCATATTCCGAAGATGCCAAGACGGGTGGTTTGGTGGCAACCAATACAGGTAAACTTACCAGTTGTTATGTTGAAGGCTCTGAGATACAAAATTATAGAGCGTTAGACAATGCCTACAGAATAGAGGCGATTGGTACTATTGGTGGATTGGTTCATACCAATACAGGTATAATTGAAAATGCATACAGTAATGCATATCTGGAAACACAATCAACCTTTATCGGTGGCTTTGTATATTCTAATTCGGGTATTATTCACAATGCATATTCAACTGCTGTCAATAGAAATAGTCTGGCTACTGGTCAATTTACCGGTGTGAAACGTAGTGTCCTACAAAATACTGGTACATATGAGAATTGTTATTATCTAGTAGATAGCAGTCAGAATGAATTGTCTAATGCTGACGAAGATGCTGTGGCAATCGTAGGAAATATGCACGGCAATAATGAAAGCAACTTTGATATAAAGAAGACATGGAGTGGATTCTCATTCAGTAATGATGTAAATCCAGAAGCCATCTGGACAATAGGTAAGGGACGTACTCCATATATAGCAACTACATTTATAGATACAATATCCTTTAGATTGCTTACAGATGTAGAAGTGCTGGAAAATAGCGAAAGTAATGAAACAACTATTCAAGAGAATGCTTCAGCATCATTATATAGTTATGAATACAATGGTTTGTATGGGCTAGGCTCGATGCACAATCCATTAATAATTGATACTGCTAAACATTTTATGACATATATTATCATTGAATCATCTGATTATGGTTATGGCAATAATAGTCGTAAAATATTTGGTCTAGGTGATGGCTCTGGTAGTGTACTTTATAGTGGTGTAAATTACGTAAGGATAGTTAATAATCTTGACTTTAGCAAAATTATTACATCTAATACAGTTACTCAGGATAATGCATATCTGTATGAGACAGTATTTGCTGGAAACTTAGATGGTAATGGTATGACATTCAGATCTCTGAATATCAATACTGATACCACCAATTTAAAGAACTTTGGTCTATTTGCTCAGATTGGATTGCCTAGCACAGCAGATTCAAAAAATAATTTAATATATGGTATGCAGCTACCAGTTTCGTCTGAGAAAACAGTTATAAAAAATTTAAGTCTAGAACTTAATTCTTATAAATCTAATGGTAATAATAGATCGGGTGTACTTGCAGGTACAATAGTCAATACCAATATTATAAATGTTTCAATCAATGGTAATGGCAATAAGGTAAGTGGTCTCAATATGGCTGGAGCACTAGCAGGACTCATCTATGCTGATGAAAGTAGTTCTGTATCGCTTATAGATATTACTGTTGAAGATATAGAAGCAGAAGCAACTTATGGTAGCCTAGGCGGTGCTATTACAGCCTTTACGGGTGTCGAAGATGAATTGTATACTAAATTCAGTATTACTAGCACTATTACAGGCACCACAAAGCTTGATGCACAATTTGCTTCATTATATGATGGGATTACAAAATTGGTAAAGGATAATATGGACAATACTCCTAATGTATCCTATGCCGGTGCAGTGGCTGGTGTAATACTTGCCAATAACTATAAGACAGCACTGGCAATCAAAAATAACACTATCGAATATAGAACAGATGCAGATAGTAATACTATAGACAATATCACAGTACAGGGTGGAATAACTATTAGTACTGCAGATAATGCCGGTGGACTATTTGGTTACATTGGCGAAAATACACATGTCAAAAATTCTAGATTTGTTGTATCGGATAGTGGTCAATTACTAAAGGCGTATAATAATGTTGGTGGTATCGTTGGTGAAAATCACGGCATTATTGAAAAGTGTTCTGTAGCATATGCAGACGATGCTCAAAAAGAATTGGATGATACTATCCTATCTACTACAGATGATAGAGTCAGTGGTACAGTAACATTGTTTGATGCTGACACTGATACACCATATTATGTTGTATCTATTGGTGGTATAGCTGGTTATAGTAGCCGTGGTGTGATTATAGACTGTATGTCTAAAGTCAATGTTGTGAAACCTCTTTCGTATATTGCCGGTGGTGTAATTGGCCATGCTTCAAATTACAATTATATAGGGTATACGTACACTACAGGGGCAGTTTATGGCAAAAACATTACAGGTGGTGTCATAGGCTTGCACAATGCCGAAAATATTTCCAATGATTTATCTGATGTGTTGTACATGGAAAAAGTCTTTGCGCTCAATAATTGGAACCTGGTTTCTGATTCATTTGATTATAGAAATGCTATTACTAAATCTTTGTATGACAATCAAAAACTTTTATACAAAAATGAAGCGAGTGGTGTAGAAATTACATACGATAATTTCTATATCAAGATGCCAGAAATTGGTAATGATGCAGGTGAAGTACAGGTAGATAATCCTGCCGATTCATCCGCAAATACACTTAAAAATTATTACAACCACAATCATAATACTACATATGTAGGCTCTGTTGTGGGTGAATATTTGGTGACGACTGGCGGTGTATGTCAAACTTATATGGATGATGTTAATCGCACAATGTTTAAATATGATGTACTTGGTGTTGGTGCCGACGATGCTTTATCTGTTTCATATTTTGCTAGCCAATCTAAAGCAGTTGTTAGTACTACTCTTGGATTTATGAGTACTACGGGTAATAGCGAGACCTATACTAGAGTAGACAATTATACTACTTCCACATTTGATTTGGATATCGGTGAAGATAATTCAGTTACTCTGTATAGTTATAGAGTAGCATATACCGGTGAGAATGAATTGAATGCATATGAGTTTAATATGAGTGATACTACCAAGTATCTAGATAAATTAGCATTTACAAAAAGATTTACCACTCAAGAATACATTGAACAGGTACTAGGTGATTATTATTTTGTAAATGAGAATAATACTCGTACAAGGAATCTATTCAAAAATGTGTTTAATATTAATAGATCTGATGGTGGTGTTGGGGATGATGTTGACACAATGTATCACTCTAGTATAGATGAATACAATGAAACTCCAAACAAAGTATGGACTACTAAAGATGTATTGCCTAGATATAGTAGTGAAGTAGATAATGCAATAGCAGAGATTAGAAACTTAGAAGAATTAAAGCAAGCATTAAATAGTTCTGCAGAAGGCAAGATTTACTATGTTAAACCAGATGTTGCAAATTATACTATTTCGTATACGATTTCTGATGTAGAAAAATTTGTTATGTATAATAATGTAATTAATTCCAGATACATTGGTGAAATAAAAGATGGTGTAAAACCAACACTCAATTTTGTAATAGAAGATTCAAACAAATTTGCTACTCTATTCAATATGTTAAATGGTGCATCTTTTGATAGTATTAATTTTGTATTTACATTTAGTCAAACGACGAATAATATTTTAGGTTCTCATAAATTATCTGATGGATTTGGATTACTTGCCAATGTTATGAATAGTACAACAATTCAGGATTGTGAATTTAAATTGGTATTTAGTAATAGTATAATATTTGATTCCAAAGATTCAGGAAATCCTAATAGCATAGTAGAATTTAAACCTAATTCTGCTGGTTTAGTATTCGGTAGTATTAATAATTGTGTGATTAAAAATACTAAGTTTGAAATAACAATACCTAGTCTAGAAGTTACCAATAATTCAATTAATAATTTTGGTATGTTTGCTGGTAGTGTGAATAATTCTACTATCAAAGATAATCAATTCAAACTTAATAATAATGTTGCAATAACAATATCTGATGATACTACTGCAGGTGTAAATACTATAGAGCAAAATATTGGTGGAATAATTGGTTATGCTAGGGGATTAAGGTATAGTAATAACGACTTTACTTCTAACACATTTAATGTAACTATCAACGACAATTCAACGAATCGTGTAAACAAAAATATTGGTGCACTTATAGGGACTCTCTATAATTCTACTATGTTAGGTGTAAACGAAACGATTAATTTTGAATATAATGGAAATGGCCTTAATAGTCTTAATTCATCTGCACTGATAGGTGTTTCTAAAGGTAGCATATTAGATAACATTAATATTGAGGGTAGTGCACAAGTTGCGAATTATGATCCTCAAGCAGCTATAGATAATATTTGTTATGGCTCAATTGTTGGTAGTGATCTATCCGATACAATGCTAAGTAATTCTGGTTCTAATGTTACTACCCAAATAGCTTGTTATGCCTTCAATGTATCAGCAGGTGGATTGATTGGTAAAACAGTTAAATCGGGTAAATTACTAAATAGTACATATAATAATGGCAAAATAACGGTAAATAATGGTCAAACTGGTATAGCTAGTACCGAGAATACTCCAGGAAAATCGGTTAACACATATGTAGGTGGTCTAATTGGATATGTTACTACATCTTTGGATATTGATGGTGTATTCAATACTGGAGATATATACATTAATTATGCAGATAATGCTCTAAACCGTATATGTGTAGGTGGTCTAGTAGGCTACTCTACTGGTTACGTAGTAATGAACAATTTCGCTTCTATTGGCGATATAATGATGTCTACAGAGTTTGAAAATACAATTGCATATTTGTCGGGTGTATTAGGTCTCAATAGTAGAACATTTACAGGTACTTATGGCTATTCATATACCGAGTTTAAAAAGCACGATGTGGGTGATGACTACTTTAGGTATTCGTTTACTCATACAGTGACATCTGCTATTACTAATAATTCTATTACTTCATCTACGAATAATGTCTACTATGCACAAGAATTTGTTGGTAATAATTATGATAGAGCAGATTATCTATTTGAGACTTTTGCAATAGGTGATTTGTATAATTGTATTTCGTCAGATTCGGCTATTTATAGGTTGATTGATGAGAATTATAAGCCGGTAGACGAAAAGGGTAATCTAAAGGAAGATTATACTACACCAATGAGTTCTCATAGGACAGGTAATATCTATTTGCCATTGCCAAAAGCAATAGAGAGTAAATGCAAGACTTATTCTAGTGAAGGAAATTCAAAATTCAATGTAAAAACAACTAACCAAATTGATTCTAATTATTACAATGTTATATTTAATGACACGAGTAATGACACGAGTCTAAGCATTAATAATGTAAAAGCACACACAATCGTTTCTGGACGTACGGGTGCATATGGAAAAAGTATAATTACAGGTGGAAATACTGCTTTTGGGATTATTAGTAGTGATGCTGTTGTATCTAATTTGTACATTAAAAATAATTCTTTGTCTACTACAAATAATGGCTTAATTACCCATTGTTATGTATATGGTACCACTGAGACTAATATATTATTATCTACTACAAATAATGGTACCATCTATGCTAGTGCTACGGCAGTTGAATATTTGCCAAATGTTGGTGGACTAACCATGACTGGTCTTGTGAAAACTAATAAAGGCGTCATATCCGATTGTTATTCTATTAGTTTCCCTTATTCTGCAAGTACAAATGAAAAAACCAAAGTGAATGGTTTGGTAAACGACAATACCGATGGAACTATACAGAATTCATATTACTATATTGTTCCAGAGGCTATGGATTGTGTGAGCGAACATGCTATTATACTAGAAAATAACTATAAAGGAACCATTAGTAAGACCGTTGTGGCCAATACTCCAGTTCCTGGATTTGTGGCTAGTAGACGGGCTATTTGGAGCGAAGGATTTGATGAAAAGATAGGGAATACCCAACTCAAAGGCTTCAAAAATACTTCTGATTCTGGTGTTGTTATGACGATCAAATTGAAGCTAAAAGACAATAGCGTAGTAACCTATGACGCTGGCAAAGATGTATCAAATATGAAAGACGATATCACAGCCAAATCTGGTTTGGCAGAGACGGATGCTACGGATTATCAATTAGATTTCTATAAGAATTCTTTTGAAAAGCCAATATATAGAGTTGTTAAAATCACAACTGGTGACCAATTTATCACATATTTCAGTAGTCTAAGAGGCGATATAGTGCCTGTCAATACAATAGTATTGTTGGTTGGGGAAATTAATGTTGATGACATTTCACGTCTACATCCATTCTCTATTCCAGATGGTTCTGCTATTATTGGTATTAATGCAATAGTATCGTTTAAAGATGGTGATAATAATGCTGAATTTAGCGAAGAAATCATTAATGCCAATTATGGAATGATACTGAATGTTACATTTAAAGACTTTACGATAAGGGGTAATTATTCTATGAATGGTCTTGCTCCAATTCGTAAAAATAATGGCGTGATTGCAAATGTTCAATTTACCAATTTCAAAGTTATTAGCAATGGGGCATATGGTGGTATTGCTGGATTTATATATGCTAATGGTTCGGATGGTTGTATGTATGGTTGTAAAATTCATTTTTATGACATTGTAGGATCTGGTAGTGCCAACTGGATATGCTATCGTAATAATAATAGTAGTTGCACTATTACTAATGGCGTGACTATAGGTACTGGTAGTAAATCAGGAAGACAATATACTGATTTTGGTGGCTATTAATAAAAAGCAAAAAGCGACTTTATATAGTCGCTTTTTTTGTGCTTGCATAGTAGTTTGCGTAGTAGTTTTTGGTTGTTTGTCTATTTAAAAATTAATTTAAAAATCTTTTCGCAAGGCTTGTATTTGTTTGACTACTTTTGTCACATTATATATAATTTATTAGATATAATTATTTTTATTAAATAAATATTAATAATTATATTTACTCAAAATATTATATGTAGGGTAAAGATTATGAAAAATTGGAAGAAATATTTAACTCTTATTATTGTAATGTTTGTGTCTCTAGTAGGCTTTTTTGCTTGCAAGTCGAAAGACGTATATGCAGGTCTAAAAATTGAAATTGTAGGCACTTCAGATAATATTACGGAGGAGAGTGATGGCGTTTACGCTATTACTTTAGCAGAGAATAACGAAGATAATGTTTTCACTCTTCGTGTTAAAGTTTCGGGGGTAAATGATAGTGTGTCTTCTTCACTCGATTTTAGTGTGGATGATCCTAGTTTGGTTTACACTGTTAATAGCAAACAGGTGGGTAATAATACTACCGAAGCTTCGTTTAGGGTAAATAATTCTTCTGCTAATTTGAGCAATAGTACCATAGTGCACATTAGTAGCGAAGGGAATAAATCTATTAGCTTCCAATTGAAGATTAATATTCCTATTCGTGACTTTGTGGTTAGAGATAATATTATTCCTGTAGTTAGGGGTGAGCAAACTCAATTAGCTTTATCCGAGAATTATATAGACTTTTATCCTAGCAACACTACATATAAAGATTTGAAATTGACAGCTATTCCTATTTCTGGAATGGGTGGAATAAATGATGATGATATTGAGAGAATTAATGATTTGATTGCACAGTCTGGCAATTCTACATTGCTAATTCCAGAAGGAACTGCTGTTCAATCGTTTATATTGAATCTAGAATCTAAATACAACGAGAATATTTCACATTCTGCTATAGTAAATGTATTAGATCGTCCAGATGTAACTAAATTCTCTTTGACTCAACAGAAACTTCACGAAGAAGACTATACATTACTTGAGACGAATAACAATGAAAATCTATTGACTTTGGTTATTAATAGTGATGCTTATTATAACTATCACCATGCCAAAGTTCAGTTGAATTATGATGGCAATGCAAATGTATTTACCAATCCAGTCGATCGTAATTATTATAAATATGATACGGATGGCCATATTGTAGAATTTGGTTCTCCTACTTATTCTGTTTATATTAAAAACCATATGACCAATAATTCCGTCTATGTATTAGACGAGAATGGCATTATGAGCAAAACTAGTCCTAATAAAATTGGGGCATTATATAATGATGGTTCCATATTTGGCACCAATATTGTTACTGCACAGAAGCTAGATCAGGCATCTACGTTTGAGTTTTTCCAAGCATCTAGAGATGGGGAATACGAAGTAACTTTCATTATAGACTATGCAGGCTATGAAGGTATGTTTAGGGCTACCGAATATACAATGAAAGTTCAAACCAAAACTTTCCCTAGTTCCATTAAGCTTTTCCGTAGCAAATCGGAATTGAATGATGTCCAGAATGTTGCCGAAGCAGAAGATTTGCATGATAAACAATTAACACTATATAGCAACGGCCTTGGTACAGAAATTGTTGTAGGTGTATGGGGAGACTCTGGTTATCTATCTAGACAGCCTGTTGCTGTTACCGTTGATGATGATAATGTAGATGGTGTTGAATTGCTATGTGGTGGTAAAATCCTTTCTGGTGATGATAATATTTGTAATAGTGGTGACCTTATTAGCGTACGTAAAGTGGGGGAAACTAATAATACTGTTACCATCAAATTCACCAGTACTATCTATAAAGATGTTGTTAGAGAATATGTATTTGACGTTGTAAAAGAGAATACGATTATTACAGCTAATAATACCGAGATTACACTTGATCCAGGTGCATTTAATGAACATGTTAATAAAACTATACAGTTGGTTGCTGATGAGTATTTGTCTGTAACCGGTTTACCTTTGGTAGATGGTGTTATTGACTATAGTGTTATGACTATTACCGTTGAAGGTGGTATCAATAATAAATACATCAGTGTACCACAATATGACGAAGATGTGGGCGATTGGATTGTTAATGTTTACAATAGTATTGGTAAGACTCGTATTACATATAGGACACCTAATGGTATAGAAGTAACCAAGGAATTGTCAATATACTATCCAATTAGTGGCGATAATGCACAGTTTGTTAAAATGCAGATTACCAATTTCGAAAATGTAAGAATGCCAGGGAAGAAGTTTAAATTTGAAGCTACTTCCACTATTCAATCAACAACTGAGACTGCCAATAAGACAAAGTTATTGTCCGGTGCTACATACAATTACTATTATTTGTTAGGTGATGGCGCTGATAGTGAATATGTTTATACCAGTCTAGACGGAATACTTTCTGTTGCTAGACCTACATCATCTAATGAAAATGTGATTACTATTGATAATGCTAGTAGGAGTATTACAGTCAAGGGTTATTCTCCAGATGATGTACTCTTACAGTTCGCATATACAACACTATATGGGGCAGAACGTGTTACCATATACATTTGCATCAGCGTACAAATAGAAAAAATGATTGATAGTATATCTGTTAGTAAGTACCTTATTGATGATATGTACGATGCAGATACCATCTTGCCATATGCCAAGGATAGCGATGGTGTCAGATATTATGATAAATATTGCGTAAAAGAACTCAGTGTTAGCTTCAATCCTATTACGGCTACTACATCTCCTACAATTGAATGGATACCACTTAATAGTGATGGTGTACCTATGGTAAAACCAAGGAATGAGGATTATTATACTTTTGGTACTACTGGTGTCAAGGTGTATGTAGATAGTACTAGTATCAATGGTGAGAGTATTTCATTCCATGTGAATGGTATTCCAACCGATAATAAACAGACATCATTTGCTATGAAAATGCTGGTTATGGTTACACAATCCTTCATTTCATCTAGTGGTGTCAAAATTAATAATTATGTTTTGTCTCAAACTACTGATATTGTTGTTCATTTGGCAGGTAGGGTAAAAGATATTTCCACCAAACTATTCAATAACTCAATTACATTTGATGTTAGAGATATGGAGTTTGATGCTACTAATGAAATTTATATTTCAAATAATGAATCCACATTTGAATATGAACTTACTAGCAAAGATTATAATAATGATGCTCCTGTATTAGATATACTCAATAAAGATATCGCTGTTTACTCATCTAGTGATATACTGCACACAATTTACAATGATAATCGTATCAATTTGAAATATTTGAATTCGTCGGCAGATTACATCAGTTATCCTGTATACAAAGTATACGTGGCTGCTAATGATAGTTTGACGAGAGAATTAGACGGCAATTTCACTATCAGAGATATTTACGAGTATTATAGTATTGTTTCGGTTATTACAGTTAAAATTGCCAATGGTAAATCTGTACCTTTCGAAGTAGATTCTTATGAAGATTTGCTTAGAATTGGTAAAGATGAAGAATCTATGAGTGCCAATTATGTTTTGACACAGAATATTTATCTAAAAAATCATACTTGGACTCCACTTGGTGGCTACAATTCAGTTTACACAGGTCCATTCGAGGGAACCCTTGATGGTAAGTTTGAATTGACAGAGGGTGTATATAGACAATTCGGTATCTATAACTTGAAAATTAATATAGATATGTCCAGCGTGCTTCCATCTGATGATCAGTTGAGAGAATTTAATTATGGATTCTTTGCTGAAATCGGTGAAAATGGTAGAGTGGTAAATTTAAACATTAGCGACATTTACATCAGAGTTACTGGTTTTGATAGTTTCCAGAATGGTGTTTATGATAATGTCGGTGTAATTGCAGGTACCAATAAGGGTACTATCCAAAATTGTACAATAGACGATGGCTCTGTACAGTATATTGATGGCAAACAAAAAATTCAACGTAGGCTGAATGGTGTAGTTGTTGAAGAAAGAAAAGACCAATTCGCTCTTAATAGTTCTTCTAGTGGTGAAATGAGGGGTATATTCTACAATACCGCATCTATGGATACTTCTTCTACAATTACTAGGGCATTTGTTGGTGGTTTAGTTGGTAAAAACGAGTCAAATATTTTGTCTAGTAAGGCTGTAACCACAATTATCGCTAGGAATATTGGTTCCAATAAATACCTATACGTTGGTGGTATGGTAGGTTTCAATATTGGATCGGTTGAGAATCATAGTTCTTTCGTTCCATCATCAGATAATGATAGCTATGATGTTGTATCTATTATTAATCCACACATGATTACCAGTCTGACTGGAGCTTACGATATGTACGGAGGCGCTATTGGTATCAATGCGGGGGATATTATTGGTGTTACTGCTAGAACTTTCGTATTTGGTACAGGATATGTAGGTGGACTAGTTGGTTACAATGTTGGTAGAGTTGAGTCCAATATTACGATTCCTACACTTATTGGTCATAAAGTAACTGGTGGTTTGATAGGTAAATCTTCTTATGGTGAAGACTCTATATTACCAAATACACTTAGTGGTAGCAATGTTATCAAATCCAATAAAGTTCAATTTATTGATTTTCAGGATTCCGATGATAGATATTCATACTTCAATACAGCCATAAAGGGTTATGGTGCCATAGGTGGACTTATTGGTGAGTATTATACCAGATACAATGTTAATGGTCAGGTATTTGTATTTAGCGAGAATATTGATGGTGAAGATACTGGGGTATTTGCATACAATTCAGTAGCATCATATTACAATGCTCCTGTGGTTACTGCTACATATTCGCGTGATTCGCAGGCAGGATATTATTATGGCGATATTGTCTCAGATTCTACGTCTGCTATAATTGGTGGCTTGATAGGCCGTGCCGATAATGGTGTACTGGTTGTTCATTCATATGTAGATGTCAATATTAGTGGTGATTGTACTATTGGTGGTATAATTGGTTCTGCTGGTGGCATTGTTAGTTTGTTTAATACTGTATTTAATGGTTCAATTGTGTATAGAAATGATAGTACTATCAAGGCCGGTGCGTTTATTGGTAGTGTAAATGATACTTTCAATACATATGGTTTGGATACATTACAACAAGTTATCAAATTGGCTTCTGGTGAAAGTGTCGACAGTTTCTTCATTTATAGAGATGCAGCCGATGCAAATCCAAATACCAATAATGTTTCTGTAGTTATAACTGATGATAGCAAATATGTAAATGGTTTAGTAATTTCTGGCGCAGGTGAGACATTCACTTTTGGTAACTTTGTATATAGTTATGCCATAATGAGATATAGAAAAGATACAGTGGATGTTATTAATGGCAGTGTATCTTCTGAAAATGGCTACATAAACGAATATATTTCTAACCCAAATAAGATTATTACTCCAAACAATGTTGCAACATATGTAACAATTAGATTGCAGGATGAAAATAATATAATATATGGTTCAGAAGCGATTGTTACCAATTATCTAGCATACAATTCATTTGTAGTAGATGGATATGCTAGTACCGATCCGATTAATAATGCAAATGTGCTATTTGGTACAAATTATGCAAATAAAATTAGGATTTATATTCCAGGGGATCATGGTGCAGGTGTTTATATTGATGTTTCCACTGGTGGATTTACTGCTCATAGAACTAATGTAAGTAGTGAATACATCGGTGTGTACCAGTCTGATGAGAATACCGAGAGTGGTTATGCTGATGGAGATAGAGATGAATTAATCAATTATCTCAAATTTGCTCATACACAGATTAATTCCGGTCTACCACTACCATTCGCAGAAGGTAGAGTATATTATAGTGATAGTAAAGATTTTGTGGATTTAATCATTAATTTGCCACCAACTACCATCACAATTGGTGGGGCAGAGTCGATACTTGATCATTCGCGTACTAATGATAATGTTTGGACAGCTAATGAGATAGGTGCCCATGATAATTATGTGGATTTAACACCAGTAGAGAATACTATTTATTTCTATGGTTTAGATTACAATAGTGGTGCATTTAGCTATGAATACGATAATGATGGCAATGTAATAATTGATTTCAATAATGATGGCATGTATTCTTATCTAGACATTACATATAGTGAATGGCTACGTAATGCTATTGCTTCAAAAAATATATATAGCCTATCTGATACGGTAGGTATTGCAGTTTGGCCACCATTCTTACAGAAGGGTATGTTGGTATTTGAGTCTAGCAATGAAGATATTGCTCAGATTATTATTGTTAATGGTCAATTATCTTTGCAAGTCAAGGGTGTTGGCTCTGTTACATTCTTAGTTTATTCTGCATATAATGTCGATAATAAAGCCACATTTACTATTAATATTGTAGATGCTATAGAAGGTTTTGATTTCTATACAGACATGACATATGATCAAAAAGTAAATGCTGAGAATATTACTATTATTAAAAATGAGTCAACCAATCAGATTATATATGTCGACTTCAATGGTAAATTTGATCATGGTAATGTATATCTAAATAGTTACAATAAAGTAGACTTATTATTAGATCATCAGGACAATTATGGTATTAGATATTTTGTCATGACCGATAATTCTATACTATTTACAGGCAATACTACATGTACTAGTCTTAGAATTAATGGAAAATCATTCTCTAGGATGTATCTGTCTGGTTATGGCAAAGAGGGTTACGCTTTGTATGTTGATGGCAAAGATTCTATTGCTATTACCGGTCTAGAAAAACAATCTAATATCAAATTGTTGGCAGTTCCATATATTATCCATAGTAATGGTAATATCACATTCATGTTTGACTTCTCAACAAATAGGCCACAGGATGCCATATCTAATAATAGATTGAGTAGGGCAAAAATCCTGACTATAAATGTAATTGATGGTACATATGCTATCAAAACTACAGAGTCTCAGGATATTACTCCTTTGAATACAGCCAATATTGATGTTTTGGTTAGCACAGATGATGCTACCAATATGTTGTTCTTTAAAGTTCAATATGCAGATCCAAATTTAGGCACTAGTGCTAGAAATGTAACTGTTTATAGCGATATCAATAAAATTAATCCTGCTCAAACTAGTCATAGTCAAGTTACTATTTATGAAGCAGATGTTAATGGTTATGTAAATGCTGTAGTGGGTAATACATACTATTTTGATGGTATGGAGATGCTACTATATAGTGTAGAAAAATTAGATGCCAATAATGAAGTAACAAATATTGACGATAATATAAAGAGTATTGTATATCACTTTGCAATAGGTGTAGGTGAGTCTCATCTATTTGATGAAGATCTAGTAAAAGCATATAATTTTGAATTCTGTACTTTGTCAAAAGTGAATTCTGATACAATCAATTATTTGAAAGCAACGACGTGTGTTAATGTACTACGCCAAGAAGTAAATAGTTCGATAATAAAGCATTATTCCGGTGTTGATCAATATGTAGAAAATATTGATGCTGTTTACGAGAATACAGATTATTTTGAGTCTAGAACATTGGTAGCAGGATATCCAGGAATGCTTCAGGTAAATCTATTCCCACAATATTCTAGTATAGACTATGTGGAATTTACTTCTAACGAAATTAATGGTTATTATATTGCTATGGAGCAATTAGTAGCAGTGTATGATTCGTCCAATACATATTTTGATGGATACTACAGAGCATACACAGATACTAGAGAAATCATCAATAATGGTAGGGGTATTAGGGTTAAAAAGACTAGTACCATGTATACACAAAATGGTCAGGATATTTACAGTTATAATGGCACATTCTACATTAGAACTGTAGTTCCTACCATCACATTGGGTACTACCGAATTTACTATTACATATAAGTCTTACTTTAAAGGGGTAGTACAGCCTGAGGGCTCTGGTGAAATTAAAATTATTGTTGTAAAAAATCCTGCAGTTACTCTTGATGTTGTAGATGATGATAATAAAACCACCAAGGTTGGTGTAGCAACATTTGGTGAGACCATGCAATTAAAATATGCTGCTGAGAGAGAAATTGAATGGAATATTAGTGCAAAAGACTCAAATTTTGAAATAGATAATGTCCTTCGTGAATTGAGTCCGGTTATTGTAGATGGTAATACTGCTACAATATCTATCAAGAGCATTTCAGAGATAGGTGGTAATTATGCACAGTATGTAGGCAAGGTTGTTACAATCTCTGCTACAGTATCTATGGTTGTTCAGGGAAGGCTATACTATACTACAGCATCTGTAGATTTAAAACTGGCAGTTATCAAAATTAATGCTATAAAAGTTAATAATGTTGATGAGAATACACTCAATTTTGTAGGTGTATACAATCAAACATATGATTTAAAGGTTACAGTGGTAGCCACGTTTGACCATGCGTACGATACTAGTACGAATGGTAGTATTTCTAGTGCTATTACTGCTCTAGAATACGATTTGTCTACAAGTAATCGTGTATTTAGATGGGTCTCGGGAGATAATGAATACACCTTAGAGACTAAACCATATGTCGATTTCTTGATTGGCAAACATAATGATTACTTTACAATCAAAAATAATAAGAAAAATCCACATAGTAAATTTAATGCTTATGCTGAATTTGGACATTCAATCATATCTAGTACTGGTAAAAGTTATGAGAAATTTGGTTTGTTCTTAAATCCTTCGACAGTTAATAGCAACATGATTGTTCGTTCTAAAAATCAACGTTTTGGTATGCAATTCTCTAGACTATCCAATGAAGAATATCCAGAACCTATATATACTGTTGACGAACTTATAAACATGGAGCAGGGCGGATATTATATCTTACTTAATGATTTAACACTTACAGATTGGCGTCCATTAGATACTGCTATTGCATCACTAGATGGTAATGGTTATGTAATAACAATCGGTAGCTTCTTCGATACTAGGATACAAAAGGCTCAAGAAGATGCCGCAGCTGCTGCAAGTGATGAAGAAGAACAAAATAAAGAATCAGAGATAACCATTGGCTTGTTCTCTACAATTTCTGAGAATACTACTATCAAAAACTTAATTATTGAAGTTTTGGCAAGTAGGGAAAATGAAACGAAAGATCAACAAATAACTATAAACTACGATAATGTAACCAATAGAGTGGCCGATCATGACATTCCAATCGCTGATTACGAGAGTGTAAGATTTGGACTGCTTGCTGGTGAGAATAATGGTATTGTTACCAATGTTGTCGTTACCAATAATGCTAATGCACAGAGAATAGAACGTAAGAGTATTCTAGCTAGTAGCAATGTGATAGATAATAGTGTCCTAAATAAAGAGACTAATAGAAGAACTACAACAATATATCTCAATTATGGTTCTATTACATCTACAGCTGTGAAAAATAGAATTGGTGGATTGGTTGGTGTAAATAATGGATTTATATCAAATAGTTCAGTCAATAATATTACTATCAAAGGTCTAGATTGTGTAGCAGGTTTCGTAGCAGAGAATACCAATACCATCAGTAGTAGTTACTTTGATGGTGGACACGTTTATGCACAGGTTTCTGCAGAGAATACTACTACCCTTGGTGCTAGTGCATTTGTATTCAATAATACTGGTAAGATTTATTATAGTTATGCTACAGGTAGGGCAGTTAATCAGTCCAATAACTTTGATGTTAGCAATATCGACGATTTCTTCGGTACGAGTTATACATTCAAAGATCCTATTAGAAATCTAGGAAGTGCTGTATATAGTGAGAGTGGAAATGTTACTGGATTTGTCTTTACCAATTCGGGCGTAATAGAAGATAGTTATTCTAATATATTGTTGTTTGGTAATAATGTTGCAGGATTTGTTCATACAAATAGTGGCGTTATTAGCAATGTATATACTCTATCATCTATTCGTGAATCAAATAGTAATAACCATCCATTCATATCACTTTCTAATAATAACTTGACGACCAATAATAGTGGTACTATCAAGAGTGCATATTATCTGAGAGTGGACGATAAAGATATCAATTCTACATTTAATAAGACGGGTCATTCAGATAGATACAATATTGATGAGACTCTACAGATAGCATTGCCTATTAGCGTTGCGAAATTAAGTAGTTATAGCACATTTGAATCGTTTGCATTTAATGCGAATAATGATAATCCTAATGATGATGTGCTACCAGCTATTGATGAAGTAGTGAGATCGGTATGGTTCTATCCACATGCCGAAGTTACCGATACAGGTTATTTCAGAAATAAACAATACAATAAAGCTGCTCCAGAATTGGTATCGGCCAACTTAAATAATCTGAGCCTAAAATACTATACTTCGGATAATGTGTTCAGTGTACAAGAAAGTGTATATAGTGGATTACTGCAGACTATTCCTCAGATCAAGATATTTAGAAATGATATTGATGTGGACATCACAGAAGTAAGTCCAGCAAGGCTATGTGCTTTGACCGATAAAGACAGAGATAGTGTTTTATTGGATATGAGAGCATACATTGATTTGAGTGAAGTTAATTCCAATATTAAGGCACGTTATGCAAATCTGAATAGTACTATTCTGGATGAGTCAGTTATTACACTGTATAATGTCAATGTATATGTATCAGAAGACGAATACAATACGTTGAATGATGATGTTAATGGTATTAGTATCAATGCAATTAAAGATATTCAATCACGAATTTTGAATATGGGTATTGGTGAAAATTATGCTTACATTAGAGTGATCTATACATTAGGTGATGCTCCTGATCAGATTAATAATTATGAGTATTCTTCTGTTTTAGAGAATTCTAGGGGTATTAGTATTGAATATGGCAATAGTGTATTAAATCCATACTTAGTAAAAACTTCTAGAGATATTAATGTATTTATTAGACAGACTGATGATGAGGGAAGTAGTTTATTAGAAGATGGCAATAATGCAAACTATATCTCAAAGAGTTATTTAAGACTCATTAATGATGTTTCTTACAATAAAACAGATTTAACAGCCAAAACATTTAATATTATATTTACTGGTTTGTTAGATGGTAATGGCATGCAGATATCCAATCTAAGAATTAATGCTAGTACAACCATATCTTCTAATGCCATAAATAAACAAATCGCATCCAATTATAGCGAAGATGATTATTACGAATTAAGCGGTCGCGAATATGAAATTTCTGATAATCATGTAACTATAAATGGAGTAACATATACTGTATCTAATGGCAAAGTGCTGAATGGTACAGTCGAATTTGATGAAAAATATATAATAAAAGACAATAAAGTTCAACTAATTAGAAGTGCTACATCTCTGGGCTTGTTCGCTAAAGTAACATCTGGTGGTACGGTAAAAAATATAAAAGTTGGCGTATCCGAAGTTTATGGTACTGGTGTAAATTTTGTCGGTGCGATAGCCGGTCAAGCTATAGATGCTAGACTATTTAATATTACACTTACTCAAGAGAGTAATGATACGGTAATCTATGGTTACAATATCGTTGGTGGTGTAGTTGGTAGGATTTCTGGTAGATCTAATGTAGTTAATGTTACATCTGAATTATCAGTTATCTCCAATTATCATAGTGAATATAATTTATTTGATCCAAAGACTAATATTAACCTTAATTTAGGTGAAAATGGTGTAAATGGTTACAATATGTACATTGAGCCATCTAGGATTGGTGACGTATACACTCCATCTAATTTCAATGTTGTATCAATAGCCGGTGGTATTGCAGGCGTAATTGATTTGACTAGGAGTAGTGATGGATCTGAGAATACCGATGGTACAGATGGCTATGGACTAGGGAAAATTAGAAATACTACTGTACAGAATGGCTTTGAAATTGTGGGAGAGATAGTTGGTGGTCTGTATGGTTATATAGGTCATGATACTGTTGTTTCTCTAGGTAAAGTATTTGTTGATAGTAATTCTAAATTAAATGCTACGAGAGTAGCAGGTGGTATTGCTGGTGTACTTAGACACGAGATTGCACGTAGTTATGTTAGCAATATAGAGTCTACACAGGCAGAAATTGACCAGTCTATTTCACAAATAGTTACCAATACCGAGCAGATATATGGTGACAAAATTAATAGTTCTGGTGCGCATGAGTTCTATGCTGGCAATCCATACTTTATAGGTGGTCTGGTTGGTATTAATCTAGCTGGTACCATTAGAGATTCATATAATAGAGTGGACGTTATCAATCTAAATTCCTGCTATGCTGGTGGATTGATAGGTCTGAATTATGGTGGAACACTTCACTCTGTTTATACTACTGCAGACGTTTATGCATTCTATGGTATAGGTGGTATTGTTGGTTTGGCTTCTAAATTGGTGGATGCTGGTACATATAATTCGATTGTGTCCAATGAACAGAATCCTAAAGATCTGGATTACAAATTTATGCTATCCAATTATGATCAAGTATATGGTACCTTTACAGACAATGGCAATCTTACATTAAATGTTGAGGGTGTTGTGGCAATGAACCTATGGACACTAGAACATTTGAATACCCGTAGACATCATATCAATATAAACGTAGCTAATTGTTATATAGGAACGATTGTAGGTAAATCTACTATTGGGACGCCTATTACTACTAGTGAAGATAGAATATTTGTGGAGACCATATATTCTATAGTGACATATACATTTGATTCGATTAATGCATATTCATCTAGTTCTTCCAAAAATACATTCAATGAGTTTAGATTAGTTCCAGATATTGGTAATATTGCACCTTATGAATGGTGGAATTATGATGGAAGTTTTGTAGTGGACAGTAATACCGGTGAGTATAATACAATACAAGTGGATACTAGTATCACCATTACTCAGAATGCAAGTAAAAAATATGAGATAGAGTCTGGCACATATACGTATAGTGGAAATATTGTAGAGTACAAATACGATTCCAATGGAAATTCAGATGCAAAAATAACAATTACTAGAAATGCTCATTTCTCAAGAATTAGAGAGTATTCTTCTGTAGTTTCTTTGAATGAGATTTTGAGTAGAATTTACATTGCAGACTCTGCTAAAAATATAGATAGTAGATTGGGTGCAAGCAATGTAAACGACTTAGAGAATTGTGAAAGTGGCGAAATTCACTTTGATATTGGTGAAAACAAAACATTGAATGATGGTAAATATACCACACAACTCATCTATGATACTAATCATTGGGATGAATCTGTTTGGATGGGAATAGGTGTAAATCCATCCACACATAGCAAAACTGATGATTATATATTACCATTACATGCTATTAGACTTGATGATAGTGATGTTAATGTTTACACTTATGATGATTTATTAAGGGTTAATCATTTCCCTAATAGAACATATAAACTTATGAATGATATTGAAGTTCCTGATGGTGCAAAACCTTTGGCTTCCACAGGTAATCCATTCACAGGTAAGTTGGTTTCTAATGTTACTAATAATGATCATCCTGAGAAATACAAAATTATAATGCACTCTATGTCATCAGGTACATCTCTTGGATTATTCGCAGCAGTGAAGGGTGCTACGTTTAGCAATTTTGAATTAATTGTTACTCAGCCTCTCACTATCACCACTAGTATTAATGGTGCGACAGCTGCAGGTGCATTATTCGGTTATGGTTATTCTAAAGGTTATACACCAGTAGTTATTGATAATGTCAAAGTTACTTACTCAAAAACTAGTCATTTGTGTGAATTTAATAATGGATCTTCTGTAAATGATGATGGAAAGATTGTGACTGCTGGTAATAATTATTCAGCATCGTATATAGGTGGTCTGGGTGGATATGTAGCATCTGTAATTATGACAAATGTTACAGTAGAAGGTACAGATATCTCTGTTGCTGGATATACAGATAATGACCACAATTACAATATGTTTATAGGTGGATTGTTTGGACATGCTGGTATAGGTGGAGACATATCCACTCCATCAGATGATGTAAATATTATCAATCCTACTATCACACTAGGTGGGGTAGAATTTGCAGCAGGTGGTTATGATACATTGGCTGTAGGTGGTGCATTCGGTAGAGTTGTTAGCACCAATACAGTTAATAGCAACAATATAAGCAAGTTTAAATTACAATATCCTGTAGTATCAGTTGATATTCGCGCTCATGAGAATATTCATACTCATAAATCTGAATTTGTAAACTTTGATACCATTGGTATTGGTGCCCTTGCTGGTATTATAGAGGGCTTGCCTGCTGGCATTACATTCCAGATTGCAAGTAATAGTGGCGAAAAACTAATCACGAAAAATGGTGTTAATAGTGGTAGTGTCACAGTTAATAATGGTGGTGTATATGCTAGCTCTACGACTAGTGGACTAGGCAATATTAGTGTAGGCGGTGTATTTGGTCAGATTGGATCTAGAGATAAAGGTAATGTTAGTTTAAGTAATATCCAATACGATTTGGCCAGTGTTACATACAATCACAGCAATTCTGCACACCATTTAGATAGTACTATGATTAATAGCGACGTGAATGTAGGTACATTCGCAGGATCAATAATATCTTGTAATAGTTCCATATCCAATGTTATTGGTGAAACGATATTGAATTGGACTGCTAGCGAAGCAGATAGTGTTACCCTTAATATTGGTGGTGCGGTAGGTAAAGTGCTTTCTGGTACTCTAGACCATGTGATTATTTCGCAAAATATTAGTTCGTCTGCTCAAGTGAATTTAGGCGAAAAAACTACAGCTAATATTGGTGGTTTGATTGGTAAATATTTGGGTGGTCTTGTAGGAAGAAGTGGTTATAATGGTACAATATCATTAGTTCTTGACAATAATCACAACCTTAATGCCGAATTAAATGTTGGTGGTATTGCTGGATATGTAAATAATTACGATGCAATATCTCAGGTGTTTGCTTCGGGTAAAATTATAGTTGATGATAATACAAATAATTTCGAAGATATTGGTATATCCAATGTCGGTGGTCTTGTTGGATGTGTTTATGATAATGTACATATTAATGATTCATACTCTAGCAATACTATTGATATGCTCAATAAATATGGTGCTGTATCTGGTATAATTGGCAGAGTTATAATTAGTAATGCAAATGCAATTATAAATAATGTGAATGATAATATATCTATTACAGACACATATACTATATCCAATATCATTCTCACTCGTACTGCACATCATATGTCGGGAGTGGGTGGTATTGTAGGTATGGCAGTATCTACGGATGGCTATGATGTAGAGTCTTATATTATCCAGGATACAGCATACTATCTAGCAGAATTTGTAGTAGATAATAATTCCATTGGTACAGGTTTATCTGTAGAGCAGATGTTATTCAGTGGTGAGTCATTTATGGCCAATACAAGTTGTTGGTCAGTTGCTGCTAATAAATATCCAATACTATCTTGGATGAATGATGGTTATGGTGAGTATATTGATTCTAGATTACAGCCTGAGACTACCGGTGGTATACAGGCAGGTAAAGCATATATACTCACATCACCTATGACTCTAGGCACACTCAATAATAATGATATTTATTACAATTTAGGTAGTGCACCTGATGTTAATACTTTACAAATTAATACAATCGATAAATACTCTAGAGTATATGGTATTAGAGTGGGTAATGCTTCATCCTCATCTGGTATCATTGGCACCAATAATGGTAAAGTAACAGCGACGCAGATAAGTTCAATTACAGCTGGTAATTATATCGCAACCAATAATGGTATTGATATCAATCCTATGATTTCTTCAGTTGCTAGTGGGGCAAAAGTATATGGTACTCTTGATGGTTATGCTGTCTATGCTAGTGTTAATGGCTTATCTGGCGTATTTACAGGTAATGGCACTGGTATGGTTATGTTATCTGTTGTAAAAGGTAATGTGAATGCCCTTAATGGTTTGCAAGTTAGGGATAGTTATATCGATAATGGTACACAGATTCAATATTATAATAATGCTGGTACCAAACTGGCTCTAATGAGTTATGAAGATGCGACTAATGTATTCAATTTTGATACAGGATTTGATTTCTATAATGATTGGATAATACTTCCATGTTCTGATACGGATTCGAACGCCGAAAAAGTTAATCGTCACTTTGGTAGGGTATTCCTTAGATGGGAATTGAAATTATCTATATCTGAGCTTGGTCATTGGTATAGTGAAGATATAGATATCTATAGTGATAATCAGACAGCATACAAAAATTATGTTTGGAATAATTATATTAATGCTAAAGATGTCTTTAATAGTAGTAATATTGTCATAAGAGATAATAGTGTTACTATTAAAACTCCAGCTGGACTTGCGTATTTTGCAAAAGCAGTTAACCATGGCGAATATAAAGATAAAAATATCACTGTTAGAATATCGCTAGAATCTAGTCAAACATCATTAGATATGGGCAATAAATTATTTACACCTATAGGTGGTGCGTTATTGCTTGGACATTACAATAATAATTACTTTGCTGGTACATTTAGTAATGCTAATATCACAAATCTTCTAATACTTACCAATTATAATGCAGGATTGTTTGGTACTACTGCTGGTTCGTTTGGAAATATTACTATTTCAAATTCACTTATTCTTACTACTAGTGCATCTTTGGGTGCTCTAGCAGGTGTAGTCGATCGTGCCAATGGATCAACCAATGGTATTACTGTATCTCATACAGCATTATTACATACTATGCAAAATACAGAAATGGCCTATGTTGGTGGCGTAATTGGTGAATTAAAATTATCTACATACAACTTATATAATATATCCTTAAGTTCCGGAGATGCTGGTCTACATATTCATAATGGTACTAATGTTGGTGGTGCTATAGGATATATCACAGACTCCAATGTTGATATTGGTAAAATTGCCAATACTGTAGATGTTTTTGGTCAAGATGCTGTTGGTGGTATTGTAGGATATATAGATGATGGATGCCAGGGTACATCTAGTGTCAGCATTCATGTTGCAGAGACTTATAGTTATGCTTCTATTTCATCTCAGTCTTATGCGGGTGGTTTGATTGGCTACTGTGCATCGCAAATACAATTCTCTGTATGTTACAATAATAGTGCAGTTGATGGTGAATATTCTGCGGGATTTGTTGGTAAATTTGATAGTGATTATATAGCGTTCAATGATTGTTATGTTACTAGAGGTGATGTAACCGATTATAATGGTGATACTAATGCTAAAAACTATAGAAATGAAGCTTACACAATCACGAATATGAATGATAGCAATATTACGGGTACTCATATATCTTCATTTGCGAATGTCGAGAATGTACATGCCATAGTATCATTCCATCAGGCATATGCATCATTTGCTAGACTCGTTGCAAGCAATTCTGGTAGTCAGATTATTAATCTAGTCAATCAGGGTAGTGTAAGTTATTACAAAACATTCCTATTTGATATATCTGTTAGTAACGATGTAGAAATAAATGATAATAATCTAAATAGAATCAATCACTATAAATTGTCAGAGACTAACAATAATATTTTTGACGGTTGGTATTCTAGATGGACACGTATTTCACAGAAAAACAATAATTATCCATGCTTATTATTTGGCTCAGATGTATTCTGGAGTAGTGATATCGCTCCTAGATTGGTATCCAATTCTGTCTATGAAGTAAATAGTGTTGAACAACTAGCATATATAGCCGAACAAGTTAATTCCGGTAGGGATTTCTATGCTGGTAAAACAATCAGAGTAGTGGCTGATGAATTAGATTTTCAGAAAAAATTGTGGAATCCTATAGGTATCAATGAAATTAATAGTTTCCAGGGTACTATGGAATTTATTGGGACTGGTAATGGTGTTACAATTATCAATCTGACTACCAATGGTTATTATGATACGAGTGCGACTACTCTTGATCCATTATGGGACAATGTAGGCCTATTCGGTTATACAAAAAATGCAAAAATTAGTGGTAGGAGTATTACTTTTGAGACATATCAATTAACAGATGAAGAAGGATCTCATATTCTTGGTGCTGGGAATAATATTGCCGCTTTGATTGGTTGTGCTACCAATACCAATATCGATTTCACTGGTGATATTACAAATAATTTGAGTGTTCAAGGTTGTGGCTCCAATATTGGTGGTATTATAGGTTTGTACCAGATAACTGGTAGTTCTTCTAGTTCTTATACATTCAAATTAACTGGTGGTATGACTAATAATGGTAGAATATCTGGAGATTTGACAGGTAAAACCATGGATAGTAATTATGTTGCTGGCGTTATTGGTAAGATAGATACATCTAGATATGCTAATTCTGTGACAATAAAAGCAGGTACTCTAGCTAATAATGGTGAAGTGTGTCAAGTTTATGGCTATTCTGCAGGTGTAATATCATATATAGATAGTTCTAGCAATGGACTTGTAGTAGAAGTTGATAATATTAGTAGTGTCTCGAATATTGTTGGTAGAGATGGTTGGAATTACATTGGTGGTTTGATTGCTTATGCAAATGCAAATCTAGTAATTGGTCATGCAGAGTTAAATAATAATAATAGTGAAAAAATTTATATTTCTGGTAGTGATAAAAATACTAGAGAGAATATTGGTGCATTACTGGGTTATGCAAAGAGTGTAACAATTAGTAGCGTAACATTAGACTCCAATACTGTTGAAATCGCTCCTAGGGGAAAAATTTCTGACGCACAAAACAATGCCAATATTGTTAATCAAGAAGTTGCTATTGGTGGATTATTTGGTAGAGTAGAGAATGACCTTACATTTAATCTAAGTAGTGACTTTACAGTAGATAAAATTAGATTTAATTGGATTACAGACGAAGTGGCTGCTACTAATAAAATTGACTGGAATAATGTTGGTGGTATAGTAGGTAAAGTCGGCAGACTCAGAATCATAGTAACGGGTAGTGATTCGAGAACAATTACCATATCCGATAATAATGTCAAGGGTATGGGATATTTGGGTGGTTTTGCTGGATATGTTGGAGAATATCAACAGAGCAACCTTGCAGCAATTACTCTTAATAATGTAAATGTTACAGAACTACCTGCAGGTAACAAAAACGATTATGCAGGATCTACAACTAACGAATTATATTTCACTAGTGTCGGTGGTGTGTTTGGTTACATTTCGAAATCTTTCAAACCTGTTTCAACGACTATTCCACCAGTAGAAATTTACAATATTACAACTAATGGTGGTACTATCACTGGTGTAACCAAATACATTGGTGGTGTATTCGGTAGATTAAATAATGCTCAATTGTATAATGTTTACAATAATAATACTGTCTTAGGTGACGTCGTATCTGCCCAATTTGTTGGTGGTGTTGCTGGTAGAGTAGGTAGAACGGCAGCATTAGATGTAAATAATGGTGTAATAATTGAAGAAAGTTATAAAAATAGATCGTATCTAACTAGCATTTATAATACCAAGACTGTTACTGGTAGTGTCCGTGTTGGTGGATTGTTCGGTGCTCTATATAATGCAGATGTGGAGAGATATAGTGTTTATGATGTATCTGAGCCTGAATCTCTAAGGATTGGTTCGGTAGATGGTGTAAATCATGCTAATTATATGGTTGGTGGTGTTATTGGTCATGCATCATACGTATACATTGATAATACTTCGACACTAAGTGATAATAGTAAATACTCATTCTATGGTAGTCTGTATGGTAATAATCTAGTTGCCGGTATTATTGCTTATGCTCAATATACCAATATTAGAAGTGCTAGAGTAAATACTGTAGACTTTAAGGTAACAGGAGAAAACACTGATGATTCGCTTGTATTTAGTGATGGATTACCTAGTGCAGGTGGTGTAGTTGCTTATGCGGTTGGTCTAGATACCATCAATTACATAGATAATATTGATGTGATAGTAACCGAAGTTACACAAATTGCTTACGATACTCCATTTGTTAGATTTGGTGGTGTCGCTGGTGCAACCGATCATATGATTATCAATGAAGTTTCTGCTAATATTGATGTATCAATTCAGTCGGGAATCTCTCAGGATAATATTAGGTCCATTGCATTTACTATGCAGAATACATCCAAAAATAGTAACTGGTATGTGAACCATTATGTATTCTATAGTGGTATTTCATTTATATCTGGTGACGAGGGTAGCAATATTACACTTGCTATGATATATGATTATCAATCCAGTCTAGATGCAGAGCCATTAGATGCAACATTTATCAATATGTCTAATACTGCAGTTTATTATAAATCTGGCAATGGTGCAGGTGAGGGCAAGGTAATGTACTATGACCATGGTCTTGCTCAAGGTTTGAAACCAATTGACGACGATATTGATGTATTAGGTATATTCAATGAGTCTGCTCTTTGGACAGTATCATATGCTAATAGCAAATATTCTTTGACATTTGCTAGTGACATGCAACAACGTGCTAATCGTCTAGAAATAGCCGATTCTGCAAATAAAAAGGCCGGTTATGATTATGTCTATGTAGTAGATGATAATATTATTGGTGTAAATGATGATAATAGATTCTTGTACTTATATTCTGCTATCAATAAACGTTATGATGTTGAAGGGATAGAACAAACAAAAATTTTAATTGATGTAAAAACTAATATCAATAATACCAAAAATACTACAGATGGATCATTATGGTATCAGAGTCCAATAGGTACATATCATTATCCTATAGGCAAAATTACCATCAAAGGTAATGGTCATTCTATCAGAATGGGTGCTAAACTTATTCCAGGTAGTAGATTTGGTTCCGATAGTGTTTTATATGATAATTATGGCTTATTTGGTCAGGTTAATGAAAGTTTGAATATTACTGGTTTGACGATTAATGGTTCGTCTGCTCTTACTATTGGAGATACCCATGTAACAACATCGGATGTGCGTGATGTACAAAAATCTCTAGGTATTATATCTAGTAGACTTACTGGACAAGTAGGTTTAACCAATGTAACTATTAATGCTAATATTGGTATCAGTGATTCCATGTACACTGCGGGAATTGCTGGCTATGTAACAGATAGTGCTATTACCATGAATGGTGTTACAGTCAATAGTAATATATTTGATGAAGATAACATTGGTACCAATGATAATATATACACAGCTGGATTATTTGCTTATCTAAAGGAAAATGTAGATATTGTTTTGATTAGTAATGAATCAAAATATACAGGGACTCTACATGGTCGAAATTTAGCAGCTGGTATTGTGAACCATATGGATAAGAGTATCAGTATCGAGGCAAAAAATAATAGCGGAGATACTATTGAAGATAGATTACTTATCAATGATGGTCAAATATATGCTCACGTAGGTGTATCATTAACGTCACTTGCTGCTGGTATTGCAGCACAAGTTGTAGGACCTGACATTCTGATTTCCAATGTTCAGAATGGTGAAAATGCCACTATTAATGCAGTAACATCTGCTGGTGTGGTAGGTGTAATAGTAGGTAATCAGTTGGAAATTAGACATAGTACAGTACTTGGCACGATAGGTTCGGCAGATAATACTCAACATGCGAGTGGCTTTGTAAGTCGCGTATCGTTGACTACAGGTACAGGTGCGGTTGAATTGGTATTTGACGAATGTATCAATCACTCTGCTATCTATTCTCAAGATGCAGTTGTCGGTGGATTTGTATCATATTCAAGTGGTTTGGGTTCGATTAATTATACTTTCAATAATTGTCTAAATAAATCGAATATTGATAAACTCGCTATTGAAGATTCAATCGTAGGTGGTCTAGTTGGTAAACTATCAAATGGCGATATGATCACTATTACGGATTCGCAGTCGGTAGGCAGTCTAAAAGCACAGACTGTAGGTAGCCTTATAGGTTATGCTCTTATTAGAGACAATATGCCTAATATTTACATTAGTAATGAGATGGCGGAAGATGATTATACCATTGAAGGTGCTATTGCGGGTGGACTGATTGGTTGTATAAAGATGTTGACTCCAACTGCCAATCCTAATACACATCAAAATCAATTAGTTATAGATCCATTATTTGATGATGGTGCAGTGATTGCAACATCGTTTGCTACGACATCAGAGCATATGAGCGTGGTTGGTACAGAATGTGCCGGTGGCATAGTTGGTAAATTTATTGGAAGTACTGGTGCCACATTTGCATTTACTGATATGACTAATAATGCTACAGTAACATCAAATACTTCTGCAGGTGGACTAGTAGGATCTTCTAGTGTGGTACAATTATCATTTACTAATTGTTGTAATACTGGTACAATATCTGCCGACGACAATGTTGGTGGTATAATAGGACATACAATCCAAGATGATATAGTCGAGATTTCATTCGAGAATACTACAGTATCGGGTAATGTAACAATTACAGATCCAGACGGCTATGCTGGTGGTGTCATTGGTTATACTGACAATGTAAAAATTAGTGGTAATGTAGTAGTTTCTGCAGAAATTAATGCTCCTAAGAATGTAGGCGGTGTTGTTGGTTTCGGTGTAAATGATTTGATTTCTATTGAAGCATTAATAACTAGTGAATTGTCAGGTGAATTTGTTGGTGGCTTGGTTGGTATTGCTGGACCTATGTCAATATCTGAGTCATCTGTATCAGATGCTATGATTAGTGCTGATGCAGATGTTGGTTATGCTGGTGGAGCAATTGGTATGTATCATAATAATTTAGGATATGAACAGAATTTCACAGTCGAAAATACTACAATCTCCAATTGCTTTATAACAGGTAAATATGTGGCTGGTTTGGTAGGAAAATTGAGTGGTGATACAACTATGATAATTATTACAAACAATACTGTTAGCGATATTACACTCACATCTACCAATGGTAATGGTTATGCTGGTGGATTAATAGCCAAATTAGTTGATCAGTATATTTGCAATATTAGGGGGAATACCATTCACAATATTATCTTTATTGCCACAGACAATACTACGGAAACATTCAAGACCTACTATGGTGTGAATGATTCTATTGTAAATATATTCTGGTACACAGATACGCTTAATTATGTTACAGCAAATCCTGCTACAGGTGATTCTGGTTATTCCTATCATACATATGCTACATACGGTGGTGGTACAGAGACCAGATCATTATCGTATGGTAAATTTACGGCTTATGGATTCGTAATAGGTAATAATCAGAATTATGATGCTAGCAATAATTTGGATACATCATACACCGTCGATATGGACTCTGTAATAAACAATGTACCTATCAGTACGGATACGTATTATACTATCAGTATCCCAGGCGAAACGGTCTACAATGCTCCAGCTGTTGACTTGGAACTAGTGTCTAATAGTCCTGAGTACAATCTAAATGTATTACAACAAAATTGGTGGTCTACAATATCACAAAGTTCTGCTTCGGCTAAAATGTTATATCGTATAACCAAAGTAGCTAATGACTACTCACCAATAGATGTTATTTGTGCCAATCTTCAGGAACAAAGCCCATCAAAGAATGTTGGATTTATGGCAGGTGTTACCGAATATTCAGGCAGCTCACCTACATACAATTCCAGTGCTTCTTCGATGCCTTTGTCTTACAGTAGCACAGGTATTAGCAATACACATGTAGAACTTAATGGTAGTTCGGCAGAGATTTATGGTAAAATTCTTTCTATCTATGACTCCAATGGTAAAACATTGAGTCAAGATAGAAAGGATATAACCAAATGGGCAATGTACACATTTGTCGGTATTGATGGGAATAATAGAAATTCGTCAAATTCAAATTTCGAGTATGAATCGCAACATGTCAACTTCTACACCAGTGACGTGTCTAAATGTAATAATTCGTATGGTGGCATTAGATATTATGATTGGAGTGGTACGGGCATTAGATACTATTATATCAACGACATAATAAATGCAGTAAGAAATGGTGCAAAGGGTGGAATATCCAATAAAGATCAAGCAATAGCAGCTAATGCATATTGGACTACAGATTGCTGTGGCTTTATTAGAATGGTTTACTTCGCACTAGGTTGTGGTGTTGATGATGGCAATGATAGCAATACTCTTCATGGTAATGTGGTTAGAAATTATCCAAATGGTAATATTCGCAGATCGATAAATGAAGTCAATGGTAATTTTTATGACAACATTTTACCAGGGGATGTAATATATTCAGTTGGATATGATGTTAATCACATTCTCATGTTTACGTACTATGAGAATGGTATTTACCATTTCGTTGACCAGTCCAATCGAGATAAAGAAGCCACTCTTGAAACGGACAATAATAATACTAAATACATAAAGATCGTAAATGATTCAAGGCATTATTACAATTACACTTCATCTTCAGATATGTATTCATCTAGAAATCCTAATAATGTAATGGGTAAGAGCAATAGGGAGTTCTACCCAGATTTCTCAAGTAAGTGTAAATATATCTACGATCAGATAGATAGTAGGTATATGGATCTCAGTGAAGAACGTCAGAGAATACTGGAATTCATGATATATACATTTAGCAATATTTCTGCTACTGAGAATGATGGTAGACGTACTAAATCCAATTCTAATTACAAATACAATGGCTATGATAACGACATAGATGTAGATGGTGATGGCGAAATTGACTATAGTATATTCAATCTATACTACGATGATAATACTGACACATCGGGCAAAACCATTCTAGTAGAAGATGGGATACATTATTATATGGATGGTAGCAAGAATAAATATTGGTATATAAATGATGTCGTAGATCATATTCGCGAAGGTGTAAGATTGCAAGCAAGTCAAAGTTTGTCTTATTCTAAGGCTGTTGGACTGAATGCCAATTGGTTGACAGATTGTTCTGGATTTATTAGAATAGCTTACTATTACCTAGGATATGGACTCGTTCTGCGTCCATTCCCAGATACTCAGGGTGTATATGATACTTGTGATAATATAGCAAATATTCTACCAGGTGATGTAATATTTGTTAATAGGCATGGTACAGAAGGACAGGGGTCTCACATACTGACATTTACATACTTTGATGGAGAATACTATCATGTGATGGATGAGAGTCATCTAGATAGAAAGATGGAACTCCGTACTGATGAAAAGGGACATAAGTATTTAAGTTTCTTGTCAGGGGATACTAGGAAGTATTATGATTTCTCGACTCCAGAGCAACTTATGTCATATGCCAAATAAGAAAAAAGAAGGCAACTGCCTTCTTTTTTTGTGTTTATTGTGTGTTTTTACTGTGCATAATTTGATTATTTCGTTATAAAAAAAAACAACAATTCTTTAATATTTTTATAAAAAAAGAATTGACACAGAAAAATATTTATGATAGAATCACAGATGCAAAGTATTGTTTATACGTGTGTAAACAATAGATTTGTAGGATATCTTATGTCATTAATATATACGAAAATGTATCTTTTGGCAAACGATTTTCTACATGTTTTACAATTTAATAATTATCAAAATTGTTTCAAGGAGAATTAACCTAATGTTAAATACTGCAGACATCAAAAAGGTAAAGTATGGCAACAATATCCGTTATACTTTCGGTAAATCAAAAGAAGCAGAGATGCCTTATTTGCTTGAAATCCAGAAGGATTCATATCAAAAATTTATTAAGGACGGAATAGGTGAAGCCTTGAGAGAATTTTCTCCTATCACAGACTATGCTGGTAAAGCAGAAGTCTATTTTTTAGGCTATACACTAGAAGATCATCCAAAGTTATCTAAGGCTGAGACCAAAAGAAAAGGTGGTCACTATAGCGTAGCACTCAAGGTAAATGTTAGACTAGTTATCAAAGAAACTGGCGAAGCTATTGAACAAGAAGTATATTTGGGTGATGTACCATACATGACTGAAGCAGGTACATTCATTTTTAATGGTATAGAAAGAGTTATAGTTTCTCAGATAGTTAGAAGCCCTAGTGTTTATTATTCCAAAAAGGTAGACAAGACTGGTAGAGATATCTATTCTTGTACTTTGAATCCTAAGAGGGGTAGTTGGCTAGAAATAGAGCAAAAAGAGAAAGAGCCTAATCAGTTGAAAGTATGTTTGGATAAGGGTGGTAAAATTTCTCTTGGTATATTCCTAAAGTGTTTCGGATTGACTAGAGATATGATTCTTGATTGCTTTGGTGATGATGAAATCATGAAAGCAACATTGGATAAAGATGCTTACGAGACACAACATGATGCATTGATTGAATTGTCTAGAAAAACTAGACCTAGCGAAATTCCTAGTGCCGAGGCTACCAAACAATTTATTTTCTCACAATTCTTCAGCACACAATTCTACAATCTTGGTGAAGTAGGTAGGTTTAAAATTGATAAAAAACTTGCTCTTGCAAATAGATTGGTAGGTTTGACTGCTGCAGAAGATATCAAGGATAAAAAGAATGTTATCGTTGCTGCTGGTCAGGTTATTACTAAAGAACAGGCTTATCAGATTCAACATTGCGGTATTAATAGTGCTTGGGTGCTAGTTGATGGTAAGAGACATAAAATATATGGTAATAATAGAGTAAGACTAAGTGAAGTAATTAAATGTAATGAAAAAGAATTAGGTATTACTCAACAAGTTTATTATCCTGTACTTGCTGACATCTTGAAAGAATACAAAACTAAAGAAGAAAGAATAGAGGCTATTAGAGCCAATGCAGAAAATCTAGTTGGTAGTACACTTACTATTGATGATATTTTGGCTACAGTTGGCTATTTCTTGGACTTAAATGCTGGTATTGGCGAAATAGACAATATTGACCATCTATGCAATAGAAGAATCAAAGGTGCTGGTGAATTGCTCCAAGATGCATTCAGAAGTGGTATGAATAAACTATCTAATGCAGTAAAAGAGACTTTGCAGTCACATGATTTGAATGATATTTCTCCTGCACAAGTAGTTAATGCTAGACCTATCAATCGTGCATTCAAAGACTTCCTTGCTAGCCACCAATTGAGCCAATTAATGGATGAAATGAATCCACTAAGTTCACTTGCACAGAAACGTAGACTTTCTGCCGTAGGTCCAGGTGGTATTAAAAAGGATAGAGCAACAGACGAAGTCAGAGATATTCACCATAGTCACTATGGTAGAATATGCGTTATTGAGACACCAGAAGGTGGCAATATCGGTCTTATTAACTCACTGTCTAGTTTCGCTAGAGTAAATGAATATGGATTTATAGAGACTGCTTATAGGGTAGTAGATAAGGCTAAGGGTGTAGTTACCAATGAAGTAGTATACCTAATGGCTGATGAAGATGAAAATTGCTATATTGCACAGGCTATTGAGCCATTAAATCCAGACGGCAGTTTTGTAAATAAGAGAATTATTTGTAGATATAAAGATACAGTGCTAGAAGTAGATAGTTCTATGGTTGACTACGTAGATGTATCTCCTAGACAATTGATATCTGTACCTACATCACTTATACCATTCCTAGAGAATGATGATACAGCGAGAGCCCTAATGGGTGCGAACATGCAACGTCAGGCAGTTCCACTAATTAGAACCGAAGCACCTATTGTTGGTACTGGTATGGAGCATAAGATTGCTCTGGACAACTGTGCAATAATCGTTGCTAAAAATAGTGGTACAGTATCTTATGTGGATTCCAATTCCATCGAAGTAGCACTAGATGACGGCTCTGTAGATAAATATGAATTAATTAAATTTTCCAAGACCAACCAAGAGTCTTGCGTCAATCAAAAACCTATTGTTAAAAAAGGTCAAAAAGTTAAAAAGGGAGAAACCCTTGCAGATGGTTATTCTACATCTGGTGGTGAATTATCTCTTGGTAAAAATATGCTCATAGCATTTATGAACTGGGAAGGTTACAACTACGAAGATGCTATCCTATTATCCGAGAGATTGGTTAAAGAAGATGTATATACTTCTATTACTCTAAAGGAAGAAGAAGTAAAATGTAGAACAACCAAACTTGGTGATGAAGAATTCACTAGGGATATACCAAACTTGGGTGAAGATGCACTTAAAAATCTAGATGAAAATGGTATCATTAGAATCGGTGCAGAAGTAAAACCAGGGGATATATTGGTAGGTAAAGTTACACCTAAGGGTGAGACAGAGCCAACTCCAGAAGAAAGATTGCTTCGTGCTATATTTGGTGAGAAGGCTAGAGACGTAAAAGATACTTCATTACGTGTACCACATGGTATCAATGGTGTAGTAGTAGATATTCAGGTATTCTCTAGAAAGAATAAAGATGAATTAGAGACCGGCGTAAATCAGATGGTTAGAGTAACCATTGCTCAAAAGAGAAAAATAAGTGTCGGCGATAAGATGGCTGGACGTCATGGTAACAAGGGTATTGTTTCTAGGATTTTGCCAGTAGAAGATATGCCATTTATGGCTAATGGTCAGCCTATTGATATCGTCCTAAATCCACTAGGTATTCCTAGCCGTATGAATGTAGGTCAGGTTCTAGAAGTTCATTTGGGATTAGTAGCAAAAGCACTCGGTATCAAGATTGCGACACCTGTATTTGATGGTGTAAAAGAGCAAGATATTAGAGATTTGCTAGTTGAAAATAATTTCCCAGAGAATGGCAAGATTCAATTATATGATGGTAGAACAGGTGAGCCTTTTGAAAATCCTGTTACAGTTGGTTATATGTACTATATCAAACTAGAGCACATGGTCAACGATAAGATGCATGCTAGATCTACTGGTCCTTACGCATATGTTACACAGCAACCTTTGGGTGGTAAAGCAATGTTCGGTGGTCAGAGATTTGGTGAAATGGAAGTTTGGGCACTGGAAGCATATGGTGCATCTAAATTACTACAAGAAATGTTAACTGTAAAATCAGATGATACTGAGGGTAGACTTGCTACATACAAAGCAATTGTAGAGGGATTACCATTACCAGAGCCAGGTATGCCAGAATCATTCAAGGTACTCATCAAAGAATTGCAGGGCTTAGGACTCGATATTCAACTTCTTAATGCTCAGAATAAAGAATTCTCACTTAGCGATCTTAATTCCGACACTATTGAGACATTCGCTGAAGCAACCAAACCTAGAGAAGAAGTTAAAGATATTGAACTTGAATTTGAGAATAATACAGATGCAGATCAAGCACTTGAAGAAGATTTGGAAAGTGATGAAGATTTCGATAATATATTCAATGAATCAGAACTTTTTGATGATGATTTTGATGAGGAATAAAGGAGAAAATAATGTTTGAATTAAATAACCTAGCATCAGTAAAAATAGGTATAGCATCTCCAGAGAAAATAAGAGAATGGAGTTATGGCGAAGTTACCAAGAGTGAAACAATCAACTATCGTACACATAAGCCAGAGACTTCTGGTCTGCTTTGTGAAAGGATTTTTGGACCAAAAAAGAATTGGGAATGCCATTGTGGTAAATATAAAAGAATTAGACATAAAGGCATTATTTGTGATAAATGTGGTGTAGAAGTAACAAAGAGTAGCGTTAGACGTGAGAGAATGGGACATATAGAGCTTGCTACTCCAGTTGCTCACATTTGGTTCCTACAGAGTATCCCATCTAGAATAGGTATTTTGCTCAATCTCAATAGCAGACAATTGGATAAAATTGTATATTATGTTAGTTACGTTGTATTAGATCCAGGTAAAACCAATTTTACCAAAAAACAATTAATATCCGATATAGAATATAGAGAAGCAATTGAACAATTTGGTTATGATAGCTTCAGAGCCGGAATGGGTGGTGAGGCTATTAAGGAATTGCTCAGTGAGATTGACCTAGAAAAAGAATATACTGAACTCAAAGAACAGATTGCCAAAGCAACTAAAGGCAATAAAAAATTAAAATCAAAGAGATTGGAAGTTATCGAATCATTCAGACGTAGTGGCAATAGACCAGAGTGGATGGTTATGGATGTTATTCCAGTTATCCCACCAGATATTCGTCCTATGATTCAATTGGATGGTGGTAGATTTGCTACTTCCGATATCAACGATCTCTATAGAAGAATCATTAATAGAAATAATAGATTAAAGAAATTCATATCTATCGGTGCTCCAGAAGTAATCGTTAGAAATGAAAAGAGAATGCTACAGGAAGCTGTAGATGCTCTAATTGAGAATGGTAAAAAGGGTAAGGCTGTTCAAGGCCCTAAACAAAGGGAATTGAAATCACTTACTGCTAGCCTAAAAGGTAAACCAGGTAGATTCAGACAGAACCTACTCGGAAAGAGAGTAGACTACTCTGGTCGTTCTGTTATTGTCGTTGGTCCTGAACTAAAAATGTACCAATGTGGACTACCTAAAGAAATGGCACTAGAACTATTCAAACCATTTATTATGAGAAAATTGGTTGAGAGAAATCTTTCACTCAATTTCAAAACTGCAAAAAGAGTAATAGAGAAACAAAAACCAGTCGTTTGGGACTTACTAGAAGAAGTAATTAAAGACCATCCAGTTCTATTAAACCGTGCTCCATCACTTCATAGACTATCTATCCAAGCGTTCGAGCCAGTACTAGTAGAGGGTAGAGCAATCAAATTACATCCACTTGTTTGTGGTGGCTTCAATGCCGACTTCGATGGTGACCAGATGTCTGTTCACGTACCACTTAGCCCAGAGGCTGTTGCCGAAGCAAGAATTTTAATGCTTGCTAGCAATAACGTTCTTAAACCAGCAGATAGTTGTCCTATCGTTACTCCTACACAGGATATGGTTTTGGGCTCATATTATCTAACTATTGTAAAAGAGAATGCCAAAGGTGCAGGTAAGTATTTCGTAAGTGAAGATGAAGTACTGATGGCATATCAAAATAAAATCATAGAATTACAGGCTCCTATATCTGTTAGAAGAACTGTAGAATTCGAAGGAAAACCTGTTACACGTAGGGTAGAGACTACAGCAGGTAAGATTATTTTCAATAAGAATATTCCACAGAATATTGGCTTTATTGATAGAACAAAACCAGAAAATATAGGTAAATACGAGATAGATTTCTTGGTAACCAAAAAGAAATTGGACTTGATTATTCGTCAATGTTTCAATGCCTTAGGTACTACCGAAACTGTTAAAATGCTTGACCATATCAAAGAGATGGGTTACAAGTATTCTACTATTGGTGCTATTACCATTAATGTGTTCGATATGCAGATACCAGAAGAAAAGAAAACTTTGGTTGCTGATGTAGAGGCACAAATAGCTGAAAATGAAAAATATTTCAGACGTGGTTTGATTACCGAAAATGAAAAATTAGATATGAATATCAAACTTTGGAAAGATGTTACCAAAAAACTCGAAGGTTTGGTTATCAAAAAGATGGATGTACTCAATCCTGTTAGAATGATGGCTGAGTCTGGAGCCCGTGGTAATGCTGGTCAGGTATTACAGTTGTGTGGCATGAGAGGTATTATGGCTAATACTTCTGGTAGAAAGGTTGATATTCCAGTTAAATCAAATTTCCGTCTAGGTCTTACACCACTAGAGTATTTCATTTCATCTCGTGGTGGTAGAAAAGGTCTTGCCGATAAGGTTCTAAAGACTGCCGACTCTGGTTATTTGACTAGAAGACTAGAAGCAGTTGCTCAAGAAGTTATCATTTCTCAGGAAGATTGCTTCCATGAGAATGGTGAAAAAGTAAAGGGTATGGTTGTTACCGCTATTAGTAAAGATGGTACACCAGTATGTTCATTACAACAGAGAATCATTGGTAGATATACTGTTGATGATGTTTTGGATCCAAAAACCAAAAAAGTTATTGTTCCTGCTGATACTATGGTTACACCAGCAATGGCACAGGCTGTAGTAGATGCTGGTGTAGAGAAAGTTAATATTCGTACAGCACTTACATGTAGGGCAAAACATGGCATTTGCGCTAAATGTTATGGTAAAAATATGTCTAATAATAAGATTGTTCCATTAGGTGAGCCTGTAGGTATCATCGCTGCTCAGTCAATCGGTGAGCCAGGTACACAGCTTACAATGAGAACATTCCACACGGGTGGTGTTGCGAATGCTGCCGATATTACTCAAGGTCTTCCTAGAGTTGCTGAAATATTCGAAGCTAGAAAACCTAAGGGTGTTGCTACCATTTCCGAAGTTGCAGGTAAGGTAGTTCTAAAAGAAATGGCTGCACAGAATAAAGAAGGTGGCAAATATTACGAAGTAATCGTTAAAAATCCAGATGGTGATGGTAAATACATTATTCCATTCGGTGTAGTGCTCAAAGTTAAAAATGGTGATATGGTAGATGCTGGTACAGTTCTTACTGAAGGTTCTATATATCCTAATGATTTCTTGAGAACTAGGGGTGTAAATGAAGTTCAGAATTATCTATTAAACGAAGTTCTAGCAACATATTCATCTCAGGGTGTTGAATTGAATACCAAACACGTAGAGATTATTATCCGTCAGATGCTTAAAAATGTTAAAGTTGAAGATAGTGGTGATACAGACATGTTGGTTGGTGACATTGTTGATCACTTCCAATTCGAAGCAGAGAATGATAAAATTGTTCAAGAGGGTGGTAGACCTGCTACTGCCAAGAGATTGGTTCAAGGTATTACCAAGGCTTCTCTAAGCAATCCATCATTCCTAGCTGCAGCATCATTCCAGGAAACTTCTAGAGTTCTTACCGATGCTTCTGTAAAGGGTAAGGTGGATCATCTTGTTAGTCTAAAAGAAAATCTAATGATTGGTAAACAGATACCTGCAGGTACTGGATACAAAGATATTAAAGATTTGGATTTTAGAGATACTAGAGAAGAAATTAGAGAAATTGCTTCTATGGATGAAGAAACAACCAAACTATTTGCAGACAATAACGAAGATATTATTTAATATTTTTATTCCCAATTAGCCGTACTATTTGGCTTTATTGGGAATTTTTTTAATATTTTGCATAATAGTGATAATATTTTTAATTATTTTTGAAATTAGTATTTACAAATAATCATTTTTATTATATAATATGTATGTAATTAGATGATTGCATGAACAATTGGTGGTTGTTCGTGGTGGAAATGCAATGCTCTATAATGGGAAAGTGAAAGCTTTAATTGGGGGATTAATAACTCAAAGGAGAATTATTATGAACACAAGCGAAGTCGAAAGTATTGTATATAGAAAGAGAGTTGGAAACACCTTTAATATTCTTACTAATGATAATGATACCAATATTAAAGGTAGGACTATTGCTAATGATGGTACAACATACAAAGTTGTAGAGAGAAATGGCAAGAAATATCTAGAGTTGGATATGGTTGGCAATCCACATTTAAAAAAGGCTGCTAGATATGTTTGTGATAGACTAGAGCGAGATGGATTAACACCTAAAGCTGAGGCAAGTGTTGTGCATGCAATACCTGCTGCAGAGGTTGTTAGAGAAGCATAATAAATAAGGCACTATTTAGTGTCTTTTTTATTTGTTTTTTTGATAATTATTTGTTTTTTTGTCTGTAATGTGTTAGATTATTGTTAGAATGCAATAATGAGGTAAATGTATGTCAAAAGGATTAAAAATCACATTGATTGTTGTGTCGATTGTATTGGTGATAGTATTAGCATCATTTAGTGTTTATTTTTTCTGGCCATGGAATAAAGATTTTTTCGATGAAGCCAATGTTGAATTTAAAATTCCAGGACTGGATACTTCATTTTGTCCACAAGGATTTACCAGAATTGAAGGTCGCAATAAATACCTAATATCCGGCTATATGAGTGATAATTCTGCATCAAGAGTATACGTGGTAGATGGCGAAAGTGGCAATATTGAGAAATATTTCATGTTGCAATACGGAGAAGATAGAACATTTGCAGGTCATGCTGGTGGTATTTGCTCGGCTGGTAGTACCATTTGGATTGCTTCAGAAGGTCGTTGTTATAGATTTTTGCTTACTGGTGTTGACAATGTGCAAAATGGGGAAAAAGTGACAATTATAGATGATTTTGATGCTCTGTGTGGCGCAGATTATATATTTGCAGATGGTGGATATCTGTGGGTAGGTGAGTTTTATAAAAAAGGCAAATATGAAACTGATGAAAATCATCACATTAGTGTTGCCAATGGTCAAACCAATCACTCTATAGTATATGGTTTTCAGATATCTGAGAATAATAAATATGGTTTATTGTCCCAAATACCAGGCAAAGCAATGTCGGTTAGAGACTTGGTACAGGGGATACAGATTAATGTTGATGGCAAAATTATTGTATCCACTTCGTATGGTTTAAATGACTCAGTCATTTATAAATACGATTCAGTATTGAGTCATGAAGCGAATGATACTTATAGGGTAGGACTATATGAAATTCCTATTTGGTATCTGGATGATGAAGTCCTGTTATCTTCTAGAACTATTCCTGCTATGTCTGAAGAAATTGTGATTAATAATGACCTAGTATATATCTTATTTGAGTCGGGTTGTCGCAAGAACAGAACATTTGTTAGAAAAAAGATGAATAATGTATATAGTTTACCTATTTCTTCGATTTAGTCTTAGTTGGTTCTAATAGGCGACAAATTGTCATAAAATAAAAGAAAAAAATTTTACAATAAGTGATTTTTGTGTTAGAATAAGAAAAACGTGATTAATGATTATTGAGTGAGAGATTATGAAAAAATACACATATCCAGCCGTTTTATACTACGATGATGATGATAAATGTTATATTATAGCAATGTTCGATTTGGGACTAGTGACCAATGGAGACACTGTCGAGATGGCTCACAATAATGCTAGAGCAATGCTTGACTCGTATCTAGAATGTGCATTTGCTTTTGATTGTGAGATTCCCGAACCTAGTACGTTTGAGATAGTATCCAGAACTCATCCAAAAGAAATTTGTGTACTTATAGAGTCCACTCTTAATGATAAAAATAAAGCAGTATAATAAAATTAGCATTTTGCTAATTTTTTTTGTTTTTTATCTAAAAACATTTATATTAGGTATTGAATTTGTGATTTATTTATGATAGACTATCATAATTTATAGGGTATGGGGTGTATTATGGTAGATGATCGTGAGAAATTTCCAGTTGATGATGAACTGAAAAAAATGATTCGTGAAGAAGAATTGGCTAGAGAAGAAAAATCAAGAGCAGAGGAAGAAAGACGCAAACAGGAGAAACTACGTCTAGAAGAGGAAGAAAGACGCAAACAAGAAAATCTGTATAGGAAAATGGTTGCTAGAGATTTACGCGCTGCTTGCACTCATGCTGGTGTTGTACCTTTTGATTCAATTCCTGTAGATGATCATGATGATTATATGGGTATGTAATGTAATTTTTTGAGATAGTGTTAGGCACTATCTTTTTTGTTTTTTTGAATTAAATATATTATTAGTAATACGTTAAAATTTATTGTTAATAATTAGGTATTAAAAATGATAAAAAATGTTGACATTGGGGTTTATATTTGTTAAACTATACAACGTATTATAGTAAACTGAATGAAATATGTTCATTTAGTAGTTTTTGATTGTTTCTACGGTGTGAATGAAATGATTAGAAACTGTCCCACGCTAGAATATGTAGTGGATTTCACTAGTGTGCCATGTGGGATTTCCCTGTAGGTAATGCAAAGGGTTGAATGCGATTACTTACTAATAAATTTAGGAGGACAAAATGCCAACAATTTCACAATTAGTTAAAGAAGGTAGAAAACAAGTTGCAGTTAAATCAAAAACTCCTATCCTAGATGAAAATCCTCAGAAGAGAGGTGTTTGTTTGAGTGTTACTACTACATCTCCAAAGAAACCAAACTCTGCTTTGAGAAAGATTTGTAGGGTAAAACTATCCAATGGACAGGAAGGTACTGTTTACATTCCTGGCGAAGGTCACAATTTACAAGAGCATAGTGTTGTTCTTATCCGTGGCGGAAGGGTTAGAGATTTGCCAGGTGTTCGTTATCATGTAATTCGTGGAACACTTGATACTGCCGGTGTAGCAAAAAGAAAACAGGCTAGATCGAAATATGGTGCCAAAAAAGGCAAATAATTAATAAAATTTTGTGAGCATTAGCTCATATCTTAAAAATATAATAAGGAGAAAAAATATGCCAAGAAGAGGTGGTGTACGCAAAAGAGATGTATTGCCTGATTTCGTGTATAATAGCAAGATTGTTACTAAACTTATCAATCAAGTAATGCTAGACGGCAAAAAGGCAACTGCAGAAGGAATTGTGTACGGTTCATTTGATATAATCAAAGAAAAATTAAGCGTAGAACCAGATAAGTACTTCCTTCAAGCATTGGAAAATCTAAAACCATTACTAGAGACCAAGGCTAGAAGAGTGGGTGGTAGTAACTACCAGGTACCTATCGAAGTATCTCCAGCTAGACAGCAGACTCTTGCTATTAGATGGTTAGTTACTTACGCTAGAAAGAGAAATGAAAAGAGCATGGAGCTCAAACTCGCGAATGAAATAATGGATGCTTACAATAGTACAGGTGGAGCATACAAGAAGAAAGACGATACTCATAAGATTGCTGAAAGTAATAAGGCTTTCGCACATTATCGTTGGTAATTAAGGAGAAATAATTATGCCAAGAAAGACTCCGCTAGAAAGATTAAGAAACGTAGGAATTATGGCACACATAGATGCCGGCAAAACTACGACTACAGAGAGAATACTTTTCTATACTGGTAAAACCCATAAATTAGGTGAGGTTCACGAAGGTGAAGCTACTATGGACTGGATGGCACAGGAACAAGAGAGAGGTATTACAATTACTAGTGCTGCAACTACATGTATGTGGAAAGATCATCAGATCAATATCATCGATACTCCAGGACACGTTGACTTTACAGTAGAAGTTAATAGATCCCTAAAAGTTCTAGATGGTGCAGTTGCTGTATTTAGTGCAAGAGCAGGTGTTGAGGCTCAGTCTGAGACCAACTGGAGACTTGCTGATAAATATAACGTACCTAGAATGGCTTACGTTAATAAAATGGATATCAATGACGCAAATTTTGAAAGAGTTATTGAGAGCATGAAGACTAGATTAAAAGCTAATGCCATTGCAATTCAATTACCTATTGGTGAGGCTGACGAATTCAAGGGAATTATTGACCTAGTTGAAATGAATGCTACTATGTATAAAGATGACCTCGGACAACAATTTGATGTAATTGATATTCCTGCTGAATATAAAGATAAAGCAGAAAAAATGAGAGCAGAATTGGTAGAAGTTGCTGCCGAACAAGATGATGCACTTATGGAGAAATATTTCGAGACTGGTGAATTGACGGTCCCAGAGATAAAGAAAGGTATTCGTTTGGGTACTATCTCTGGTAAAATCAATCCAGTAGTTTGTGGTACATCATTCAAAAACAAAGGTATTCAAAAATTACTTGATGCTATAGTAGATTATATGCCAGCACCTACAGATATCGAAGCTATTAGGGGTACAAAGCCTAATACAGATATCGAAGAAGATAGACATAGTTCTGATACAGAACCATTTGCAGGTCTTGCATTCAAAATTATGACAGATCCTTATGTAGGAAGACTTACATTCTTTAGAATTTATTCTGGTGTGCTTACTGCTGGTAGTTACGTATACAATAGTTGCAAGGATAAAAAAGAAAGAATTGGTAGACTTATTAGAATGCACGCAAATCATCGTGAAGAAATCGAAGAAGCATATGCTGGTGAGATTATCGCTATCGTTGGTTTGAAAGATACTACTACAGGTGATACACTTTGTGCAGAAAATAAGCCAATCGTTCTAGAAAGTATGGATTTCCCAGAGCCAGTTATTAGAGTTGCTATTGAGCCTAAAACCAAACAGGATCAAGAAAAAATGATTATAGCACTCGTAAAACTAGCAGAAGAAGATCCAACATTCAAAACATATACTGATCAAGAAACTGGTCAAACAATCATCGCTGGTATGGGTGAGCTTCACCTTGAAATAATTGTTGATAGACTCAAAAGGGAATTTAAGGTAGATGCCAATGTTGGTGCTCCACAAGTTGCTTATAGAGAGACTATTAGAAAAGAAGTTGAAGTAGAAGGTAAGTATATTAAACAATCCGGTGGTCGTGGACAATATGGTCACTGTTGGGTTAAACTTACTCCATTACAACCAGGCGAAGGTTATAAATTCGAAAACAAAATCGTTGGTGGTGCTATTCCTAAGGAATATATCCCAGCAATCGACGCAGGTATTCAAGAGGCAAAACAGAATGGTGTGCTTGCCGGATTTGAAACTGTAGACTTTATGGTTACGCTTTTTGATGGTTCTTATCACGATGTAGACTCATCAGAAATGGCATATAAAATTGCAGGTTCTCTTGCTTTCAAGGAGGGTGCTAGAAAGGCTGATCCAGTACTTCTAGAGCCAATCATGAAAGTAGAGGTGGAAACACCTGATGATTATCTAGGCGACGTTATGGGCAATATTACCCGTCGTCGTGGAGTGCTCAGTGGAACAGATTTGCGTAACGGTACTCAAGTTATCCATGCTGACATACCATTAGGAGAAATGTTTGGTTATGCTACAGATCTTCGTGGTTTGACACAAGGACGTGGAACCTTCAGTATGGAATTCTCTCATTATCTAGAGGTTCCAAAAAATATTGCCGATAAAGTTATTGGCGAAAATAAAAAAGGCTAATTTTTAATAAATTTAATAGGAGGATATTTTAAAAATGGCAAAAGCAAAATTTGAAAGAACTAAGCCTCACGTTAACGTAGGTACAATCGGACACGTTGACCACGGCAAAACAACTCTTACTGCTGCTATCACAATGACACTAGCTGCTCAGGGCAAGGCACTTGCAATGGACTATGGTGCTATTGATAAAGCTCCAGAAGAGAGAGCAAGAGGTATTACAATTAATACCGCACACGTTGAATACGAGACAGACAAAAGACACTATGCACACGTTGACTGTCCAGGACACGCTGACTATGTTAAAAACATGATCACTGGTGCTGCTCAGATGGACGGTGCTATCCTAGTTGTTGCTGCAACTGATGGTCCAATGCCTCAGACAAGAGAGCACATCCTTCTTGCTAGACAAGTTGGTGTTCCTTACATCGTAGTATTCATGAATAAAACCGACCAAGTTAATGACCCTGAACTTCTTGAATTAGTTGAGATGGAAATCAGAGATTTGTTAACAGAGTATGGATTCCCTGGAGATACTACTCCAATTATCAAAGGTTCCGCTTTAAAGGCTCTAGAGGCTGCTAAAGATGGTAAAGTTGATGATCCTGCATGTGCATGCATCAACGAACTTATGGAAGCTCTTGATACTTACATTCCTGAACCACAAAGAGATACAGATAAACCATTCCTAATGCCAGTTGAAGATGTATTCACAATTACTGGTCGTGGTACTGTTGCTACTGGTAGAGTAGAGAGAGGTACTGTAAAAGTTGGTGATACAGTTGAAATCGTTGGTATGGGTTCAAAGCTTACAACAGTTATTACTGGTGTTGAAATGTTCAGAAAGATGCTTGATCAGGCTCAAGCAGGCGATAACGTTGGTCTACTACTACGTGGTATTCAGAGAAACGAAATCGAAAGAGGACAAGTTCTTGCTAAACCTGCTTCTATTCATCCACATACTCACTTCACTTCAGAAGTATATGTATTGAAGAAAGAAGAGGGTGGTCGTCATACTCCATTCTTCAATGGTTACAGACCACAATTCTATTTCAGAACAACTGATGTTACTGGTACTATCGAATTGCCAGAAGGCGTTGAAATGGTTATGCCAGGTGATAACGTTAGAATGACTATCAAACTTATCACTCCAATCGCTATCGAGCAAGGTTTGAGATTCGCTATCCGTGAGGGTGGTAGAACAGTTGGTTCCGGTGTTGTTAGCTCAATCATCGAGTAATTACATCTATAAAAAAGAAGTCGTATGACTTCTTTTTTTGTGCTTCTTTATGGTACTATGCAAAAAATATTTTTATAGCTATATTTAGGATTTTTTATGATATTTGCATAGTTTCAAAAAACGCAATTTTATTCGATTGGAATAATTCATGATGTATATTTTCTGTTTTTAATGCACATCAAAAATTAAGAAATTTAATTTATTATTCGTTTTTCTTTTTTAGTCCTATATGATATAATTTACTTAGAGGTAATAATATGGTAGAAGATGGTGGATTGACAAGGAAAATTACTCAGGATGATTTTGTTACTGAGAAAATTGACGTTATCAAAAATAAACTATTAGGCTCTTATGATGATGAAGGGCATTATTTCTTGTCCAGACCTATCATTGAAGAGTTGCTTAAGTTAAACAAATTAAAGAAAACATCTTTTGGCAATTCGATTTTTTGTGTAGGAACTTTACTAGGATATGGTGAGATAGTTTTTGAAGTTTCGTTCAATAAAAAGACCAATGATGGTAAAAATGCCAAGGCTACTCTGTATGTTTTGGAAGGTGTTGATAAAATTAATGGCTACCTTCAAAATACTCTAAAAACCAAATTAGCTGAATATGTTAGTGATGTTTCTAATTTTATGGAAGAAGCATACAAGTATTTTCGTGTAGTATTGAAACAAGAAGAAGTTGATGACGATGATGCCGATGAGGGGAGAGAGCGTAAAGTCGTTGACGACGATAAACTTGATGCTAGTTTTATTCTCGCAAAAAAGCAGTTTTCTATATTTTTAGATAAACTTTTGGACGAAAAATTTTTAGATGCTTACGGCAAATATTTTTCGTTTAGATTGTCTGCTTTGACCAAACTTAATAATGAATTTAGCAATACCATATTGGATAGTTTCAATTCTCAATATAAACTCATCGAGAATACTTTTTTGCAAGAAAAGAATTATAAAATGTTGAATGAATTGCTTGATAAATGTATTGAAGAAGTTTCTGGGACAAATGAGCAATTTATAGCACAAGAAAAAGAATTTAATGACAAAACTAAACCTGCTCTAGATTCGTTTATTGAGAGTTACAATAAACTTAGTGACAAATATGAATCAAAAGCACTAAATATGTTGGAAAAATCTGATAGGGCAAGAGTAAAAGAAATGATAGACAAAGATTCATTGGTGGCTTCGGATACTCCTGTTCAAGATTATGAGAATATACGTGATTCTGTGGAAGAATTGGCCCAATTGGATACAGCTAAAACGGAAAAAGACTCCGATTCACTTGCTTATAGATTAACTCAGGATATCGAGCAAAAACAAAAAACCACACCAGAAGAGCCTAAACTTGAGCCTAAGAAACCTGAGCCTGAAGTGGCAAAAGAAGAGCCTAAACCAACATCTGTGGTTGAACAGTATATGTCTAGCAAGAATGATACTGTGGCTGAAGATAATACTCATGCAGCAGGTGGTTATTCTTCTGCCCAGTCGCTGAAAGATAGATTGAGTAGAATTGGGAAATATAAAGAGCAGACAGAAGATGAACATGATTGGGAAGAAGAGCAAGAAACTCCTACTTCTGATGATAAAATGGGCAATATATTCGATTTCTTCTCTCAACGTAGGTCAGAATTGGACGATCAAGTATCTAAGAACCTAAGTAATAGATATGACGAGTTTAATCAGGCTAGCGCAGAAACTGGTGATGATATGACCGATTATTTTAGACAGAAGAAAAAGGGCGAGAGTACTGCAACTAAAAATGATTATGAAAGAGATATGTAAAATGGACTAGGACTACTAGTCCATTTTTTCTGTATCTTTCTGCAAAGTTGTATAAAAATTTTCAGAAAAACACTTGATTTTTTGAGCATAATATTATATATTATATAAGGTAGTAAGTAGAGTTAAGCGTGAAAGACTCTATTTTTTATTGCATTGGCATTGACAATGTATATTAACTATGTTAAAATTTACTGGCTAAGTAAGATAGCAAGGAGAAAAATTATGAGAGACAATATTATCATCGCTTGTACAGAATGCAAACAGAGAAACTACGATAGTCAAAAGAACAAAAAGAACGATCCAGATAGAATCGAAGTAAAGAAATATTGTAAATTCTGCAAAAAGCACACAGTTCATAAAGAAACCAAATAATTATATAAGGAATTGTAAAATGGCAAAAAATAAAAAAATGTCTGAAAATGAAGATGTTGAAATTATTGAACCAGACACCCAAGAAGAAAATGTAGAAGTTGAAAATGTAGAAGAAACAACTGCTACCGAGGAAACTCCTAAGGGTAAAAAGAAGAATAAAGAAACATCTAAAGATGCCAATGATAATGGCAAACAGGGTAAAGACAAAGGTAAAAACAAAGGTACTCCTAAAAAAGAGAAAAAATCTCTTAAGAAAAAAGCAACTGAAGTTTTGAGTGAACTTAAGAAAGTATCTCGTCCTACTTTTGGTCAAGTAGTTAAAAATACATGTGTAGTTATAGCAGTTGTTGCTGTGTGTACACTATTGCTTTTCGGTGTGGACAGATTGTTTAGTTTAGTTTACAATTTGTTATTACCTTAAAAGTTTGATTATTGAGATACAAGGAGCAGAATTCTGTGGAAAACGAAGAATTAGAAACTATTGCAACAGAATCATCTAATGATGCTATTGTTGAAGCCAAGGCAGAGACTAATACTGAATCTGCAGTTAAACCAGCAATTAACGAGAATAAAATAGATGATACTACCGAAGTAAAGGTAGAGAGCAATATGGCTAATGCAAAATGGTACGTATTGCATACTTTCTCTGGTTATGAAAATGTTGCAAAAGAGAATTTGGAAATAGTTAAAGATAAATACAATTTGCAAGAGCGTATTTTCGATATCGTTATACCTATGGAAGATGTCGTTGAAGAAAAAGATGGCAAGAAAAAAATTGTTTCTAGAAAGGTTATGCCAGGCTATATCATGGTCAAGATGATATATGGTGATGATATATGGCACGCTGTTACACGTACTAGGGGAATTACTGGTTTTGTTGGACCTAAAGGTCGTCCTTTACATCTAACAGAAGAAGAAATTCGTAAGATGCATCTAGAGAAAAATACCGTAGTAGATATCACAATTGCTGAGAATGATAAGGTAGAGGTAATTGATGGTGCACTAAATGGTTTTGTAGGTACAATTATCTCTGTAGATAGAGAAAATGCTAAGTGTAAGGCATTGGTTGAGATGTTTGGTAGAGATACTCCAGTAGACCTAAGCCTTGAGCAAGTTAGAAAGATATAATTTTGGTTTTATGTAGATGTATTCTACTTAAAATATAGTGGGAGAAATGTAAATCTATTTCAATGCATTTCACTTATACCACATTTGCCAATTAATTTTGGCAGGAGGATAAAAATGGCAGAAAAGAAGATAACAGCAGTTGTTAAATTGCAATTACCAGCAGGAAAGGCAACAGCAGCACCTCCAGTAGGTAGCTCTCTTGGACCTTATGGTATCAATATTCCTTCATTTACAAAGGATTTTAACGAAAAAACTGCACAAAAAGCTGGACTTATTATTCCAGTAGTAGTTACAATTTATGCAGATAGATCTTTCACATTTGTGCTTAAAACTCCACCAGCAGCAGTTCTTATAAAGAAAGCTTGCGGTATTGAGACTGCTTCCGCAAATTCTATTAAGAATAAGGTTGCAAAGATTACAAAAGCACAAGTTAAAGAGATAGCAGAATTAAAGATGCCAGACCTAAATGCAGCAAGTCTAGAGAGTGCTATGAGCATGATAGAGGGTACTTGCAGAAGCATGGGTGTGACAGTAGAAGAATAAGTGGGAGAATAAAAAATCTAATAATTTATTCATTATAACCACAAGGAGAAGAAAATTATGAAGAAAGGTAAAAGATATTTAGAATCTGCTAAATTGATTGATAGAACTACTCAATATCCAGTAGTAGAAGCACTAGATTTGGCAGTAAAGACTGCAAAAGCAAAGTTTGATGAAACTGTTGAATTGCACGTAAAATTAGGTGTTGATGGTAGAAATGCTGATCAACAAGTTAGAGGCGTAGTTGTATTGCCTCATGGTACTGGTAAATCCAAAAAGATTTTGGTTATTGCTAAGGGCGATAATGCTGATCTCGCTAAAAAGGCAGGAGCTGATTTCGTTGGCGCAGAAGAAATGATTACAAAGATTCAGTCTCAGAATTGGTTCGGTTTTGATGTCTGCGTTACTACTCCAGATATGATGCCTGTTATTGGTAGAATTGCTAAACTTTTGGGACCAAAGGGCTTAATGCCTAATCCAAAGAGTGGTACAGTTACTACCGATGTAACCAAGGCTATTACCGAGATCAAAGCTGGTAAAGTTGAATATAGACTAGATAAACACAATATTATTCACGTTATCATTGGTAAAGCATCTTTTGGTGTAGAGAAATTAACAGAGAACCTAAATACAGTTATGGAAGCCCTTATTAAAGCTAAACCTGCTGCTGCAAAAGGTACATACGTAAAATCTGTTTCAGTATCTAGCACAATGGGTCCAGGTATCAAAGTTCAATATTAATTTTATAAAGAAAAGAAAAAATCTAATTGAATTTCAATTAGATTTTTTTGTTTGTTAAATATTAATTTTCTTTATAGCCAGTTATTTCTGCAATATCTTGTTCATCAGTATATACTTTTGAAATAGGAGTGTATTTGTTACTTGGTGTAGGTATAATAGCACTAGCAAGTGCTTTTTTCAGTGCAACCAACATTTCTACTGCAGGAATACTAGTCTTGGTCATATCTACAGAATATTGACCCCAATAAAATCCATAACCTTTTTGTGCAAGAGTGCCAGCAGCAGAAGCAACATTGTTATATGCTACAGTACCATGGATTAGTCTGTCTTCTACATTTGTAGCAGAAGCTACTTCTCCTAGAGCAGCTAAAAGTTTTTCTGGACTAACTCTTTTAGCAAAATCATTACCATTAGAATCTTTTTCCATATAATATACATTTTGGAATGGAATAGGTTCTGGTAGGTGACCAGATATGTAATTCACATCTACTGGTTCATTATTTCTCAGACTATCAAATATTTCTTGTGCTTTTGGACTTAAATTCTTATTTTTATACATTTTCCCATACCCCTCGATTTTAATACTTATATTTTACAATAAATCAATTCATTTTGCAATACCCTTTATGATATTTTATATTTTTTGGCTTTTTTACGTGATTTTTTATAATAATTTTTAAAGATACATCTATATACTTGACTTAAATATGCCATTTGGTTAAACTATCTATATAGAGTAACTATGGAAGTGTATTATGATAGAAGTAAACAATGTTTGTGTACAATTCGGCAGCAATAAATTATTTGATGAAGTAAATTTGAAATTTACTAAAGGCAATTGCTATGGTATTATTGGAGCCAATGGTGCAGGTAAGTCTACATTTTTAAAAGTTTTATCTGGAGAATTACAGCCACAGAAGGGTGAAGTGATTGTTTCTCCTGGCGAACGTATGTCTGTGTTAAATCAAAATCAAGAAGCATTCAATGATTACACTGTAATGGATACAGTATTGCAAGGTCACAAAAGACTTGTTCAGATAATGCATGAAAAAGATGAATTGTATGCGAAACCAGATTTTAATGAAGCAGATGGTATGAAGGCAGCTGAGCTTGAAGCAGAATTTGCTGAACTCGGTGGTTGGGAAGCAGAAAGTGATGCTGGAATACTGCTCAATGGTCTAGGGGTGGATACATCATTACATTATGCCATGATGGGTACACTGGATGCTCCTATCAAAGTGAAAGTATTGCTAGCACAGGCATTATTCGGTAATCCAGATATTTTAATTATGGATGAGCCTACAAATAACCTAGATATCAAGTCGGTGAAATGGCTAGAGGAATATCTAATCAATTTTGAAAATATTCTCATCATTGTTTCTCACAATAGACACTTTCTGAATAATGTATGCACTCATATATGTGATGTTGATTATGGCAAGATTAATATATACTTGGGTAACTATGATTTCTGGTATGAGACTAGTCAATTGCTTTTGAGACAACAAAAGGAAGAAAACAAAAAAATGGAAGCTAGAGCAAAAGAGTTGCAAGAATTCATTGCTCGATTTGCAGCCAATGCTAGTAAGTCTAGACAGGCTACTAGTAGGAAGAAAGAATTAGAGAAATTGACTCTCAATGATATTAAACCTAGCAATAGAAAATATCCGTATATTAATTTTGCTATGGAGAGAGAACCAGGCAATGATATACTCATAGTAGAGAATTTGACTAAGCCTGGTGTATTTGAGAATGTTAGTTTTACTGTTAATAAAAATGACAAAATAGGTATAGTTAGTGACAAAAGCACTACAGTTAGTGCCTTATTTAATATACTTGCAGGTCTAGATAAAGATTATACCGGTACTGTGAAATGGGGTAAAACAATTACATTCTCATACCTGCCACAGAATTTCAATTCATTCTTTGATGGATGTGATTTGAGTCTGGTTGATTGGTTGGCACAGTTTTCCAAAGAGAAAGAACAGACATTCGTACGTTCGTGGCTAGGCAGAATGTTGTTTACTGGTGAGGAGGGTATGAAAAAAGCAAAAGTCATCAGTGGTGGAGAAAAGGTAAGGTGTATGCTTGCAAAGATGATGCTGACATCAGGTAACCTACTTATATTTGATGAGCCTACCAATCACTTAGATCTAGAATCAATCACTGCTCTGAATAAAGGACTAATTAATTATAAAGGCAATCTACTTCTCACATCTCATGACCAGGAACTCATGCAGACTGTGTGTAATAGGATTATCAAAATTACTAATAAAAAAGACTTTGATAGATCTATAACATATGATGAATTTATCGACAAATATGAGATATAAATTTGTATCAATTTTTTGTAATTTGTTCTTGACAACCCGGATATTATAATATATAATATACATCGGAAATAGAATATTTTATTGCCTAAGACAGTAAGTGACGTGAGTCATAAATTTCTCTTTGGAATGCTTACCGAGGATAGTTATAGAGTTGATTTTATCACCTTGTGCTATTTTAGGCATAAGGTGTTTTGTTTTTAATAACTAATGGAGGATAATATTTTGAGCGCAAATTTAGAACTGAAGAAAGAATTGGTTGAGAATATCAAGTCTGAGTTTAAGAATGCTAAATCAATAATCTTTGTAGATTATCGTGGCATTACAGTTGCTGAAGATACCGCTATGAGAAAGGAATTCCGTGAAAACAATGTTTCTTACAAAGTTTTCAAGAATAGACTTTTAGTTAGAGCTCTTAATGATCTAGGCATCAAGGATTATGATCCAAAGATGTTTGAAGGTACTACAGCAGTTGCTTATAGCACAGACGAAGTTGCTCCTGCCAAAGTTTTCTGTAAAAATCAGAAAGACCTAAAGAAAATGGCTGTTAAATTTGGTATTGTTAATGGTCAAATAATGAATGACAAAGAAGTAGAAGAATTGTCTAAAATACCTTCGAAAGATGTACTTATCGCTATGCTGTTGGGTACACTCAATGCTCCAATCGCTGCTATGGCTAGGGCATTAAATGCAATTGCTGAGAAGCAAAACTAAGAATATTAATTAAAGGAGAAAAATAAAAATGGCTGATTTAAAATCATTTGTAGAAGAAATCAAAAAACTTTCTGTTATGGAAGTAAGTGAATTAGTAAAAATGTTAGAGGAAGAATTCGGTGTTAGCGCTGCTGCTCCTGTAGCTGTTGTTGGTGGTGCTGCTGCTCCTGCTGAGGCTGCTGCTGAGGAGAAGTCTGAATTCACAATTGTTCTAAAAGAGGCTGGTCCTAATAAAATTGCTGTTATCAAAGTTGTTAAAGAGCTTACTGGTCTAGGTCTTGGTGAAGCTAAAGCTTTGGTTGATGGTGCTCCAAAGGAACTCAAACAAAATGTTCCTGCTGAGGAAGCTAAGGCTGTTGAGGCTAAACTTAAAGAAGCTGGCGCTACTGTAGAGCTTAAATAATTATAAATCCAATTAGTTATAGAAACCATATATCTTGAGATATATGGTTTTTTTGTATGTTATTATTTGATTAGTTTTATTTTTTGGTGTATTATTAGATTTGATTATAGGAGAAAATATGTATTTGAAGATTAAGAAAAAATGGCAATTAACCATTGATTTTATTATGATAATCATAGGCACCATGATAATGGGTGTAGCATTTAGTGTATTTATGGAACCCAATAAAATATCTACTGGTGGTTTTTCTGGCCTTGCTATGATAATTAAATTTTTATTTGAGGGTATAGGTATAAAATTTCTTACATCATCAATTATTTACTTTATCCTAAATATTGGTTTATATCTGTATGCTTTAAAGGCACTGGGGCGTAAATTTGCTATAAAAGCGCTGGTTGGCATTACATCATACTCATTATTTATGGAATTGTTCAAATTACTTCCTATTAATATCCAATACGAACCATTGATATCTGCCATATATGGTGGAGCACTAATGGGAATTGGATTGGGCTTGGTTGTTCGTTTCGGTGGTTCAACTGGTGGTAGTGATATGATTGCGTGCATCGTTAGGCACAAGAAAAAGTCAATATCTATAGGTGCAATAGTGGTTTTGGTGGATGTGATAGTAATACTACTTACACTACTAATATTTGCTAATGGTATTGAAATTTTGCCTTATACAATTATTGCATTATTGCTTGATTTGGTTTGCACCGATTTTGTTAATGAGGGGTATCAACAGGTAAAGGCATACTATATTATTACCGAGAAACCTGATGAAATAGGCACAAAACTAATGCAAAAATTGGGTCGTGGATGTACTTTATCCAAGGTTGTGGGCATGCACAGTGGTGAAGAAAAGTCCATAATTACCTGTCTGGTAAGTAAATTTCAGGTTACATTGCTTCGTAGAATTGTTCATGATATAGATGAACATGCGTTTATGTATTCAACTACTGTGAATGAAGTCATGGGTAGATGGGCATCAAAGAGTGAAATTAATGCAGTTGAGACGGCTAATAATGAAACTAAAGAATTACCTAAAGGTAATGAGTCGGAAATTCAAAAATAAAAAAGATTACAACTGATGTTGTAATCTTTTTTATTCTGCATTAGATATTTCTACTTTTAGTTTTGCTGTTACAGTAGGGTGTAATTTTATATTTATCTCGAAAAGACCTATAGTTTTTATAGCATCGGTAACTATTTTTTTCTTATCAATATTAAATCCGATTTTTGTTAGTTCTTCTGATATTTCTTTGTTTGTAACAGAGCCAAATACTTTACCAGTAGCTCCACATTTTACTTTTATGTTGAGTTGTATTTTTTCTAGTTTGCCTTTTATTTCTATAGCCTGCAATCTATTTTGTTCATCGTGATATGCTTGTGCTTGTTTAGCTTGGTTTGCTTCGTTTAAATTGGATGCTGTACCGGCTTTAGCAATTCCTTGTGGAATTAAATAATTCATAGCATATCCATTATTAATCTCGATTATATCGCCTTTTTTGCCTTTTCCTTTTAGATCTTTTAATAATACTACTTTCATAAATACCTACCTTTTTATCTATCATTTTTAGTGTATAGTCAAAAAGTAATTTTGTCAACTATAAAATGCTTTTCATAGAGTATAAAAGTCAATTATGCGTTAAAAATATAATTAATGGGGGTAATATGGATTTAAAATGTAAAAAAACAAATTGCAAATATAATAATTGTTATGCTTGTATGAGTAGAAAAATAAAAGTATCTAGGAATTGTGAATGCTCTACATTTATTAGGGATAATAATCCTAATTCAAATCAAAGGCAAGATATTAGTAGAGATATGTTTGAGACGGCCCCAGAGATACATCCATATCGACACAATAGAGATTTAAGTATAGAATGTAGTGCAGAGTGTTTGTTTAATAAAGATGGAATATGTAGAGCAAATGGTATTTCTGTCATGAATGGCAAAAACTCAGGAGTTTGTATAACTAATATTGAACCGTAAAAATGACACCGATATGGTGTCATTTCTTTTTCTTGTTGAATATGAATAATCCATCTAGTAGTCCAGCAATATATGTTTGTGCGGCGATATTGAGTAGGTGTTTTGCTTTTCTGTATTCAGATGGAGATAATAATTGATACTTTTTTAAAAATTTAAGTGCTCGAGAGCTGGCGTTGTATTCCAAAGGGATATTAAGTATTTGATTAAGTACGTGAATAGCAAATAAAATACCAGAAGTAATCATTAGATATGCGCCTAGACTTTCGTTTGGATATTTAAACAAATACAGGAATAGTCCAACGATAAGAAGGGGAATGATAAATTTGTTGGTAAGTCTAGTAATCATTGTAAATAATCTAGAAGAACAAAATAATACTGTAGATTCTTTATCTTGAGTAGCATGTCCTAGTTCGTGTGAAACTATCGCCATCGAAGATAGCGACGCTGTATTACATACTTCTTCACTAATTATCAGTGTCTTGTATTTTGGGGAGTAGGCATCTCCTAATTTGTTTTTTGTTAGTGCAAATTTTAAATCTTTCAATCCTAAAACATCTTTCGCTAAAACTGCTAATTGTTCTCCAGTTAGGTTGGCTTGGTTATTTACATGCATGTATTTGTCGTACGTTCTGACGATTCGTGTTCTACTGGTCAGAACAGTTATTAGCAATATTAATACTATGGCGGCAATGATTGCTATTACTTTATATTCATCCAACATTTATATATTTCTCTTTTATTTTTTTCTATAGTATACACCAATTTGATTTTATTTACAATTTAATTTATGTCCTTTTCTATTATATCTATTATTGTGTTGTCTTCCACTATAAAGTCATAGTTTTTATATTTACCATCAGACAGGATTGTGTAGTTGATTACACCCTGTGTATGAGTGTGTCTGTTTAGGTGTATATCATCAATATTACCAAAGTAGTGATTGAGTTGCTGTAGTGTGGTTTCCTTGTATTTACTAGATAGATACATTCGTAATTTTCGTTCATCATGTGCAATTAAACATTGCATAAATGCTTTTGGTATTAGATGTGTATTTTGTATATTTATGTCATTATTCTCTGGGTATGTGTAATATATATCATGACTTTTTGACAAAAAGTCTATTTTATTTATTTTGATGTGATTTTGTATATCGTGAATATTTTTTGCTGTTTTTATACTTTCGTTGCTTATGTCTATTGATTCACAAATGTCTTCGTACATGATTGAAAATGTTGATGTGTCTATCACCAATATGTAATATTTTTCTTTACTATTATTATCAATTACTCCTTCTATTATTATGGTGTTTTTTTGAATGTCGACTTTTATGTTTGATAGTAATTGGGTGGTTTTACTAAATACAATATTTTGATTGCTATATATAAAAATTGATGTTTTGTTATTATTAATTGCTGATATATAATATTTGTCAATAGTTTTGCTTAATATTGTTTTTGTGTCTTCAGTTTTTGAATATTCTATTGGTCTTAATATTATATCCCATTGTTGATTTGGATATGGTATGATTTGAATATTTGTGCTATTACTATACACATTATTTTCTGTATTTAATTGAAATGTGTAGGGCATGTATATGTTATTATTTGATATCGGTGTGTATGTTACATATATAGTTTTGCAATTTGTTATTATGTCTTGTTCTAAAATTGTTGTATTGTTTATTATGCCCAATTCTTTGCTATTGATATTAATTATTGCAGGTTCTATAGATAAAAAATGAATAAAATTTTCTTGCATACTCAATTCCTTTCTTTAATAATATACTATATGTTTTTTCTATTATTTGTATGAATGCATAATATATTGCATTCTTTTATTTTTTCTCTAAACTGCTTAATTTATATAATATATAATAT